>NZ_JBCLNH010000001.1:224683-342207 GCF_039062665.1 Clostridium sp. 2218st1_F5_2218SCRN_220325 | reverse complement strand
GAACATAAACTTATGAGCTATTTTTTTATCCATTTTTAAGTGTTGCACTTAATATGATAATTCATCATATAAAAAAACATATAGTTTTTTACGAAGAATAAAAATTTTCAGTTTTTTCATAAATTTCTCTAAAATACCTTGACATCATATGACAAAAGTATTAGTATTATGTAATACTTGAACAAGGAAAATATTACCTCATAATGTTTTTAGCTTGGGGGAGCTTAAGACAAAGGTAGATATTCTTTATCAGGGGAATCAAAATCGGGGATATTTTGATTATATATATTTAAAAAGGGGGAATAAACAATGAAAACATTAGAAAAAATAAGCGACTTTGTAGGAAAGTATATGGCAATTATAGTATTAGTTATAGCTGCAATGGCGCTATTTGTACCTACTTCATTATCATGGGTTAAGACATCTTGGGTAAATTACTTATTAATGGTGGTTATGTTTGGTATGGGGCTTACGATAAAACCAGATGACTTTGTAATAGTATTTAAACAACCTAAAAATGTTATCATAGGATGCTTATCACAATTTACAATAATGCCGTTATTAGCATTTGTATTGGGGAAATTATTTAAAATAGACGACGCATTATTAGTAGGTTTAGTATTAGTTGGTACATGCCCAGGGGGAACATCTTCTAATGTAATGAGTTTCTTAGCACAAGGAGACGTAGCATTATCTGTTGGAATGACTAGCGTTTCAACAATACTAGCACCAATATTAACACCAGCAATAACATATTTATTATTAAGAACAACTGTAGATATAGATGCATTTAGTATGTTTTTCTCAATAATACAAGTTGTTATAGTACCAATAGGTCTTGGATTTATAGTTAACAAATTATTCTACAAATTTACTTCAAACGTAAAAAAGGTACTTCCATTAATATCAGTTACAGCTATAGTAATGATAGTTGCAGCAGTTGTATCAGCAAACTCAGCAAAAATACTTACAACAGGATTAGTAGTATTTGCAGTAGTTATACTACACAACTGTGGGGGATATGCACTTGGTTACACAATAGCTAAGATGTTAGGATTAAATTTAAGTCAAAGAAAAACGATAGCTATAGAAGTTGGAATGCAAAACTCAGGTCTTGCATCAAGTTTAGCGACGACAGCTTTTCCAAATTTAGCAATGGCAACAGTACCAGGGGCAATATTCAGTGTATGGCATAATATATCGGGGGCAATAATAGCGAGTATATTTTCTAAGATGAAAGATGATGAAACACAATCAAGTAATCGAGAAAGTGTAAGCTAAGATTCGGAATTATAATAGGAAAATTTAAGTGAGATATTTTTTATATAAGATGGCTTTTATCGATTTAGAAGTCATCTTATTTTTATGAATTTATGTATAAAAGGCTTTAATATGGCAATACTCCTAAATATAGAAGGAGTGTTAAATATGGAAAATAAAAAAACTAATACGCAATTAAGCGCTGAATTAATATATAAATGTGAGAAAACTAAAAAAAATAGCAGCAAGAAAGATAAACCATTGACAGACAATGATATAATGAAATATGAGATAGCATCAGAATTAGGATTAATCGACAAAGTAAGCGAAAGAGGCTGGGCAGGCCTTACTGCAAAAGAAGCAGGTAAAATTGGCGGAATGCTTACAGCCCGCAAGAAAAAACTAAAAAAACAAGAAGAAGAAAACAAGGGGAACGATAGCGAGGATGGATCAGTATAGAGATTTTGCATTCGTCTATGATGAACTTATGGACGATGTTGATTATGATGGTTGGGTAAACTATATAGAACAAATAATTAAAAACGAAAATGCAGAAGTAAAAAACATCTTGGAATTAGCTTGTGGAACTGGTAATATAACAATACCACTAGCTAAGAAAAACTACGATATAGCAGGTATAGATATTTCTGACGAAATGCTTAACGTAGCAAGAAGTAAAGGTGAAAAACAAGGTATAGATTTAGTTTTACTAGAACAAGATATAGCAGAACTTGATTTCGATGTTACAAATTTAGATTGTGTTTTATGCGCTTGCGATGGATTTAATTATATAACTTACGACGAAGATTTAATGAATGTATTTTCTAAAACATATGAACTACTAAAACAAGAAGGTATATTTATTTTTGACATCAGCTCATTCTACAAATTATCTACAGTATTAGGAGATAATATGTACGGAGAAAACAGAGATGGTGTATCATATATGTGGCAAAACTACTTCGATGATGAACAAAACTTAGTTGAGATGGAATTAACATTTTTTGTTGCAGACGAAGATGGAAAATATGACAAACACGAAGAAAGACATTTACAAAGAGCTTACACAGAAGAGGAAATCCTAGATATGCTTGAAGAAGCAGGTTTTTCTGATGTTAAGGTTTATGGAGATTTTACTTTTGAACAACCTGAAGAAGATTGTGAAAGAGTATTTTTCGTATGCAGAAAATAATATTATGCTTATAATAACTAAGTATGGGCAAATTTTAGATAATTAATGGAGGAATACAATGAAAGATTACGTAATAAAAGCTACAAGTGGAAATGGTGAAATAAGAGCTTATGTTGGTAACACTAGAGAAATGGTTGAACAAGCTAGAATAAACCACAATACAACAAAAGTAGCAACAGCAGCATTAGGAAGAACATTAACTGCAACTAGCATGATGGGTCTTATGATGAAAAATGAAAAAGACGAATTAACTGTAATAATCAAAGGTGGCGGACCAATAGGAACTATACTTGCAACTTCTGATGCAAAAGGTATGGTTCGTGGATATGTTCAAAACCCAGATGTACAAGTTGAAAACTATCCAAATGGTAAATTAAACGTAGCAGGTGCTGTAGGAACAGATGGATACGTTCAAGTAATAAAAGACTTAGGATTAAAAGAACCTTATATAGGATCTTATCCATTAGTAAGTGGAGAAATAGCAGAAGACTTCACACATTACTTTGCATTATCAGAACAAACTCCTTCAGTAGTTTCACTAGGTGTTTTAACTAGAAATATGGAAGTTGAAAGAAAAATAACTAAAGAAGATGGTTCAGAAGAAATAGTAGCATGTAGAGAATTCGACGTTGAACAAGCTGGTGGATTTATAGTACAATTAATGCCATTTGCTAGCGAAGAAACTATAGCTCAATTAGAAAACAACATAAAAGATATACCATCTATAACAACTTTATTAAAAGCTGGAAATAAACCAGAAGACATAGTAGAAATGGTACTTAAAGACTTAGAACCAAAAATACTAGATGTATGTGAAGTTGGATTTGAATGTAACTGTTCAAAAGAAAGAACAGGAAAAGTTCTTCAATCAATAGGAGAAAAAGAACTTCAAGCTATAATAGATGAAGATAAAAAAGCAGAAGTAACTTGTCATTTCTGTAACAACAAATATAACTTTACAGAAGAAGAATTAGTTAACCTTTTAAACGATATAAAATAATAAATTTAAAAGATATGTAGAATAAATATTCACATAAACATAACTGTATAAAAATAAAAAGGAGTATATAAAATAGATAAAATTTTCTACTTTATATACTCCTTTTTCGTATAACAATGGTTAAGTTGATATTTATTAGAGTATAAAAAATAAATGCCAACTTAACCATTGTTATAAATCAAGATTAAATATGGAAATTTAATTCATATACTTTTGTTGGTCGCCCCTTAATATTGCTAGTTTGGGTACAAGTGATTTTTGCATAACCACCTTTTTCTAAATTTTTAAGTATACGGTTTGCATTTCTTACTGTACTTTTTAGATGGGACGATAAATCTTGAGTTGTTACCATATTTGAATTGGTAAGTTTTAAAATGCTTATGATTCTTTTTATTGTAACAGCTGACAGACTACTGTTCTTAGCTATTTTCCCAATATCATAAATTGCATGATTTTCAATAACCATACACGCTTTTGAATTTAGTGGTCCAATAAGGTTGCCCTTTTCAGTAAATATAAAGCTTTTTCCTGATAATAATGCCTCCCTGCGTGCGGTATGTGAATTTTTAATTGCCATGTCTAAGTTAAGTCCTATCCCATAACCAATTGATACTTCAAAATCTAGATGTTTATCTAAATAAACGCTTAAATTACAATTTTGCTCATTATTTGTAATTTGGTGTAAATTATCTACAGTTATAACTGCACAAGCTGAAGCGTTATTTTTATGCATTGCACTATTTATCATGTTAGAGGATAAAAAGTCGTTTATATGTTTTGTGATTAACTCAATATTTTTATCTGTGTTTAAAGTATTATCAGAAGCTGCAACATTAATCATCACAGGTAGGTTTTCATGCATATGATCTAATGAGATAAGATACATAAATTTTTTAACTACATTTTCAAGAAAAACTGGCGTTTCTATTGCATACTCATAAGGGATATTGTGCTTTTCTAAAATCGGTACAATATTACTGTATTGGCATAAAACTATATCTATGGCATCCATATTCCATAGCCTTAAAATTTCATTTACAATTTGGGTTTCTAGTGTTTTTATACTATCTTTACTTAAATTTTTGCTCCAAATATCAATAGGATATTGTTCATAATCTGAATCCATTAAATTTAAATAATCATTAGCCGTAACGCCAATTTCAAGTGGAATCATAAAGTCCAAGATAACCCTATTCATATTTAAGTTCCGATTTCGTAGAAGCAAATTTAAAATTGAGCGATATACTCCCGTCGAATCTATTTCAAAAGAAATGATAGGACGTTTTATTTCATGATCTACCATCTCAAGAATAGCTTTTGCAGCAGAACTGCTTACGATAAAACCATCAGTACAAGCAGCATACTGGTCATAGACTTTGTGTATTTTATCAATACTGTCATAAGCTACGACATTGATATTGCAATCCAAGTCTAATTTTGAGAACATCTCTTCTAGATGAGCCTGGAGAAAATGACTCGTAATAACTACAATATTTGTGTTCATTTTTTATTCACCTCTAGCAATTATATTATCAAAAAGCATTTTATAAATCAATGTAAATATTCCAAAAGGGAAGTGTTTGTTAAAAAAATACATAAATGTATAATAACAAAGCAGAATTATTTGACAAATGGAACAAATATTGATATATTATTATTAAGAAAGTATTCCATATATATTCTATAAATATAGAAAATACTTCAAAAAATATTCCGTAAAAGGAGAACAAAGGTTATGAATTATTATAACAGAGCAAAAGAATTAGCAGAAGAAACGGTTGCACATCGTCGTTATATGCATACAAATGCTGAAGCGGGATTAGATCTTCCTAAAACTAAAGCATATGTTATGGAACAATTAAGAGCGTGTGGGATAGATGCTCAAGATTGTGGATATGGTGTAACAGCTACTATTGGAAAAGGCGGAAAAGTATTATTATTACGTGCTGATATGGACGCACTTCCAATGGCAGAAGAAAGTGGAGAAGAGTTTGCATGCCCAACAGGCAAAACTGCACACACTTGCGGACATGACTTCCATGCAGCTATGTTACTTACAGCAGCTAAAATGATAAAAGAAAATGAAGATGCTCTAGAAGGAACAGTAAAATTAATGTTCCAACCAGCAGAAGAAACATTCGAAGGTAGCAAAAACATGATCGAAAATGGTATATTACAAAACCCACCAGTAGATGCAGCGCTTGCATACCATGTATCAACAGGGCAAATGCCAGTTGGTCTATATATGTACAATAACAAAGATACAATGATGTATTCTGTAGATGGTTTTAAAATCACGCTAACAGGAAAGGGTTCACATGGGGCTTATCCTCATGCAGGTATAGATCCAATAAATATTGGTGTACATGTACATCTTGCATTACAAGAATTAATAGCAAGAGAAAGTGACCCAACACATTCTTGTGTATTAACAGTAGGTAAATTCCATGCAGGAACAGTAGGTAACATAATACCAGAAACTGCAGTACTTGAAGGAACTATACGTACTAACAAACCAGAAGCAAGAGAATTACTTGTTCGTAGAATGAAAGAAGTTGCAGAAAGTGTTGCAGCTGTTTATGGAGGAAGTGCAAAAGTAGAAATGCTTTCAGAAGTACCACCACTAATCTGTAATCCAGCTCTTACTGATGAATTCGTAGGATACATGGAAGAGATAGGTATACCAGGACTTACAGGATACCCAGGAATATCAGCTAGTGCATCTGAAGACTTCGCTGTTATAGCAGAGAAAGTACCAAGCACATTCATGTATTTATCGGCAGGATTCTTAGATGAAAGAGGTATAGCTCCAGCACATAATCCAAAAGTAAGATTCAATGAAGATGTATGTCCAATAGGATCTTCTTGTTTAGCTCATTGTGCAACACAATGGTTAAAAAACAATAAATAATAAATGGGATAAAAATTTATTACATATCGTGAAAACGATAAATTTAGAACGTGAAAACGGTAAATTAAAAAAGAAAATAAAAATTATTTTTAAATAAAAAAAACGGAAAAGAATTAAAGGAGATTTAGATTATGTCTAACGAACGAACGCAACAGACAGTAGCAATACCGCTACCAAAAGCTAAGAAAAATCTTGTACAAATCGGATGTATATGTATGATGCTTTCTGTAGCTATGTACGGTCTTGTATTTTCAACATTAACTTCACCAATATTAGAAAGTGTAAACGCAATGGGATACGTAGGTTTATTCTCTATTTTTGCGGCATTAGGAGTATCTATAATGACACCAATCGGAGGAAAGCTTGGTGACTTAATAGGACGTAGAAATATAGTAGTTATACCAGGTATCATATGTATAATATGTGGGGTTGCATTTGCATTTGTGCGCTCATTAGTACCACTTATGGCTTTACGTTTATTAATAAGTCTTGCACAAGGGGCTTTCACAGCTGCACCTTATATAATAATGGGATTAATAAACGAAAGAAAAGATGTACCAAAAGCAATGGGTATGTTAGCAGCTGCTATAGCAGTTGGTGGTTTTGGAGGAAGTATAATAGCAGGTATACTTACTGATATGAATATGCTTACAGTAGCAATACTTATGCCAGCTTTACCTCTAATCCTTGGTATAGTATTAATCGGATTAAACATGCCAAACCAAAAACGTGAAGGAAAAGTTACAATAGACATTCCAGGAATAATAGCATTAGTTGTTACACTTTGTGCGATATTATTATCTTTAAACTTCGGATCATCAATAGGATGGACTAATCCAGCTATAATAGGTGGATTCATATTAGGAATAGTTGCACTTGTAGCGCTTATAAAAATAGAAGAAAAAGCAGAGGAACCAATAATACCTCTTGCATTATTCAAAAACAAAAACTATACAATGCTTTTAGTAGTAGGATTTGCTAGTTACTTCTATCAAAATGCAATGAACGTTTATGCACCAATAGGAGCAATGCAAGTAATGGGTAAATCAGCAAGTATAGCTGGTTCTTTACAAATGCCTCGTACTTTACTTACTATAATAGTACCAATAATAGCAGGAACATGGGTTGGAAAGAAAACTTCAAACATGTGGAAAGCTATGGTAGGAGCAACTGCTTTAGCAGGTATACCAATGTTAGTTATGGGATTCACTTCTCCAACTACACCAATAATGATATACTTCGTAGCTCTTACATTTACAGGAATTGCAGAAAGTTTCCGTTCAGTATCTATAACACCAGCAGCTCAATCTATGCTTGAGCCAAAAGATATAGGTGTTGGTACATCATTCGTAAACTTCTTCAACTCACTTTCAGGAACAGTTGCAGCAACAGTATTCGCAGTAGCTTACAACATGAATACAGCAGCTGACCCAACAAATGTAGAATTAATACAAAAAGGTGTTAATGCAGTATATTGGGTTGCTGGAATAGTAGGAATAGTAGGACTTATAGTAGTTGTATTATTTGTAAGACCACAAATGTCTGACAAAAAACAACAAGTAGAAAAAACTGAAGAAAAATGTGCTTAATATAAAGCCTTAAATAATATAAAAAATAAGGGATGTTTTATATCTGTAGTATTACAGTATAGGACATTCCTTTTTTTTTATGTATAATAAATTAGAATATATTATTTTAAAAGGAAACAAAATATTTATTGGTGTGATAATAGCAAGTAAAAAATCATCATCAAAATTTAAAGAAAAGATAAAAATATAAGATAATGAAAAAGAGTTGAGCGGGAAAAATAAAAAAGTGGGAGTAAATTAAAAGCTTGCTTATAAACTCAGATAAATAAAAATATAAATTGCTTGAAAAATATAAGTTATAAAAGTGGTAAAGAGGGGACTTTGTAACTTAGAATAAAAAAGTTGGTTAAGGATACAATAAAAAACGAAGATTTACAAAATAACTAATTTATAAATAAAATCAATAGAGAAAATATTTAAATAAAATCATAAATAAATATACTAAACAACAAAAAAAATAAAAATAATGATAGAGATATTAGTATCAAGCGAAGACGGAACTTTGTTTTCTAAGTGAAAAGGCTGGGAAATCAAGGTTTTTATTAAAATATAAAATAAAAACTATAATCTGAGTTAAAAAAATAAAAAATTATGAAAACGTATTGAAAAATATTTGCATCTAAGGTAAAATAAAATTATCTTGTGGGACGCAAATGGATACATAGGACTTAAAAAGTCCCAGCGTAAAGAATGAGGTATAAAACTTATGAACAATTTATTAAAAATGCAACAAAAATTAATTCCACAAGTGCTTGACATAATGACAAGACGATACTCAATACTTAGAGAGATATATTTAAACGAAACTATCGGAAGAAGAAGTTTGGCAAATGTGTTAGGGTTGAGTGAAAGAATTGTTCGTTCAGAAACAGAAGTTCTAAGAGAACAAGGTCTTATCAATGTTGAAACATCAGGTATGAACATAACAGAAGAAGGAATAAAGCTTTTAGAAGGCTTAAAAGAAACTATGAATGAAGTTATGGGATTATCTACACTAGAAGATAGATTAACTCAATTATTAGGAATAAAAAAGGTAATACTTGTGCCTGGCGATTATGAAAAAAACAAAAGTGTTTTAATCGATGTAGGAAGATCAGCCGCATCACATTTTACACATATATTACACGACCACGACATTGTTTCAATTACAGGTGGAACTACGATGGCAGAGTTTTCAAAAGGACTAAAACACGATAAGAAATTTGAAAACGTAACTATAGCACCTGCTAGAGGAAGTGTAGGCTTAAATGTAGAGATACAGTCAAATAATATAGCGGCAGATATAAGCAAGAAATTACACTCACAATATGCATTGCTTAATTTACCTGATAAGTTAGGAAAAGAGTCAATGATGATGTTAGCTCAAGAGCCAGAAATCAAAAAGACTTTAGATTTAGTCTCAAAATCAGACATAGTTGTGTTTGGTGTTGGTAGAGCTGACGAAATGATATTAAGGCGAAACTTATCAAAAGAGGTAGCACAAGAAATACTAGATAAAGGTGCTGTATGCGAGTCTTTCGGATATTACTTTAATAAATCAGGTGAGATTGTATACAGATTAAATACAATTGGTATTGATTTAGAAAGTGTTCAACAAGCGAGAGAGGTAATCGCAGTATTTGCAGGATCTAAAAAGATAGAAGCTTTTCTAGCGATTTCTAAAATTAACAAGAACTTAGTTTTAGTAACTGACGAGCATAGTGGAGAAAAACTTATTGAATTAATTAAAAGTCAATAAATTTAGTCAATAACTAATGATATCAGCATATACTGATAAATAAATTAGTAAAATAGATATTAAAATATAATATAAAAATAGGTTTTATTTTTAGGAGGTTAAATCATAATGGTTAAAGTAGCAATCAATGGTTTTGGTAGAATAGGAAGATTAGCATTAAGAAAATTAATGGAACAAACTGACAAATTTGAAGTAGTAGCAATAAATGACTTAACAGATGCAAAAATGTTAGCTCACTTATTCAAATATGATACTGCTCAAGGTAGATTCAACGGTGAAATAGAAGTTAAAGAAGGTGCTTTCGTAGTTAACGGACAAGAAATAAAAGTTACTGCTGAAAGAAATCCAGAAAACTTACCATGGGCTGAATTAGGGGTAGACATAGTATTAGAGTGTACTGGATTCTTCACTTCTCAAGAAAAAGCTGAAGCTCACATAAAAGCAGGAGCTAAAAAAGTTGTTATATCTGCACCAGCAACTGGTGACGTTAAAACAATAGTTTACAACGTAAATAACGAAATATTAGATGGTACAGAAACAGTTATATCAGGGGCTTCTTGTACAACTAACTGTTTAGCACCAATGGCTAAAGCTTTAAATGACAAATTCGGTATAGAAAAAGGTTTAATGACTACTATACATGCTTACACTAACGACCAAAATACTTTAGATGGTCCTCATCCAAAAGGAGATTTAAGAAGAGCTAGAGCTGCTGCAGGAAACATAGTTCCTAACACTACAGGTGCTGCAAAAGCTATAGGTTTAGTTATACCAGAATTAAAAGGTAAATTAGACGGAGCTGCTCAAAGAGTTCCAGTTGTAACTGGTTCTTTAACTGAATTAGTTTGTACATTAAAAAATAACGTAACTATAGAAGAAGTTAACGCTGCAATGAAAGAAGCTGCTAACGAATCATTCGGATACACTGAAGAATACTTAGTATCTTCTGATATAGTAGGAATGAGCTTCGGTTCATTATTCGATGCAACTCAAACAAGAGTTATGGAAGTTGACGGAAAACAATTAGTTAAAGTTGTATCTTGGTACGACAACGAAATGTCTTATACATCTCAATTAATAAGAACTTTAGGATATTTTGCAAACTTAGCAAAATAATTTAGGATAAGGTCCGGGTTTGTAGTATCTTCTACAGCTCCGGACTTTTTTAGGATAAGGCACAATAAATAAATTTAACATAAAAATAAAACTACTCAAGAGAGATTATCATTTAGATTAGGGAATGGTACATTGGGGAATAAAAAAAGCAAATCGGAATGAATAATAAATAAATACAAATTTTTATAAATATATGATATATTAAAAAAAGGAAAGTGTTTACTTTGAAAGGAGTTTAATTATGTCAATGTTAAACAAAAAAACAATAGAAGATATAAACGTTACTGGGAAAAGGGTATTAGTAAGATGTGACTTCAACGTACCTCTACAAAACGGAGTAATAACTGACGAAAACAGATTAGTAGGTGCATTACCAACTATAAAATACTTAATAGAAAAAGGTGCAAAAGTTATATTATGCTCTCACTTAGGGAAACCAAAAGGAGAACCAAAACCAGAATTATCATTAGCACCAGTTGCAAAAAGATTATCAGAAATGTTAGGACAAGAAGTAGTATTTGCTGCAGATGATAACGTTGTAGGGGAAAACGCAAAATCAGCAGTTGCAGATATGAAAGACGGAGATGTTGTCTTATTACAAAATACTAGATATAGAAAAGAAGAAACTAAAAACGAAGAAAACTACTCTAAAGAATTAGCTTCTTTAGCTGACGTATTCGTTAACGATGCATTCGGTACTGCACATAGAGCTCACTGCTCAACTGTTGGAGCTGGACAATTCTTACAAGAAAGAGCTTGCGGATACTTAATCCAAAAAGAATTAAAATTCTTAGGTGAAGCAGTATCTAATCCAGTTAGACCTTTCACTGCTATATTAGGTGGATCAAAAGTTTCTGACAAAATAGCTGTTATAAATCAATTATTAGAAAAAGTTGATAACTTAATAATAGGTGGAGGAATGGCTTATACATTCTTAAAAGCTCAAGGATATGAAATAGGAAACTCTTTATTAGAAGCTGATAAAGTTGACTATGCAAAAGAAATGCTAGCAAAAGCTGAAGAAAAAGGTGTTAAATTATACTTACCAGTAGATTCTAAAGCTGCTAACAAATTTGCTGCAGATGCAGAAGTATTAGTAACAGAAGATCAAAATATACCAGAGGGATATTTAGGTTTAGATATAGGACCAAAATCAGTAGAAAAATTCGTAGATGTTGTTAAAAATTCAAAAACAATCGTTTGGAACGGGCCAATGGGAGTATTTGAATTTGAAGCATTTGCAGGGGGAACTTTAGCAATAGCAAAAGCTATGGCTGATTTAGAAGATGCAACTACTGTAATAGGTGGTGGAGATAGTGCGGCTGCTGTTAACCAATTAGGATTCGGAGACAAAATGACTCACGTTTCTACAGGTGGTGGAGCTTCACTTGAATTCTTAGAAGGGAAAGAATTACCAGGAATAGTTGCATTAGACGATAAATAAGAAGTATTTAAATATAAAAATTTAAATAAATAATGGGAAAAATAATAATATAAAGTCTAAGGAATAACTTAAAATTAAACTATATCTGATTATAAAGACGATATCTAAGAAATGTTGACATATAGGGAAAATTGGCATATTTTGGATTGTGTATATAAACAGTGTAAATTATAGCGATTTTTTACAATATAGTTTAAAATAAAAAGGTATTCTACATGTTCAAAAGGAGGAAATTTGAATGAGAAAACCAATAATTGCTGGAAACTGGAAAATGAACAAAAACATAAAAGAAGCTCTAGAGTTTGTTAAAGAAGTCGGAACTAGAGCTGATAGAGATGATGTTGAAGCAGTAATATGTGCACCATTTTTACAACTAAAAGACCTTAAAGAAGCTACTAAAGGTACTAAGATAAAAGTTGGGGCTCAAAACATGCACTACGAAACATCAGGAGCATTCACAGGAGAAGTTTCTGCTGAAATGTTACAAGAAATAGGAATGGACTATGTTATTATAGGTCACTCTGAAAGAAGAGAATATTTTGGAGAAACTAACGAAACAGTTAACAAAAAAGTATTAAAAGCATTACAAGTAGGTATAAATCCAATTTTATGCTGTGGTGAGACTTTAGAACAAAGGGAAGCTGGAGTTACTAAAGATCACGTAAAAACTCAAATATTAGCTGGATTAAAAGATGTAACTAAAGAAGATTTAGCAAAAGTTGTTGTAGCGTATGAGCCGATCTGGGCTATAGGAACTGGAAAAACTGCAACTGCAGAACAAGCTAATGATGTTATATCATACATAAGAGAAGTTATCGCTTCAGTTTACGGGGATTTAGCTAACGAAGTTAGAATTCAATACGGAGGAAGTGTTAAGCCAGCTAATGTAGCAGAAATAATGGGGCAAAGCGACATAGATGGAGCTTTAGTTGGTGGAGCATCACTTAAAGCTGATGATTATGTTGCTCTTGTAAATTTTAAATAGGAGTGAAATTATATAAATGAAAAAGCCAGTAGCATTAATAATCATGGATGGTTTTGGAGAGAGTAATAATACAATAGGAAATGCTGTTAAAGAAGCAAAAACTCCTAACTTAGACAGAATCGAAAAAACTTATCCAACAACATTAATAAAAGCAAGCGGTCTTGATGTTGGTCTTCCTGATGGACAAATGGGTAACTCAGAAGTTGGCCATACAAATATAGGAGCAGGTAGAATTGTATATCAAGATTTAACTAGAATAACAAAATCTATACAAGACGGAGATTTCTTCACAAACGAAGTCTTAGTAAAAGCTATGGAAAATGGAAAAGAACATGCTGTTCATATAATGGGATTATTATCTGACGGTGGAGTTCATTCACATATAGATCACCTTAAAGCTTTAATCAAAATGGCTAAAGAACAAGGTGTAGAAAAAGTATACGTACATGCATTTACAGATGGTAGAGATACTGACCCACAAAGTGGTATAAACTACGTTAAAGAAATTGAAGCTTATATGGCTGAAATGGGTGTAGGACAGTTCGCTACTATAAACGGTAGATATTATGCAATGGATAGAGATAAGAGATGGGAAAGAGTAGAAAAAGCATACAGAGCTATGGTTTGTGGCGAAGGTGAAACTGCTACTTCTGCATCTGAAGCTGTTGAAGAATCTTATAAAAAAGGTGCAACAGACGAATTTATCATTCCAACTGTAATAGTTAAAGATGGTCAACCAGTAGGAAAAATATCTGAAGGTGATTCAGTAATATTCTTCAACTTTAGACCAGATAGAGCTAGAGAAATATCTAGATGCATAGTTGATAAAGAATTCAATGGATTTGAAAGAGTAGACGTAAATACATTCTTTGTTTGCTTAACAGAATATGATGTTACTTTACCAAATGTTCAAATAGCATTTGGACCACAATCATTAAGTAATACATTAGGGGAATATTTATCAAAATTAGGGAAAACTCAATTAAGAGCTGCTGAGACTGAAAAATATGCTCACGTTACTTTCTTCTTCAACGGTGGTGTTGAAGAACCAAACAAAGGAGAAGATAGAGAATTAATACCTTCACCAAAGGTTGCAACATATGACTTACAACCAGAAATGTCTGCACCAGAGCTAGAAGCAAAAGTTATGGAAAAAATAAACGAAGACAAATACGACTTCATAGTTGTTAACTTTGCTAATCCAGATATGGTTGGACATACAGGTGTAATGGAAGCAGCTGTTAAAGCTGTTGAAACAGTAGATAATTGCGTTGGCAAATTAGTAGATAGAATAGTAGAAATTGGTGGAAGCGTTATAATAACTGCTGACCACGGAAATGCTGAATTAATGTTAGATCCTACAACAGGAAAAGTTATAACATCACATTCAGTAAACCCAGTACCATTTATAGTAGCTGGTAAAGATTACGTAGGAAAAGAGTTATTATCTGATGGTAGACTATCAGATATAGCTCCAACAATATTAGATATGATGGGATTAGAACAGCCAGAAGAAATGACTGGTCACTCATTAATAAAATAGCAATCTAAATATAAATTTTTTATATTTAAAATTAGGGTGGCTGCTAGTACTCAGCCATCCTACTAAAAAAGCCAATTTATATAAATAATAATTATAAATTTAACAAAAGTATAAAAAGGAAAGCTAATCGAGACAATTAAAATTAAAGAAAATAATAAATATAATTAAAATACATAGATAATTTGCAAACTTATCCATCAATCCGTTTGAAAATAAATTTATGATTTTAAAACTAACTTGATTAGTGGAGATTTGGAAGGAGAAAATTATGTCAGTAATAGAATCAGTATACGCAAGAGAAGTATTAGACTCAAGAGGTAACCCAACTGTAGAAGTTGAGGTTGTATTAGAATCAGGTGCAGAAGGTAGAGCTATAGTTCCATCTGGAGCATCTACAGGAGCTTTCGAAGCTGTTGAATTAAGAGACGGTGACAAAGGTAGATACTTAGGAAAAGGTACTCAAAACGCTGTTAACAACGTTAACACTATAATAGCACCAGAATTAGAAGGATTAGAATCAACTGATCAACCAGGAATAGATGCATTATTATTAGAATTAGACGGAACACCAAATAAAGGTAAATTAGGGGCGAATGCTATATTAGGTGTTTCTATGGCTGTAGCTAGAGCATCTGCTGATGAGTTAGGATTACCATTATTCCAATACATAGGTGGAGTTAACGCTAAACAATTACCAGTTCCAATGATGAACATATTAAACGGTGGAGAACATGCTGATAACAACGTTGACGTTCAAGAATTCATGATATTACCAGTTGGAGCTCCTTGCTTCAAAGAAGGTTTAAGAATGGGTGCAGAAGTATTCCACGCACTTAAAAAAGTTCTTGGAGAAAAAGGATTAGCTTGTGGTGTAGGTGATGAAGGTGGATTCGCTCCAAACTTAGGATCAAACAGAGAAGCTTTAGAATTAATAGTTGAAGCTATAAAAGCTGCTGGATACGAACCAGGAAAAGACGTTATGTTAGGATTAGACGTTGCTGCATCAGAAATGTACAACGAAGAAACTAAAAAATACGTTTTAGCTGGAGAAGGAAAAGAATTAACTGCTGCTGAAATGGTAGACTTATACGAAGATTGGACTACTAACTTCCCAATAATAACTATAGAAGATGGTTTAGATGAAGAAGACTGGGATGGATGGAAAGTTCTTACTGAAAGATTAGGTAAAAAAGTTCAATTAGTTGGTGACGACTTATTCGTTACAAACACTGAAAGATTAGAAAGAGGTATAGAAGCTGGTGTTGCTAACTCTATATTAATAAAAGTTAACCAAATAGGTACTATAACTGAAACTTTAGATGCTATAGAAATGGCTAAAAGAGCTGGATACACTGCAGTAATATCTCACAGATCTGGTGAAACAGAAGATACTACTATAGCTGACTTAGCTGTAGCTGTAAACGCTGGTCAAATAAAAACTGGTGCTCCATCAAGAACTGATAGAGTTGCTAAATACAACCAATTATTAAGAATAGAAGAAACAGTTGGTGCTCAAGCTAGATACTGTGGATTAAAATCTTTCTACAACTTAAACAAATAATTATAAATTAATTAGCAAACAAACAAATTTTATGAATAATAGTATAAATCCTTAAAAGCCTAGGTGGAAACTTCCACCTAGGTTTTTTTTAAAGCAATGGACGAAGCCGCCCGCTTATGAGCGAAGTGAATTTTAAGCAACGGACGAAGTCGTTGGCGCCATGAGCAAAGCGAATTTTTTTATAGTATTTAGATATATTTTTTAAAAAGATAATGAAAATGATATTCATTAACCTTTAAAGTGTGCTAAAATTAGAATTAAAGAAGAATAATTTTAGAATTAAATATTTGAAGGGGGTATATCATGAAAGATTACATAAAGTTATCAGAACAGCATTTTGATGGTCAAGCAGAAGTATATGATGAAAACAATAGTATGTATTATTCTGGTCCTGCAAAGGTTAGTTGTAATGATACTGTCAAGTATTTAAAAGATATAAATTATAATAAATTATTAGATGTTGGGTGTGGAACAGGATATCTTCTCAACCTATTATCTGATAAAAAAGAGGCAGAATACCATGGACTAGATTTATCAGAGGGAATGTTAAAACAAGCAAGAGCAAAAAATATTCGAGGTACAACACTTGTAAAAGGAAGATCTGATGAGTTGCCATATGAAGATAATTATTTTGATGTTGTGACATGCATCCAAAGTTTTCATCACTATCCTGATTCAGATAAAGCTATGCAAGAGGTATACCGCGTATTAAAACCTGGTGGAATATATATACTTTCTGATACAGGGGTAGGAGGTATCGGAGGATGGATTTATAACCATATTATATTTAAGTTAATAAATAGTGGTGATTGCCATGCAGCAAATAAAAATGGAATTTCAAACTTAATGATGAAAAATGGATTTGATGTAGTAGAAAATAAAAAACTAGGTAAATTTATATATACTGTTGTGGGGAAAAAATTAAAATAAAAAGAGATGGCCGAAATTGATGTAAAATTTCAGTCATCTCTTTTTATTTTAAGGAGATTAAATATTATAAATTTAGTGGAGAACATTAGCACCATGAACGTAGTGAATTTTTATTTCACGTTGTAATAGTGAGAAATCTCAATTCATAGATATTAATAATACATGAAAAATAGATAATATAAGGAGATTGATATTTATGAAAAAAGAAGTTGTTTTTATCGGAGCAGGAATTTCAGGTCTTACAGGGGCTGCACTTTTAGCAAAGAAGGGCTTTAAGGTTACTGTAGTAGAGGCACAATTTAAGCCAGGAGGTTCTTGTGGAATATTTAAACGAGATGACGTTATTTTTGAGCAAGGATCAGCTATGATTTATGGATTTGGAGAAATAGGGTTTAATCCACATAGATTTGTATTTAATTCATTAGAAGAACCGATAGATATTTTAAAACACGATAGTTTATATGCAATTCATTTTAACGGACACAAAATAATATTTTATGAAGATATAGATAAATTTGTAGAGCAATTGGGAGAGATTTTTCCAGATGAGAAGGAAGGATTTAAAAAGTTTTATCACGACTCAACAGATTTATATTTAAAAGTTATAGCAAACCAACCGACATTCACAACACCAGATGTAGTCACAAAGGAGCAGGGGTTAATGCAGTTGAAAAGTGCTCCAAAAGCATATTTGAAATTTTTAGGATATATGAATAAAAACACAGAGCATATATTGAAAAAATACTTCAAGTCCAAAGAAGTATTCGATTTTTTTAATAAATTAACATCTACATATTGTTATACAAATGTAAAAGAAACACCTGCCATACTTGCGGCTGTTATGTTTGTCGACAACCATATTGGAGGAAGTTATTACCCAGCAGGTTCAACATTAAATCTAGTTGGTAAGCTGGAAAAAGTAATTGAAGAAAATAACGGCGATATGATTTATAACAAGCAAGTCAAAAAAATACTAATAGAAAACGATAAGGTATCTGGAGTAAAGCTAGACGACGGAAGTATTATAAAATGTGACAGAGTAGTTAATTCAGGTAATGTGTGGAACTTATACAACAACTTAATAGACAAAAATTTATGTAAAAAGGGAAGAGAATGGGCAAATTCACTTATCCCGACATATCCATCATTAGTATTATTCACATTAGTAAAAGAAGACGTAATCCCAGAAGATACACTACCAATCGAGATGCTTATAGGAGATACAGAAAAAATAGATGAAGGCGAAGTAACGCTTTATATATTGGGAAAAGACGACTACACACTTTGTCCAAAAGGATACCAAACTGTAATTGCAATAGGACCAACTTTCAAAGAATGGATAAATCCAAAAGGAGATTATCACACCGAAGCATATTTTAAACAAAAACAAGAAGAAAAGAACAGAATATTAGATTTAATAGAAAAGAGATTCCCAGGATTTAAAGATGCACTATGTCATGTAGAACTAAGCACACCTGCAACTCTACAAAGACTTGTTATGAAAGAAAAGGGAGCAGTTGCAGGTCCAAAACAACAGCTAGGTCAACATATGTTAAAACGTTTAAAGACTAAAGGCGAAATAGAAGGGCTTTATAACTGTGGCGAATCAACAGTTATGGGAACAGGAACACCGGCTGTAACTGTATCTGGGATAAGTGTAGCAAATCTTATTTTGAGAGAGTGCAATATGCAAGAATATGAAGCGAAATACATCAAAGTCGATTATGTAACAATGGTGAAAAAACCGTACACAGGAAAAAACTTAAAATTAAGTTCTGATAAAAATGAAGACAAAATTGGAAAATTAGCAATGAAGTGCCAATATTGTATGAATCCTAGATGCCAAAAATCATGTAAAAACAATATTCCAATAAGAGATATAAATAGAAGGTTATCTGTCGGGAACTTTTATGGTGCAAGAAAGTTATTAAATCAATTTGATACAAATCCTTGCACTAACTGTGAAAATGTATCTTGTGAAGAAGTATGTATAAGAAATAAATTTGCAGAATCAGTAAGTATAAAAGAAATCAACAGTAACTTGGTTAAAAAGTAAAGGAGGAGGTCTGATGTATATTCTCCAGGTAGAGAATTTATACAAATCATATAACCATGTAGAGGCAGTAAAAGGAATTAGTTTCTCTATAAAACAAGGAGAAATATATGGGCTTTTGGGTCCAAATGGAGCAGGAAAAAGTACATTAATCAAGATGATTGCAGGAATTGAAAAAAAGGACAGTGGAAAAATAGTATTTGATGAAAACCAGACAAATATAAATAAGTATAAAAAACACTTGGGAATAATAACACAAGATATCGCAATTTATCCTAGTTTCACAGCTTATGAAAACGTGTCGTTTTTCTGCTCACTATATTCATTTAAAGGAAAAGAATTAAAAACAAGGGTAAAACATGCATTAGAATTTACAGGACTTAGTGAGTATAAAGATAAAAAGGCGTCGGAGTTTTCTGGAGGGATGTTAAGAAGATTGCACCTTGCCTGTGCAATAGCTCACACCCCAGAGCTTATCATAATGGATGAACCGACAGTCGGAATAGATCCACAATCCAGAAATCACATTTTGGAATCAGTAAAACAATTAAACAAAAATGGGGCGAGCATAATTTATACATCACATTATATGGAGGAAGTAGAAGAACTTTGTGACGAGATATGCATAATCGATAAAGGAAAAATAATTGCACAAGGAACAACAGGCGACATTAAATTGAATTTACTCAAGTACAACATTTACACAATAATGCTTAAAAATGAAATAGAAGGAATTGAAAATCATATAAAAAAAATCAAGGGGATATATAGTGTAGATGTAAATGGAAATGAGATAAAGTGCAATTATAACAAAGATATAAATATACTTCAAAAACTCGTAAATACAATTTTTAATAATGGTGGGGTAATCGAAAGTATAAAAGACGAATTGCCGACTTTAGAAACTGTATTTTTAGATTTGACTGGAAAGAAATTAAGAGATTAGAGGGGGATAGAGTTGATTTTATTAACTTTAATAAAAAAGGAAATAATACAATTTTTTAGAAATAAAACTGATGTAATTACAATGCTCATATTTCCAGTCATTCTTATATTTGTGATGGGAAAGTCACTAAACGGTCTTATGAGCATGGACAAGAATATATTTTCTGGAAAAACTATATATTACAATATAGAAAACGACGGTGGGAAAAACAACAATGTGCAAGTTTTTTATGATTTTATTACAGAATTTCAAAAGACTAGTGATATAAAATTTGTGCAGAGTAATAATATTGAGAAAATTACACAACTTGTAAATAAGAATGAGGCTATTTGCTTTATAAATATTGATGGTGATGATATAGATTATTTTAGAAATGAAAATAAAGAAAGCACCGAAAGCAAGGTATTTAGAAATTTATACGAGCAGTACATGAAAAAATACACATTTATCCACTATATTGCAAAGACTGATTCAACTAAAGTTTCAAAAATTCTAAGTTCTAAAAGCAATACAGAAATTAAGTTAGAAGGAATAGGATATGACGAGGTCAACTCATTTACATATTACACCTTTGTGGAGCTGACTTTGATTATATTATACATATCTACAATTACATCAATTTCAATGTATAAGGAGAAATTTTTACACACAATGACTAGATTGAGAGTATCAAATATTAAAAAAATAAATATAATTATCTCAAAAATTGCTCTTGGAATAATTATTGGTCTTATGCAAATCTTAATCGTATACATTTGCTCAACAAAGCTATTTGATGTAGATTGGGGAGAAAATACTACATATATTTTACTTGTCTTGATTTCATTTATAATATTTAGTTCTGTCTTAGGAATATTTATGTATATGGTGTTTGATGATCAAAAGACTGCCTATACATTTAGTAACATGTTGATAATTGTGATGGGGTTTTTGGGTGGTTCTTATGTACCACTTTGTTTGGTAAAATCAGCAAGAATAACGAGTTTTCTGTGCCAGCTAATGCCTAATTATTGGGTAAATATATCACTTCTAGGACTAAACTACAACATAGACACACCTTATTATAAAATGGCAATAGTAATATCTCTCTGGGCATCTGTTTTAATGATTATATTAGGAAATATAATATCGAAACTGAAAGAAGGTGGAAGTGTTGATTAAGCTAATATTAAACACAGTAAAGTTATTGATGAAGAAAAAAAGCTACATACTAATCGGGATAATTATGCCAGCATTTATAGTAGTTTTTTTCAGTTTTGAATTTGGAACAGAATATAAATACAAAGTGGGCATAGTCGACAAAGATAAATCATACGCCTCAAATGAAATTATAAAAAGTATAGACAATCTTGAAGATATAGAAACTACCAAAGTAAAAGAAAAAGACTACGATATTCTCTTGATAACGCAGCAAATCGAAGTAGCAGTAATAATAGATAAGGGCTTTGAAGCTAATTTATTAAATTTTAAAGAACAAGATATAAATATAAAATCTATTAAACATAATGATGTGGAAAGCTCGATAAGCCAATTAATAAATTTAAAATGTGAAGATTTGAGCATGGTGGCGTCTTTAAGCGAGAAAAACATAAATAAATTTAAAGAAATGAATTTAGAATATAACGACCAACTGGCAAACCTTAGTTTAAACAAAATAGAACAAAATATACCAAAAATACAAAATACCCTCGGACTTATGATTTTTACAATATTTATAGTAGCAGGAAATATAGCTAGTTTCTTGATAGAAGATGAAGAAAACAAAACAAAGATGAGAATATTGAGTTCTGGAATTAATAAATGGAAGTACTACATAGCTATGATTTTTATTTTTTACATAATGACTATGTTGACGACAGGTGTTTATTATATTGTCAGCAAAATTTTGAACATAGATTATGGAATGGAAAAAAGCAGTTATTTTTTAATCGTTATGGCAGTTTTTAATTTAATTGCGATAAGTTTTAACTTATGTATTGTTTCATTTACTAAAAGTAGATACGCATCTAGCATAATAAATATTTTGATAGTTGTGCCATGTTGTATGCTTAGTGGGGTGTTTTGGGACTTTGATATTATGGAAAAAAGTCTGCAAAAAGTCGGAAACCTTATGCCGACTAGATGGGTTTATTTATGTATTGAAACGCTTCAACAAAATAACAATTTAAGTGAAATAAATATGTACTTAGTGGCAATGATGATATTTTCTATGGGATTGTTTTTGATAAGTTTCGCTAAATTAAAAATGAATAATGAATAATGAATTATAGAATTGGAAAATAAATTGTAAAACGTAAATAAAGGATTATAGAAATTAGAAAATGAATTGTAGAACGTAAAAAAGGAATATTAGAAATTAAAAAAAGGAATTGTAAAAAGTATAAAAAAATAAGAGAAAAGTTAAACAATTTCTATATAACAGCATATAAATACATAAAATAAAAACTTTATTATAAATAATTAAAAAGGAGTAATTATAACAGAAGTAGAGGGAATGGAGGGAGAACATGATTTATATTACAGGAGATTGCCACGGGGATTATGCAAGATTTAATACGAAAAATTTTCCAGAGCAAAATAGCATGACAAAGGATGATTTTGTTATTGTTTGTGGTGATTTTGGATTTTGGACTCCATCAAAGGAACAAGAACATCAACTACAATGGTTGTCACAAAAGCCGTTTACAACATTATTTATAGATGGAAATCATGAGTGCTTTGATGAGCTTTACAATCTGCCTATAGAAGAGTTTTGTGGCGGAAAAGTTCACTATGTAAAAGACTCAATAATACATCTAATGAGAGGGCAAATTTTTAACTTAGATGGACTAAAAATCTTTACGTTTGGAGGAGCCAAAACCCACGATATGCCAGCAGGAATATTAGATATAGAAGATCCTCACTTTAAACAAAAGAAAAAGAAGTTGGACAAAGAGGGCGCAAAATACAGAATAAACCACGTATCTTGGTGGAAAGACGAGATGCCGAGTCAGTATGAATATAGATATGGAGTTGAAAATTTAGAAAAACACGACTGGAGGGTGGATTATGTAATAACACACTGCTGTCCATCTAGTATACAACGAATGATTGCAGAAGATGAATACAAAACAGATGAACTTACCGATTATTTAGACGAAATAAAAACAAGTTTGAGTTATAAAAATTGGATTTTTGGACATTATCATGATAACAAGATGATTACCGATAAAGATATTTTAATTTACGAACAAATTATAAGAATAAAATAAATTTACTTATAAATTTATAAAAAAGTGGCTAAAAAATTGGTAAATATATACCAATTTTCCTCAAATAAAACACTCGTTTTCTTGTAATAAATGCACTAATATGGTAAACTAAAATTTGAATAAATTCAGTAATAATAGGAGGGTACTCATGCTTAATAATATTTTAATGGGTGTACAAATAGTACTATCAGTACTTTTACTATTAGTTATAATGCCTCAAGAAGGAAAAGGGAATTTCTCTTCTGATTTCAGTGGAGCAGGAGATGATTTTGAAGCACAAGCTTACTTTAAACCAAAAGGAAAACAAGCATTTCTTTTAAAATCAACAAAAATATTCTCAGTATTATTTTTCCTTAATGCATTAGCATTAGTAGTATTAAATAAATAGGGAATTAGATGATTGGCCATCATTTAATAAAATTTAAAGATTGAATTTAGTTTTTAAATAAAAAGTCTTCTAGGATAACTAGAAGACTTTTTTTGTATATTTATATAAGTTTTTTTGTTATATAAAATATGTATATAAGTTATGTATATATTTATATATAAGTAAGTAGATTTTATATAAGCGATAAAGTTTTTAATATATAAATCCACATAAACATTGTTATTATGCAGAAAAATGATGTAAATACTATTATTTGGGCTGCTAAATCGCTATCTCCGTCCATTTGTTTCGCCATTTGGAAAGTCGATACACCTGTTGGCGCACCGTAGATTATAGTCAAAGTAAGAAGTGCAATCCCCCTAATTCCAAGATAAATACTAAGTGGAATCATAATTGCAGGAACTACTAATAATTTTGTTATGACGATAAATATTGTTTCTTTTAGATATTTATTTACATCAGAAAATGAAAATGATGCTCCAAGAAGAATTAGACCTAGAGGAGTTGCCATTTTTGACACATCCTCGACAGTTTCCATTATACAAGATGGAAGTTTTATGCCGATAAGAAGAAAGACAATTCCCACAAATGCACCGATTATAAGAGGGTTAGTAATAACTCCTTTAAGGATATGTTTTAAGTTTATTTCTGAATCTCTAAACATCTCTAGTGATATAACTGCAAGCATGTTAAATAGAGGTACAATAACAGCAATCAACATAGCTGTAGTACCTACATTTCCATCACCATAGACAGAGGTTGCAACAGGAATACCAAAGATGACGAAGTTGCTACGAAATACCCCTTGAATCATAACACCACGCTTTGGATTTTCTTTTTCGATTTTTGGGATAAAAAATAGTAATAATAAGAATAAAATAATCACGCCAGATGCAGCAAATAAAATAAGTTTGCCGTCAAATACTGTCTCCAAATCTGTAGTATATACGTTATAAAAAAGCAGCACAGGTAAAAATACTTTAAAGACGACTTTATTCATAACATCTAGTGTATGTTGGTCAAAGATTTTTATGTATTTTAGAAAATAACCAAGAACCATCATCAAAAACAACGGAGCTACAACGTTAAAAGATAAGATTAAGTTTTCCATAAGATTCTCCCCTTTAAAAATAAAGGACTAAGTCAGATGACTTAGCCCATATTAAGATTGAAAAGATTTCAATTATTTATTTGCTTTTAATACTGCGCCTTTGTCACCAGATGTAACCATAGAAGCATATCTTGCTAAATAACCAGTAGTTACTTTTGGTTCTCTAGGAGTCCAAGCAGCTTTTCTTCTTGCTAATTCTTCATCTGAAACGACAAAATCTAAAGTTTTTTCTTTTATATTTATTTTTATTAAGTCTCCTTCTTCAACAAGAGCTATCGGTCCGCCAACAGCAGCTTCTGGAGAAACGTGTCCGATTGATGCCCCTCTAGATGCACCAGAGAAACGACCGTCAGTTATAAGAGCTACACTAGAACCTAATCCCATACCAGCTATTGCAGAAGTAGGGTTAAGCATTTCTCTCATACCTGGTCCACCTTTTGGTCCTTCATATCTTATTACAACAACGTCGCCAGCTACGATTTTACCACCTTTTATAGCAGCTATAGCATCTTCTTCACAGTCGAATACTCTTGCTGGACCTTCGTGTACTAACATTTCAGGAACAACGGCAGATTGTTTAACTATACCAGAATCAGGAGCTAAGTTTCCTTTAAGGACAGCTATACCACCAGTTTCTGAATATGGGTTTTCGATTGGTCTTATTGTTTCTGGATCTTTATTTATACAATTAGCGATATTTTCGCCTACAGTTTTACCAGTAACAGTCATTATATCTAAGTTAAGTAAGTTTTTCTTAGTTAATTCGTTCATAACTGCATAAACTCCACCAGCTTCGTTTAAGTCTTCCATGTATGTGTATCCTGCAGGAGCTAAGTGGCAAAGGTTTGGAGTTTTTGAGCTTATTTCGTTAGCTATATCTACGTTTAAATCAACTCCAGCCTCGTTTGCTATTGCTGGTAAGTGTAACATTGAGTTAGTAGAACAACCTAGCGCCATATCTACAGTTAGAGCATTTTGGAATGCTTTTTCAGTCATTATGTCTCTTGGTTTGATGTCTTTTTCTACTAATTCTATTACTTTCATACCTGCATGTTTAGCAAGTTTTATTCTTTCTGAATATACAGCAGGAATAGTTCCGTTTCCTTTAAGACCCATTCCTAAAGCTTCAGTTAAGCAGTTCATACTGTTGGCAGTATACATACCAGAACATGAACCGCAAGTTGGACAAACTTTGCTTTCAAATTCTAAAACATCATCTTCGTCCATAGTTCCAGCAGCGAAAGAACCTACTGCCTCAAACATACTTGATAGACTTCTTTTTTCGCCTTTAACACGACCAGCAAGCATAGGACCACCGCTGACAAATACAGTTGGTATATTAACTCTAGCTGCTGCCATTAATAATCCAGGTACGTTTTTGTCACAGTTAGGAATCATAACTAATCCGTCGAATTGGTGAGCCATAGCCATACACTCAGTAGAGTCAGCTATTAAGTCTCTTGTAACTAGTGAATATTTCATACCGATATGTCCCATTGCTATACCGTCACAAACTGCGATTGCTGGGAACACTACAGGAGTTCCTCCTGCCATAGCTACACCAAGTTTAACTGCTTCTACGATTTTGTCTAAGTTCATGTGACCAGGAACTATTTCGTTGTATGAACTTACTATACCTATTAAAGGTTTTCTCATTTCTTCTTCAGTATGCCCTAAAGCATTAAATAATGAACGATGGGGTGCTTGTTGCATCCCTTTTCTTACTGCATCACTTCTCATCTTTATTATCCCCCTAAAATTTAAAATATATTCATTTAATGTAAAATTTTATAATTTATTGTTTTTATTGGTTTCATAAGTTCTGAAACATAAATTTTAAATATCTGTTAAATTCAAAATTATATACAAAAATTTAAAGATTCAGACTTTTTAATTTAAAACTATTGATAATCATTATATTATGAGGTATTATTTTCCTATAAATAATATAACATCATACTAATACATTTAACATATGATGTCAATAATTACTTATAGAAAAATTTAAAAATACTGAAAATATTGAATAATAAGAGAAAAATTAATAAAAAGTAATGCGAAATAAAAAATTGTGTAGATATAAACTAAGATAATAATTAATACCTAGATATATAAATAAAAGCAATGTAACAAGTAATAGCATGGTATATAAATAAAAATCAAGGGGTGGAGAATATGGAATATAAAAAATCACAATCATTATCAGAGCAAGCAGCTGATGAAATACTAGATATGATAACAATAAAAAAACAATTTAAAGTGGGGGACAAATTGCCTAATGAAACAGAGCTATCATCTATTTTAAATGTGAGCAGAACGACATTGAGAGAGGCTATAAAAATGCTCGTCTTAAAAGATATAGTAGAAATTAGAAGAGGAAAAGGAACATTTGTAAAAAGTGACGAAGTAGACAATTTCACACTTTCAGACTTAAAAGGACATTCATCCGATTTGGCGGATTTATTGGAGATGAGGTTGATTATAGAACCTATGGGTGCATATTATGCGACAAAGAGGGCAAGTGACAGCGAGATTGAAAAAATAATCGAATACGGCGAAATGGTAGAGCAAAAAATCCTAAATAACGAAGACAGAACAATAGCGGAACAACTGTTTCACAACGCTATTGCAAAGGCTAGCGGTAACTCATTTATGAAAGAATTAGTACCGATTATCAGCAAAGCGATAAACGAAAGTGTCCAACTTTCAAAACAATACGAAAAAGCAACAGAATTAACATTAAAAGATCACAAGCTAATTATGGATTTTATGAAAGATAGAAATGCAGAAGGGGCAAAAACAGCGATGAACCTCCATATCATCCACACAATCGATAGCTTTGGATTTAATGATAGATTAATATAGGTATAAAAATTGATTAACCTGCCAATAATGACATTGTGACGAATACACACTCACAAAGATGGTCTCAGGTTTAAATATACGGAAATAGCGTATAGAGTTGTTTAATTGAACAGAACTAAGAAAATCGGTGTTACTCTACACCGATTTTTAATTATATAAAAATTTATTATAATGAGCGAAGCGAATTTTAAGCAACGGAATCTTCGATTCGTTGGCGCCATGAGCAAAGCGAATTTCAAGCAACGGAATCTTTGATTCGTTGGCGCTATGAGCGAAGCGAATTTCATATACTTACAAAAAAAGAAAAATTCTCCTACGAAAATCTATAAAATATTTTGCAAATCAAGTATAATATTGATTTGGATTAAAATTCATTAAAATATAAAAGTGGCCAAATACATAAATAAAAATATTTATAGGAAAACTATAAATATTATCTAAAATTAAATAGGCAAATACAAAATTTTAATAAAAATCTTTATCCTAAAGAGCATTAAATAAAGATAGATTTTTGAAAAATATTAATAAAAACTATACTTATCCATAGATTTGTGGTAGAGAAAAATTAATAATATATTAAAAAAAATCTAGAAAATTAAGATAGTGAAAATAATTGAAAATATAAGATAAATATATTAAAAAATAGAGGATATTAAAACTTTAACATCTAAATAACATGTAAACCTAAATAAATTAAAAATTACAACATATAGATTAGAGTAAACACTTTTAATGAATTAATTTAAGAAATACAGTAAAGGGAGGATTCCAAATGACACCGGAAATAAAAGAGAAATTATTAGGTCTTATAAACGAAAAAGCATATAATCCCCTAAAAAAAGAAGAATTAGCATTAATATTTGACATACATTCATGTGAGATGCCGTTATTCAACAACTTTTTAGAGGAATTACAAGATGAAGGATATTTAATTATATCTAAAAAAGGTAGAGTTATGACACCAAGCGCTATGGGATACTTTGTTGGAAAATTCATATCTCATAGAAAGGGATTCGGATTTGTTGAATCAGATGAGGAATTCACACAAGATTTATTTATAGGTCCAGATGATATAAATGGAGCATTAAATGGAGATAGAGTAATGGCTGAGATAGTTAAACCAGCATCAGAAGGCAAAAGAGCCGAAGGAGCTATCGTTAAAGTATTAAAAAGAGAAAACGAAACTGTTATAGGTCTTTTCCAATTATCAAATAAAAACTTTGGATTTGTTATACCAGATAACAAGAAATTTACACAAGATATATACGTTCCAAGCAGATTCTTCTCAGGAGCGAAAGACAACGACAAAGTAGTATGCAAAATCACAGTTTGGCCGACAGAAGGAAGAAAGCCAGAAGGTAAAATAATAGAAGTTATAGGTCAAAAGGGAGAACGTGGGGTAGAAATCGACTCAATAATAAGAGCACATGGACTACCAGAAGAATTCCCACACAAAGTATTAGAAGAAGCAGACAGAGTTATCGTTCCAATACCACAAGAAGAAATAGATAGAAGAATGGATTTAAGAGATTTAAAAACATTCACAATAGATGGTGAAGATGCAAAAGACTTAGATGATGCAGTTTCAATCGAAGTATTAGAAAACGGAAACTACAAATTAGGTGTTCATATCGCCGATGTTTCTCACTATGTTAGAGAACATTCAAAACTAGATAAAGAAGCGATAAAAAGAGCAACTTCAGTTTATCTAGTTGATAAAGTAATACCAATGCTTCCAAAACAACTTTCAAACGGAGTATGTAGTTTAAATCCATTTGAAGATAAATTAACTTTATCAGTATTTATGGAAATAAACGCTGACGGAAAAGTTATAAAATACGACATAGCAGAGTCAATCATAAACTCAAAAGCTAGAATGACTTATACAGAAGTATCTGACATATTAGAAAAAGACGATGAAAAATTAAAATCTACTTTCTCTAATTTAGTAGAAGAATTCCACAATGCTGAAGACTTAGCGAGAATTCTTATGAAAAGAAGAGAGAGAAGAGGATCAATCGACTTTGATTTCCCTGAATCAAAAATAATCTTAAATTCAGAAGGAAAAGTAGCAGATATCAAGTCATATGAAAGAAGAATATCAAACAGAATGATAGAAGAGTTTATGCTTGTAACTAATGAAACAGTAGCAGAGCATTTCTTCTGGTTACAAACTCCATTCGTTTACAGAATACATGAGATTCCTGCAGCAGAAAAAATGGAGACATTAAGCAAGTTCGTTGCAACTTTCGGATATGCTTTAAAAGGTGATTTAGAACAAATTCATCCAAAAGAAATCCAAAGAGTTTTAAACTTAATAAAAGGAACTCCAGAAGAAGAAGCAATAAGCACAATCATGCTTAGAAGTATGAGACAAGCGAGATACGCACCACAATGTGTGGGTCACTTCGGTTTAGCGGCACAATACTACAGCCACTTTACATCACCAATAAGAAGATACCCAGACTTACAAATACACAGAATTATAAAAGAACAACTAAACGGCAAATTAACTCCAAAGAGAAGTGAACAACTTGCAAATATAGTTGAGTACGCATCTAACCAATCTTCAGAACAAGAAAGAGAAGCTGAATTAGCAGAAAGAGATGTACACGATTACTACAAAGCTGTTTATATGGAAGATAGAATCGGTCAAGAATTCGACGGAACAATCTCAAGCGTTACATCATTCGGTATGTTTGTTGAATTAGAAAACACAGTAGAGGGATTAATCAGAATGGTCGATATGACTGACGATTATTACAACTACATCGAAAGCAGCTACTCATTAGTAGGAGAAAGAACAAAGAGAGTGTTCAGAATAGGTGACCAAGTTAGAATTAAAGTTAGCAAAGTAAATGTAGATTTTAGAGAGATAGACTTCGAGCTTGTATCTGTTAAAGAAGACAACAGATTAGTAGACAGCGTTGTTGATGGTAACTTAGCAGAAGTAAATGAAGCTGACGAAAAAGACGCTGAGTAATAGGTTGGAATTAGTATTTAGTTTTAAGCAAAACTGTTGAAAAATGGCGAAAATGCTACTAAGATACAACGTAAAATAGTTGATAAAAGTTTATATAAGGGATATTATAAAATAGACAGTGATATTTTATAATGTCCCTTTTTTAATGTGTAAATTTTTAAAAATACATTGAAGTGGAGGAATGAGTATGGTAGAACCAGTACAGTACAGTTATGAGGAATTTCCAGAATCACATACGACTGCCAAGGGGATGAACGTAATAGAATTTGATGATGATATTGCGTCGATAGTCTGCAAAAGGTATGTGAATTATATCGAAAGAGATGGAAAACAACTAAAATTACAGTTTTTGATGCCTTATTACACAGTTGAACATATGGAGAAATTACCATGCGTTGTCTTTGTACAAGGGTCAGGTTGGATAAAACAAAAGCTGTATCTTAACATTGGAAACTTATCAAAATTAGCAGACAAAGGATACATCGTGGCGATTGTCCAATATAGATCAGCAGAAGACGCGCCTTTCCCAGCACAAGTTCAAGATGTAAAAACAGCAATAAGATTTTTGAGAAAAAACGCAGAAGAGTACAAAATAGACCCAAACAACATATTCCTATGGGGCGATTCATCAGGGGCACATATATCGTTGATTACTGGGATTACAAGTGGTGTAGCTGACCTTGACACAGATGACTACGGCGATTATTCTGACAAAGTAAACGGGATAGTCGACTTTTATGGACCGACAGACATCACAAAAATGAACGATGCACCCACAACAGCAGACTACACAGTTGCCGACAGCCCAGTCGGAATATTGATAGGAAAAGTAGATGTTACAAAGAATGAAGAAAAAGCACAAAAAGCAAATGTACTAAATTACATTACAAAAGGTAGGGACATACCGCCGATAATAATTTTCCACGGGAGCAAAGACAGAATCGTTCCATTTGAACAAAGCGCCATGCTACATGAAAAACTGTTAGCAGAACACAAAGACAGCACAATTTATAAAATAATGGGACAAGACCACTGCGGACCGGGATTTTGGCAAAACGAGGTTATCGATTTAATAGATGACTTTTTTGAAAAACATATGAAGAGAATATAAAAAAATAGGTGTATATTTGGATGGATTATTAGTTGAATATATGGTGGATGATTCATCCTTTTTTATGCGTTTTTTGTATAAGCTGTAAATTTTGGACATAATTATAGTATAATAATAGAGTAGAAATCGCAAAACTGTTTATAATAATTAAAGTATTGCATTTTAGATAGAAAAATGAGAATAATTATTAAATAGAATTATGGAGAACTTGACTAAATTGGTAAACTATGATAAATTATAAATCAGTTTAGTATAATAATTAATAAAGGCAATGAGTAATAAAATTAATAAAAAAAGAAGGTGAAAGTATGGCAGGAACTAAAAATTTAGCGACAAACAAAAAAGCAAGACATGAATACTTTATAGAAGAAACATACGAATGTGGAATCGAATTAAAAGGAACAGAAGTTAAATCACTTAGAATGGGTAGAGTAAACCTTAAAGATGGATTTGCATCTGTGGATAACTCTGAAGTTTTCCTAAAACAAGTTCATATAAGCCCATACGAACAAGGGAACTCTTTCTACAAATTGGACCCAATGAGACCGAGAAAGCTCCTTCTTCACAAATCTGAAATCAGAAAGTTAATAGGGGCGACAACTATAAAAGGTTACTCATTAATTCCGCTTAACATGTACCTTAAAAACGGTAAAGTTAAAGTAGAATTAGCACTTGCAAAAGGTAAAAAGCTTTATGACAAACGTCAAGATATGGCGAAAAAAGACGCACAAAGACGTATCGAAAGAGAAATGTCAGGAAGATACTAAAGAAATTATACAACATAATAATAGAAAAGTTATATTAATATAAGTCAAACAAGACAAGATATATAATGTTTCTATGTTTATGTAACAAATGAAAAATATTTCATTGATTTTTTAACTAAAAAGTATTATATTATTAATACAATAATATTTAAAATATACAACTGAATATGGTGGAACAAATAACAGTTTGCAAAAGTCTCAAAGACTCTAAACATCCATGGGGGTGTAAAGGTTTCGACGTGGGTTTGGAACTTGAGGCTGCGTGTCGTGTTACTCCTCTAGATCACGTTAAACCTGGGGAATTAAAATAAACGCAAACGAAAATTACGCTTTAGCAGCTTAATAACCGCTGCTTGTCCCTCTTAGCCCTCCTGCCGGCTAAGACTGGACATCATCTATGCAGGGAACTACTTCTTGGGTGCCTCGACCTGAAGTGGACTAATTGGGGCTGGCCGATGATGTAGTCTGCCACTGGACGACATCAAAGGCGAGATACTAATACAGATGGCTACACACGTAGATGCAGCGAGGAATAGGCTTGCGGACAGGGGTTCGACTCCCCTCATCTCCACCAGTAGATTATGAGAAGGTATTGACATAGGGATTATGTTGATACCTTTTTTTGTATAAAATCCTTCAGTAATAGTATTAAATAATATAAAAATCTAATAAATAGGGGGAAAGATATTTGGAAGATATAGAATATATAATAGAGATAAGAAATATAGAGGAATTTATAAGAGAACTACCTCCATTAATTCAAAAGTCAAGAGATGGAATATTTTATAGGGGGCAAAGTGATATTAAATATGAATTAGTACCATCTGTATTTAGAGGAAAAGTAAAGAGAAAAGAACAAAATATATATTTAAAGGTACTTGCAGAATGTTCAAATGAGTTTGATAAAAATATGAAACATATTGATATTTTATCTAAAATGCAACATTATGGAGTACCTACAAGATTATTAGATGTTACAACTAATGCTTTAGTTGCATTATATTTTGCCTGTGATGATAAAAATAATCATAATACAGATGGTTGTGTTTATATTTTTACTCCACAGGATAATGAAATAAAACAATTTGATAGTGATACTGTTTCAATATTATCTTCATTACCTAGATTTAATGAGAATGATAAGAATTTTTTGTTAAAAAAGGCTAAAGAATATGGTGATTGTAATAATATAGACAGTGATATTGAGGGATTTAATAATGAAGATACAGTGAAAAGACTATTACATGAAGTAAAAAAAGAAAATCCAGCATTTGAAAATATAATTAATCCAAAACATTTATTACGAAATTATTTTATAATTCCTAAAAAAGATAACCCTAGAATTATTAGACAAAGTGGAGCATTTATTATATATGGGTTAGAAGAAAAAGAGATTAAATTTAATAAAAGAATTAAGATTCCAAGTAATTCAAAAGAAACTATATTACAACAATTAAAATGTTTTGGTATATCCAAGGCTACCTTACATCCTGAGTTATATAAATTTGCAGAATATGTTAATGATTGTATATCAAATAATATAGACTTTTAATATGGTTTTTAAGTAAATATATTTATGGATTAAGAAATTGTTGATTGATGATGCTATAAGAGCCTACTAAGTTTTTAACTTAGTAGGCTCTTATTTTTTTGTTCATTTATTTAAATTTATAATTTATTCTCACGCTAAATATGGACAAATTTACCAAATAATGGTGATATAATTAATTATATACAAACATTATAAAAAAGCGAGGTGAAATAAATAAATTATATAAAATTTTATAAGAATAAATAAGAATAGAAAGGGTAAAGTGAAAAACAGCAATGAATAAATATAAGGCATCTATTACTAGAGAGCAATTTCTATTTTTTGAAATGAGAACAACAGCCAAGTTATTGACTACAGGGATGGACGATTATGAAATAGTAGAAACTATTATAAAAAATAATTTATTTCAATATCCTACAGAAAAATCAATAAAAAGAATGGCTTTAGCATGCATAAATAGGTTAAGAGCGATGGAAGAATACTCTTTAATTGAAGCTATTGCAAGTCAACCTGTTGATGTATCAAAACAGATATGTTTATATGCAATGATGAAACAAAGTAAACTAATTTGGGACTTTATGGTTACTGTTATAGGGGAAAAGTATCGTTTAAAAGAAAGTACTTTTAGTAGATTGGATTTGAATATATTTTTTATGCGATTACAAGAACAAGATAACACGGTATCAACTTGGAGTGAAACAACCATAAATAAGATAAAACAAGTTATAAAAAAAGTGCTTGTAGAGAATGAATACCTTGATAATACTAAATCAGAGTATCTAAATCCAGTATTATTAAATCCACTCTTAGAAAATGTGATTATAAGTAAAGGGGAAAATATTCTACTACCAGCTTTTAATTGTTTCCCATAGAAGGGGGTATAGAAATTGGGGAATATAAACGAAAGATTAGATAAAGTAAAGTTATTAGTTCAAAATACAGATTTTTTGGAAGGAAAAGGTCTAAGTAATGAAATTAATATTAGAATTTTTTGTTATGAACCAGAAGATGAAATGTCGGTTAGACATTTTGTAAAAAAAATAAAAGATGATAAGACTTTAAATTGTAATTTAATAGAATTTAATTTATATGAAGTATTTATTTCTATATGTGATGATAAGCGTATAACTAAAATGATTCCTAAAATGGAAAAAGCTAAGGGAAAAGAAAAATTGTTAAAGGAATTACAGAATATTGTTACTAGTGCTACATTTGTAGAAAGAATCAAATATGAACCACATAATATAGGAGATGTATTAGTATTGACAGGAATAGGAGAGGTATTTCCATTTATGAGAATTCACTCCTTGTTAGAGTCTTTACAACCATACTTTGCTGATATACCGATTTTAGTTTTTTATCCAGGTGTATTTGATGGTCATCAAGTTAAGTTATTTAATAGATTAAAACCTAATAATTATTATAGAGCTTTTAATGTAATATAAGGGGGAGTATAAATGATTATTCGTGATATGTTTGAAAATGACATTAATCGTAAAATACAAGGAGTAATACAAGTAAATCAAGATGTTAGTAATATTATAGAGCAAGAGCTGAATGAATATGTAATTACAAAAGAATTAAAGAAGCATTTTATTAGTTTTTTTAACTCTTATAGTGATGCGTTTGATGAACCTACAGTTGACATCGGTGTATGGATTTCGGGCTTTTTTGGAAGTGGTAAATCTCACTTTTTAAAAATGCTTTCTTATATATTAGAAAATAAAGAAGTAAAAGGTATAAAAACTGTGGAAAGATTCCGTGACAAATTTGATGATGATCCAGCAACTTTTATGCTTATTGATAAATCGACTAAAAATGATACAGAAACGATTTTATTCAATATAGATATTGAAGGATCTATCAATAAGGATAAGACTGCTGTAATGCGTGTTTTTGCTAAAATGTTTTATAATCATTTAGGATTTTATGGAGAAAACTTAAAGGTTGCTAAATTAGAGCAATTTATAGAGAAACAAGGAAAAACAGAGCAGTTTCGTAGTGTATTTGAAGAAAAAAATGGCGAAGCATGGGTTTCAACTAGGGATGCTTTTGCATTTTTTGAAGATGATGTTGTAGATACTTTGGTAGAAGTTTTGGGAATGAGTGAGATATCAGCGCATAATTGGTTTGATAATACAGATGAGGTTGATATGAGTATAGCTCAATTAGTTTCTGAGATAAAGGAATATGTAGACAATAAACCTAAAGATTTTCGTTTGTTATTTATGATAGATGAAGTTGGACAATATGTTGGGACAGATACAGATATGCTTTTAAATTTACAATCTTTAGTAGAGGAAATAGGTAGTAAATGTAATGGCAAGGTATGGGTTGTTTGTACAGGACAAGAAGCAATTGATGAAATTATAAAAGTACGCGCAGATGAATTTTCACGTATCCAAGCTCGTTTTAAAACAAGATTAAGTTTGTCTTCATCTTCTGTTGATGAAGTTATACAAAAGCGTATATTAAAGAAAAAGCCTGAGGTTTCAGTTGAACTAGAAAAATTATATACAAAAAATAATTCTATTTTACGTAATTTATTTAGCTTTAGTGATTCTGTTTTGGATATAAAAGGCTATTCTGGAGGTAATGAATTTGCAATTAATTTTCCATTTGTTCCATATCAATTTATTATAATGCAAAAAGTATTTGCAGAAATACGTAAACATGGAAATTCAGGAAAACATCTATCTGGTGGAGAGCGTTCTATGTTATCAGGGTTCCAAGAAGCTGTACAAAAGATACAAGAAAAAGATGAGTATTCTTTAGTTCCATTTTTTTATTTTTATGATACAGTACATACTTTTTTAGATAGTTCAATTCGTAGAGTTATTGAACGTTGTGATCGTGCAGCTGAAAAAGGTCATGGTATAGAAAAACAAGATGTGGATATTTTGAAACTTTTATATTTAATTCGTTACATTGATAATGATATTAAAGCTAATATTGATAACATTGTTATACTTATGGCTAACAATATTAACATAGATAAGATTACAATGAGAGAAAAAGTACGTCAATCATTAGATAGATTATTAAGCCAAAATTATATTGCTAGAACAGGTGATACTTATAATTTCCTTACAGATGAAGAACAAGATATACAAAGAGAAATTAAAAATACACCAGTAGATACAGCAGATATTGTAAACCGTATTGGTCAAATGATATTTGGAGATATATATACAGCTAAAAAATATAGATACGGAAAATATGACTTTGCTTTTGATGCAATGGTTGATGGAATGATTATAGGGTCAACAACAGGTGGTATGAAATTACGTTTTTTAACAATTGCAACTGATACAATACAAAAGACAGAACTTAAATTAGTGACTGATTCAGATAAACAGGCAATAGTTGTTCTTGGAGATACGTTATATTATGAAGCATTAGAAAATGCTATGAAGATTAGAAAGTATATAAAACAACGAAATGTAAGCCAACTTCCAAAATCAGTACAAGATATTATAAGAAACCAACAAGATGAGGCTACAAAATATGAAATCACTGCTATGGAAGAATTAAATAAAGCTATTTTAAGTGCGGAATTTTATGTGGATAAGGAACATATTCAAACAAAGGGCAAAGAACCAAAATCTAAAATAGATCAAGCTTTAGAGTATTTAGTCTCTCATGTATATAATAATTTAAGTTTAATAACAAAAAATTTTGATTCAGATGCAGATGTTATTTCAATACTTAATGGCTCTTCATATACTGGGTTAATTCCTGGATATGCAGATAATCGTGATGCTGCGGCAAATATAGAAGAATATTTAGAAATGCAAAATATTAAAAATTTACCTACTTCAATGGCAGATATTCAAAAAAGATATAGTGCTGTACCTTATGGATGGAGAGAAATTGATATAGCAGCAGTTGTCGCACTTTTAATTTATGAGCAAAAGGTAACTATTAAATATGCTGGAGTAACTATTCAAGCAGATAACCCTAAATTACCAGATATGCTTCGAAAAAAGACAGAAATAGGTAAAGTATCTATAAGTAAGCGTATTGTAATACCTATTAATAAAATTAGACAGATAAAAAATTTCTTAAGAGATTATTTTGATATTATGGATGTACCTAATGATGAAGACGGATTAATAAAATTCATTATACAAAAATTTGAAGAACAAAAATCTCATTATGAAGAGTTAGACAGACTTTATGATGGGCATAAGTATCCAGATAATGTATTAGTTAAAAATTCAATCTCTTTGACTAACGAAATACTTTCTAAAAAAAGCGATAATATTGCGCTAGTTGATGAAATAATTAAAAAACAAGAAGATCTTTATGATAATAAAGAAGATATGCAAAATGTAGAAGGCTTCTTTAATAACCAAGTAGCTATATTTGATAAGGCTGTTGAATTTGAAGCTAATCTTAGAGATGACCTTGAATATATAGAAAATAATAAAGAAGCGAATGATGCACTTAATAAAATTCGTTTGATTACTTTAGTACAAAGTGGTTCTAGATATAATTATAAACAAATTCCTAAGTTAAATACTTTGATGCCAATTGTAAAATCTATTCATGATGAATTGTTAAAAGAAAAAAGAGCAGATATATTAGAAGTAGTTCGTCAATGTATGGAAGAAATTCATACTAGAGCTGATGGGGAGCCTAGAGTAAAAGAAGTTATTACTAAATCTGATAATTATTTTACACAAAAGAAAAATGCAATTAGCAATACAGAAAGCTTAGCATTACTAGATGGATTAATTTCACCAATGATTTTATATAAAGATAATGCATTCGAAACTATTGAAATAATGCTTAAACCAGTACAACCACCTAAAGGGGAAGAAAATAAAGGGGGTAATGAGCCTAAGAAAGAGAATATAAAGGATGTACATAGACAAGCTATTTTTCCTTCAAAGACTTTAAAAACAGAAAAAGATGTAGATGATTATGTTGAAAAAATGAGGAGTCAGCTAAAACAACTTATAAAAAATTGTGATGGTATAAAGTTGAAATAGTGGATTAGGGGGATAATCATGGATAAAAATGCAATAAAGAATTATGCTGTTTGGGCAAGAAATGAACTTATTGAACGTGTTACTCAAAAGGCTTTGGAATATGGAATTACAGAAAATGAAATAGTGGATGCTGATGTAGATAGTATTGATGGAAAGTTATTAAATGATATTGAAAAAGGACAACGACAAGATTTAATTAAACAAATTGAAATAAAAGGATTTTATCAAGTTATAGAAGAAGTGGCTTATACATGGTTTAATCGTTTTTGTGCTTTGAGATTTATGGAGGTTAATGGTTATTTACCTACTCATGTACGTGTATTTACGGATGATGAAAATAATTTCAAACCACAAATTTTGACAGAAGCAATTCATTTAGATATTGAAGGTTTAAATATAGATAAGATATATAAATATAAAGAAAATAATGAAATAGATGAGTTGTATAAATATCTTTTAATAAAACAATGTAATGCATTAAATGCAATTTTACCAGGAATGTTTCAAAAAATTAACGATTATACAGAATTGTTGTTTCCAGATTATTTACTTCGTCAAGAAAGTATTATAGATCGAATGATAAAAAATATTAAAGAAGATGATTGGAAAGAACAAGTTCAAATTATAGGATGGCTATATCAATATTATAATATTGAAGTTAAAGAAAAAATAGATAATAGACCAAAATCTAATAAGATTGAAAAAGAAGATATTCCTGCAGAAACTCAATTGTTTACTCCAGATTGGATAGTTAAATATATTATAGATAACTCTTTGGGGAGATACTGGGTTGAAAGAAATTCTGAAAGTGATTTAAAAAATGATTTAGAATATTTTATTGAGCCTAGAGACGGATTTATTAATATTATTGATGAGAATATAATTCCAAATAAATTAACATTATTTGACCCGTGTATGGGATCAGCACACTTTTTAGTATATGCGTTTGATGTATTTATAAAAATTTATTCAGAGTACGGATATACAAATAATGAAGCAGTAAAATTTATTATAGAAAATAATTTATATGGATTAGATATTGATGAACGAGCATCTCAATTGGCGTATTTTGCCATTATGATGAAGGCTCGTCAATATGATAGTCGTTTCTTTAAACATAGAATTCAACCTAATTTATATTCGATTAAAGAAAGTGATAATTTGGATATACATTGTTTAAAATATTTTATAAATGATAAAGAGGAATTAAAATTTGAAATTAATAAATTAATTTGTAGCTTCAAGGATGCTAAAGAATATGGCTCTATTATTAAAATACCTGAAATTAATTTTAAAATTATTTATGCAAGATTTGATGAAATTATAAAAGAAAATAGTATATATACAGAAATAATATTGGAGGAATTACTTCCAATTGTAAAAGTAGGAGAGATGCTTTCAAAAAAATATACAATTGTTGTGACTAATCCCCCTTATTTAAATAATTATAATTATAAATTAAAAAAGTATATAGTAAATAATTATAAAGATTATGGTTTGGATTTATTTAGTGTATTTATTTATAGAAATTTTGATTATTGTAAATTAGGTGGATATTGTGGATTTATGTCACCAAATACATGGATGTTTACAAAAAGTTATGAGAATCTACGTAGATTTATTCTTAATAAAAAATCGATTATAACACTTATTCAAATGGCTAAAGGTGCTTTTTTTAAAGAGGCTACAGTAGATATTTGTTCTTTTGTATTAAAAAATGAATACTTAGAAAATAATGGTTTGTATATTAGACTTGAGGATTTTAAGGGAGATATGGATGTACAAAATAAAAAAGTTCTAGAAGCTATACAAAATAAAGATTGTGGATATTTTTTTGAAACCTCAAAAGATAATTATTTTAAAATACCTTTATGTCCTATTGCATATTGGATTAGTGAAGTTTTATTAAAAAATTTTTCTATTGGCGAAATGTTAAAAAATAAAGGTGATACTAGACAAGGTATGGCTACATCAGATAATAATCGTTTTTTAAGAATGTGGCATGAGGTAGACTTTGAAAAGATTGGTATTGGATGTGCATCTTCACAAGAAGCGATACTTTCGTGTAAAAAATGGTATCCATATAATAAGGGTGGAGAATTTAGAAAATGGTATGGGAATATTAACTATGTTATTAATTATGAAAATGACGGATTTGAAGTAAAAGAATATGCTAAATCATTATATAAAACCCCAACAAGAACAATAAAAAGTATTAGTGAATATTTCAAGCAGTGCTTAAGTTGGTCTAAAATTTCTAGTGGAGATATATCATTTAGATATTATCCGAAAGGATTTATTTTTGATGTTGCAGGATGTTGTATTTTTTTTGAAGATAAAAAAATTATGTTTTATGATTTTGGTTTTATCAATTCAAAAGTTGCAAAAAGTATTCTTTCAGTTATATCACCGACTTTAAATTACGAAGCAGGCCATATAGCATCTTTACCTATTATTATAGAAGAAACAAAATTGGATGTTGTTGGTGATATTGCAAGAGAAAATATTTTGATTTCTGAAATTGACTGGGATTCATTCGAAATTTCATGGAATTTTAAAAAACATCCATTAATTAATGGTTTGAGTATAAAAGAAGCTAATCAATTATGGAGTAGTATGTGTTTAGAAAGATTTTATAAGTTAAAATCAAATGAAGAAGAATTGAATAGAATTTTTATAGATATTTATGGGTTACAGGATGAATTAACTCCAGAAGTAAAAGATGAAGACATAACGATAAGGAAAGCTGATTTAACTAGAGATATTAAATCATTTATTTCTTATGCAGTTGGTTGTATGTTTGGAAGATATTCACTTGATGTAGACGGACTCGCATATGCAGGAAGAGAATGGGACGAATCTAAATATAAAACTTTTAAACCAGATAAAAATAACATTATACCTATATGTGATGATGAATATTTTGAAGATGATATTGTAGGTCGCTTTGTAGAATTTGTTGAAGTAGTATATGGTAGTGATACTTTAGAAGAAAATTTAAAATTTATTTCAGATACTTTAGGGGGAAGAGGCACACCAAGAGAAATAATTAGAAAATATTTCTTAAATGATTTCTTTAAAGATCACTGTTCTACTTATTCTGTAACTGGCTCTGGAAAACGACCAATTTATTGGTTATTTGATTCAGGTAGAAAAAATGGATTTAAAGCTTTAATGTATGTCCATCGCTACCAACCAGATACTATTGCACGTTTACGTACGGATTATGTTCATGAGCAACAAGCTAGATACCGTAGTGCAATTGAAAGTATTGAAAAAAACATAGAAAGTGCGTCTAGAAGTGAAAAAGTTAAACTTACTAAAAAATTAAATAAATTAAAAGAGCAAGAAATCGAGATAAGAGAATATGAAGAAAAAGTACATCATCTAGCAGATCAGATGATTAGTATTGATTTAGATGATGGAGTTAAACATAATTATGAAATATTTAAAGAGATATTAGCAAAAATTAAATAAAGGAAGGTAACAGCATGGATGCTAATAATATGATACAAGAATTAAATAGACGTTTTTCTGAACCTTTACCAGAGTTTTATGAACGTCGTATAATATTTTGGTATGATGAGGATAGAGAATTCGAAGATAAAATAGAAGAAATGATATTAGATAATGCTAAAGTAATTGTTTTAGATGGAAGCAATAACTTTGAAGTAAAAAAGTTGTTATCTTATGACGATAAAGAAAATAACTATTTAGTTTACGATCCAATTGTTCATAATGATATAGAAGAAAATTGGCTTCTTGATATTGAATTATATAGTGAAGAATTCCGTGCTGATTTAATTTCTATTTGGATGGATGAGATGGGGATTTCTTCTACTACAGCTTTGCGTAAACAGGTAAAAAAATATAGAAAGTATTTTAATGCAAAAGATCGTAGAGCGAAGATTATTTCACAAAATAATAATATAAATAAACCAGCACAACTTCATATGGCTGTAATGGCAGCCATATGTGGTATAAAAACTGCACAACCCAATGCAATTATACGTGCAGTTATTAAAGTTGGTTTAGATACTGATACAAATAATATATACAATGGATTTGTAAACTATGAAGTAAAAGATGCTTTTGAAGCAATGGTAGCACAAGGAACTGGATACAGTGAAGAGGAATTTAATCTAAGAAATTTAGCAATACACATAATTTTGACAGCATTAACTAGAACAATGCATCCAGAAAATTTAAAAGGATTAGAAAAATTTATTTCTTCATCTCATCAAGCATATTGTTATGATTTTGTTTCAGAATGGATAGCTAGTAAAGACTCCGAAGAGTTTTATAAAATAGCTAGATTTGTAGAAAAAGAAGCAAATTTAACAGATAAATTTAATAAATTGGAGATAGAAGATTTAATTGATACAGAGTGTTTACCATGTATTAACGAATGTATATTAACAAAATTAATGACAGAAATTAGTCATCATATAATAACTACAGATGTTATTATATCTACTGTAGAAAAAAGACGTACATTTGAATGGTACGATGAAGTAAAAAATTTTTATGAGGGAATTTTACAAGTTGCACATATGCATGAATTTTATAAAAAATATTCAGGTGGATTCCATACAGTAGAGCCTAAGGTTATATGGAAAGATTACACAGAATCTTATTATAAAATGGATATGTATTATAGAGAATTTCATATTTGTTTTGCAAAAAGTTTAAAAGAATATAACTCTGCTTTGCAAGATTTATTCAATAGTGTAAAAGAAATAGTTGAAGGATTATATACAAATTGGTTCCTTAAAGAATTAGGAGAAAATTGGTCAAATGCTTGTGCTAGTGAACTTAAAAAGTATGGTCGTATTTTAGAAGTACCACAACAAAAAACATTCTATACTGATAATATAGAAACTGCTAGTTCAAGAGTATTTGTTATAATATCAGATGCATTAAGATATGAAGTAGCAGTGAATTTGTCAGAGCAATTAAAAAGAGAGACACAAAGTAAAGTAGAGTTAAATAGTTGTGAAGCGATATTCCCAACGATAACTAAATTTGGTATGGCTGCGTTATTACCTCATAAAGAACTAAATATAGAGTTAAAAAATAATAGGTTATCAGTAATTGCAGATGGTGTTTACACTGAAAGTAATTATCGTGATAGAGTATTAAAACAAAAAAATTCTAAGAGTATAGCACTTAAATATGATGATATTATAGGATTAAAACGTTCAGAACGTAATGCTTTAGTGAAAGGCATGGAAGTGATATACATATATCATGATGCTATAGATGCAGCTAGTCATATTTCTGATAATATGGTATTCTCTGCATGTAATGATGCAATTGCAGAGATTAAGAATCTAATACGAATAATAGTAAATGATTTTAGTGGTGTAAATATTATAGTAACATCAGATCATGGATTCTTATATACATATAATCCGTTAAAAGAAGATAGTAAAGTAGATAAAATTAATTTTAATAATCAAGATATAGAATGCGGAAGACGATATGCTATTATGGAAAGAGGAGCAAAACCAGAGTATTTGTTGCCAGTTAAATTTTTAGGTGATAAAACTGATTTTGAAGCTTTTACTCCAAGAGAAAGCATACGTATAAAAATGAATGGAGGAGGACTTAATTTTGTACATGGAGGAATAAGTCTACAAGAAATGGTCGTCCCAGTTCTTGAATATCACCATCTTAGAAATAATTCTAAAGAGTATCAAAAAAATAAAAATAAATATGATACTAAACCAGTAGTTGTAAACTTATTATCATCTAGCCGAAAGATAAGTAATATGATATTTTGGCTAGATTTTTATCAAACAGAAGCCGTTTGTGATAACCGTGAAGCAGCTACATATTTATTGTATTTTGTAGATAGCAATAATAATCAAATTAGTGATGTACAAAAGATAATAGCTGATAAAACTAGCGATAATGGACAAGAACGTATTTTTAGATGTAGATTTAATTTGAAATCATTGAAATATAATAATACAGATACATATTATTTAACTATTGTGGATGAAGAAGGCATGGAGCAACAAAGGGTTGAGTTCCAAATAGATATTGCCTTTGCTATAGATGAGTTTGATTTTTTTAGTTAAAGAATAGAGGGTTATAATGAATTTGAATATAAACGAAATAGTTATGCTTTTAATTGGTGCAGGTATTGGATTAATTTCAAGTATATTTGTAATGATTGCTGAAAGATACTTTGATAAAAAAGGTAAGTTAAATATTTTTTATCGCTTTACTAATCAGAAAGGGATGGAAGATTTAAAATGGGGATTTTACGATGGACCATGTGGAGATATTGGTTTTATTATACCAGTGATATATGAAATTCAAAATACATCAAATACGACTAGAGTGATTAGAGATGTAAGTTTGAACTTATATAATGAAAATAGAAAAATAAAACGAATGCTTCAATTAGATAGTGTACAAGTTACATCACGTACTGGAAAAGAGATAAAGAGCGAAAAAGATTATTATTTTGGTTCACAAAAAGGTTCATATTCATTTGTAATTTCTCCTAGAAGTATAGAAAGGTTTGAATGTGAATATTTTTGTGAAATTAAAACAGATGATATAGATGAAAATTATTTTAACAGAATATATTTGCATTATTATGATGAAAAAAATAAGCTTCATAAAATTTATTTAAGAAAAATTGATAATGCATGGAATTTAGAAGAATTTCCTGTTGATGAAGAATGGATTTTATTAAAATGACGGGGAGGAAATAAAAATGGGCGAAATAGATAGCAGTCGTGAAATTATAAAAAATAAGCTTCGTCAAAATTTTGATGGAAAAATAGTTAGAAAAGATCTTACTAAAAAAATTAAAGAAGGAGCGAATGTTCCAGTATATGTACTTGAGTTTCTTCTGGGTCAGTATTGTAGCTCAGATGATGATGAAGTTGTAGAGGAAGGTATAAAAAGAGTAAAACATATATTAGCAGACAATTTTGTAAGACCAGATGAAGCACAAAAAATTTTATCTGTATTGCGTCAACGTGGTAGCTATACTGTTATAGATAAAGTCACTGTTAGATTAAATATGAAAAAGGATAGTTATGAAGCTGAATTTTCAAATTTAGGTTTAAAAGCGATACCTGTAGGAGAAGAATATCCAACTAAATATGATAGATTACTTTGTGGTGGAATTTGGTGTATTGTGCAATTAAATTATGAATATATTGAAGAAGATAAGAAAAATGGAACCCCTATTCAAGTATGTAAATTAACACCTATTCAAATGCCACATGTAGATATTGAAGAATTAAAAAAAGCAAGAAAAAATTTCACCAAAGAAGAATGGATGAATGTAATGTTACGTTCTATTGGTATGGAGCCAGATGAACTATCTATTCGAGAAAAGTGGTTATTGCTTACACGTATGATTCCATTAGTAGAAAATAATTTTAATTTATGTGAGCTCGGACCAAGAAGTACAGGAAAATCTCATTTATATAAAGAAATTTCTCCAAATAGTATCCTTGTATCTGGAGGACAAACTACTGTAGCCAATTTATTTTATAATATGGGAAGAAAAACTATTGGATTAGTAGGACTTTGGGATTGTGTAGCTTTTGATGAAGTTGCTGGCATAAATTTTAAAGATAAAGATGGGATTCAAATAATGAAGGATTATATGGCATCTGGTTCATTTGCACGTGGAAAAGAAGAAAAAGCAGCATCAGCTTCTATGGTATTTGTAGGAAATATAAATCAAAGTGTAGATGTTATGCTTAAAACTTCTAGTTTATTTGATCCATTCCCTCCTGAAATGGGAACAGATACAGCTTTTCTTGATCGTATACATTGTTATATACCAGGATGGGAAATCCCTAAATTTAGACCAGAGCATTTTACAGATGATTATGGCTTTATTACAGATTATTTGGCTGAGTTTATTAGAGAACTTCGTAAAGAGCAATATGGTGATGCCTTAGATAAATATTTTAGACTAGGTAAAAATTTAAATCAACGTGATACAATAGCAGTACGTAAGATGGTTGATGGATTTTTAAAATTACTATATCCAGATGGAGAATTTACTAAAGAAGAGCTAGAAGAGATTTTACAATTATCATTAGAAATGCGTCGTAGAGTAAAAGAACAACTTAAAAAACTAGGAGGTATGGAATTTTATGACGTAAATTTCTCATACATTGATAATGAAACCTTTGAAGAACACTATGTTTCAGTACCAGAACAAGGCGGCGGAAAACTAATACCAGATGGTATTTGTAAGCCTGGTCAAGTTTATACAATATCACAAGGAAAATCAGGAATGATTGGTGTATTTCGTTTGGAATCTCAAATGTTACCTGGAAATGGCAAGTTTGAACGTACTGGACTTGGTAATGATAGAAATTCAAAAGAATCATCCAATACAGCATTTAATTATTTAAAGGCTAATGGGAGCAGAATTAGTGGTTCCATAAGTACAACTACGAAAGATTATATCGTAAATTATCAGGACTTACAAGGGTTAGGCATGACAAGTAAGTTAGCACTTCCTACACTAATAGCTTTAAGTTCTATAGCTTTAGAAAAGCCAACTATTAGTAATTTAGCTGTGCTTGGTGAAATAAGTATAGCAGGGACTATGATAAAAGTGGATGAATTGGCGGATTCTTTACAAGTTTGTTTAGACAGTGGAGCAAAGAGAGTACTGTTGCCAATTACATCAGCTGGAGATTTGGGAAGTGTACCAGCGGAGTTGATAGGATGTTTTAATTTGATTTTTTATAATAGTGCGGAGGATGCTGTTTTTAAGGCATTAGGGGTTGAATAATATAAAATAAGTATGTTTGTTTAATTTAAAAATAAATATAGAAGATAATTATTAAAAATTAATGTGGGGGAATATTAGTGAATATAGTAAAATTTTTATGTGATAATATAAGATTAGATAAGACGAAAAAATTTAATGATGAAGAAGATATAATTCAAATGATATTAAATGATTTGGAATCTATAATAAATATAGATAACCAGGAAGAGAATAATGATATATATATAGATCCAATAGAAGATTTAATAAAATTAGATTTAGAAGTTATATTTGAAGAAGAAAAATTTAATATTAATATATATAAACAAACTTTTAAAATAAAAAATGAAGAAATATATACTTTAGAAGTTACTATAAAATCATGCAAAAGTAATACTAAGTTATATGAATTAAAAATATATATGAAAAATGTTTTGAAAAAGTATTTTAAAGAAATTTATATAATAAAAGATGATGAAAACGAATTATTGTGTACATCTTTATATTATAAAATTCATAAAATAGAAAATTTATTTAGAAGCTTAATTAATAATTATATGTTACGAAAATATGGTATTGGATGGTTTAAGAATAATATAATAAAAAAATACCAAAACAAAGTAGTTGAGTATTCTGAATGGTATAATAAAAATTATATTACATTTAGAGATATAAAAAATGAGTTATTCAATTTACAAACTGATGACTTAATAGAAATGTTACAAAATAGTTATATAAATACATTGGATAAATCAAATATAGAAGCTATAAGTAAATTAAAAAATCAGTTGGGTGATAAAGCAGATATAGTTATAAAAGAAGAATATATAAATTTAAAATCTATTTGGGAAGAAGATATTAGTTTATATTTACCAGATGATTTTGTAAATATATGGCATAAATTTTCTAAAATGAGAAATATGGTTGCACATAATAAACTTATATGCAAAGATTTAGAAAAGGATATTTGTTTAAAAGTAGATGAATTGAATAAAATTATGGATGATTTTGAAAATAAAATTAATAAAGAATTAAAATCTATTGAAAAAACAAATATACAAGAAATGGAAAGACAGATGTATTATGAGCTTGAATGTGAAGAGGCAGGAATATCTCCGCTTAAAGACGAAAAAGATGTACTTTATGAAATTTATGAATCTAATGATTGGACTTCATTTTGGGAACAATTAGAAGAGTATGTAGATGATTATAAAGTAATAATGCAAGAACTATTTGAAAGCTTGAATAGTTGTATAGACGAATTAAAAGAAAATGGATTTCAAGAATATTCTATTGATCAGATTATTGTAAAGATAAAGTTGATTTATGAAATCTTAGAATTTAACGGAATAGATATAGGAAAATTACGTTTTGATATAATACAGAATTTAATAAATAGTAGTAATTTAAATAAAATAATATGGGATGATTTATTGGAAGATTTAATAAAATTATTTAAAATTAGTTATGATAAATATAAAAATATAAATTGTTCAATAAATCAGGATTTATATGCTTATAAAAGTGTATTATTTAAATTTAAAGATTTAACTGATGATTATATAGAGATAACATCTATAGGGGGAGATGTATGTCCAGAACATGGAACAAGTGATGATATAGAGATTAAATTAAGTTTGAATAGTGAAGATTTAGCTTTTGGAAAAATTGAAATAACTTATGGTGACTATGAAATGAATTTTGATCAAGGGTGTTATATGCCTACAATTAAAGATGAATTATATATAGATTTTAAAGAACTTGAAATTGAAGTAGAAAAGTATTTTAATGATAGAATAGAAAAAGCAAGATATTATTATGACGAGCTAGAAAAGTAAATTTTTAGTTGAATTATATAAAGAGGGTTTTATATGAGAAAATCAAATAAACATTTTAATATAAATTATGAAAACTATAAAAATTATTTTGATATAGAAGATAAGTATAAAATAAATGAAAAAAAATTATTGCAATTTTTAATAAGATTACCATATTATATTCCAATACAAGATGGTAATAGTATAAGTGTACACGAAGAAAATAAAGCTATAGACATTTTTTTATTTAATTCTATAAAGATAAATCAACCAATTTTTACAAGCCGTTCAGAAGAAGATACTATTTATTATGATAAAAAATATACAATAGTTGAAATGGCATATATATCAGAAAAAGAGTTAAGTTCAGATGAAAAAGAATTAAATATTATTTTTGATAAATTAATTAATAAATTAAATGAAATAATATTATCTATTTCTATAAAAATGAAATATGAATATATATATAGAATAAATATTGAAATGCTCGAAATTTGTACACTTTATAGATATATAGATTTAATAAATAAAAAAGAAATTGATTTAGGAATATTTATGCTAAATCATAATATTGAAGTTTATGATGAGATTATATCTCTAGAAAAGACTAAAGAGATATTACAATTTTATCATAATGCAGTTTTTACTGGTGAAAATCCATTTGTTACATCGGAAGAACTTATGTTAGGTGCAACTAGGCAAAGGAAGTTAGGTTTTAGTAAAGAGTCTATTATGTTAGCCCAATCTAGTGTAGAGAGTTTTTTAAGAACTTTATATAAAGAGTTTTTAATAATAGAAGAAAACAATGAAAGAGAAATAGAAGATAAAATAGATAATACACCATTTATAAGTATTGTAAAAAAAGAAATGCATTCTAGATTAGGTGGAAATTGGAATATAAATGCTTATGGAGATGTTGGAAATTGGTATAGAGATACATATGAACTTAGAAACAAAGTTTCTCATGGTGGATATACACCATCTTTAGAAGAGGCAAGATTAGCAGTTCAGAGAGCTAAGCAATTAAGAATATATGTACTTGGATTGTTAAAAAATAAAGGGGATAAGTATAGTCATATAGTTAAATATCTTTAAACAAAATAAAAATTTTAGTTGTACCCCAATAACTAAAAAATAAATGGGTAAAAACAGTTGAAGACAATAAAGCTAAATGCTAAAAATGGTTTATTTGCTGGATTTGATGCGTATTGAAAAAATCAAAAAAATCAATTTTTAGACTCCCATCATGTCCACAATTCAAACTCTACAAAAAGAGGATAAGTAACTACCAAGTTTTGACTTAGTAGTTTTTTATATGTAATTATTATTACATAAAGCATCTAGAATATTAACGTAACATCATAAATGTAGATGAAAAATATCACGAGTAAGGAATCTAGGTTTTATAGAAGAGTTAAAAATATAGTAAATTAAATGTAGCTATATCATAGTCAATATGATATAGCTATTTTTATTAAATTGTTAAAATATAATATATTCAATAAGATATATAGACTGAATATTATATTTTAACGTTAATAAATAAAAATATTACAATATTTTGATACAAGTTTATATAAATTATCGTATTAATATAGTGTAAAAGCTTTTACAGAAGGAGGAAATCAAATTGCAGGATGAAATAATGATTAAGTACATAAAGAAGAAAAAAGAAAAAGGGATGGAACTTTTAATTGATAATTATAGAGGGATTATAACAGCTATAGTAAGAAAGCATTTAGGTGTGCTTATAAATTATGAAGATGAATGTGTAGATGATGTCTTAATGTCTATTTGGAACAATATAAAACGTTTTGATAGCAGTAAAAATACTACTACATAGATCAGGAATTATATATGAAGACAGAGTAGAATACTCAACTGATTTATAGAATTAGAAAATATATTTAGAATATAATTTATATTAGCGCACTTCGGTAACGGAGTGCTTTTATTAACATGCAATGATTTAACATGCAATTAAATAAATATTATATTGAAAATAAGGCATAGGCTAATTTAGCAAGCCTATGCCTATATAAAAATTATCATAGAAAGTTATTTACAGAAAAAATTTCGAACTCTCTCTTTACTTATAATAATATTCCAATTAAAGTTATTGTAGAGACAATTTGTAATAACGCTATAAATAATCCATACAGAGATACTGATTTTCCTTGTTTAATTAAATCTTTTACATTAACTCTTAATCCAATAGCAGCTAAAGCAATTATTTCAAATTTATTACTTATTTCTTTGCAAAGAACTGAAACATCAGTGTTTATCATATTTAAAGAGAATAATGCACAAGTTATAAAGAATCCTATTACATACCATGGTATTTTTATTTTTCCTTTTTCTATATCTTGTACTTCTTCTTCTATAATTTCTTTATTTGATTTATGTTTTAAATGACCTAATACGAAAACAACAACAACTAAGAATATTATACGTACAATTTTAAATATTGTAGATAAATCTTTTACATGTTCATTTACCATTGCTCCACTGGCAACAACTTGTCCTACAGATTGTAATATACCACCAATCATTGCAGATGTTTGAGTAATTCCACTATTATATAAGAATTTAGCTATTGCTGGTAGTAAGAACATAAGAAATATACCAGTTACGTTAACAATAGTTATTGATATTCCTTTTTCATTATCATCAGCTCCAATTACAGGTGCTGTTGCAGCTATTGCAGAAGATCCACACACTGCATTACCACTTGCCATCATATATCTGAAGTTTTCGGAAAAACCTAATTTTTTCCCTATATATAAAGCTCCTATTATTGTAATTGTCATTTGTAATACTATAAATAATACTCCAGAAAATCCGATTTGAGCTATAGTAGATATATTTAATGTTGCACCTAATAATACTATTGAGTATGATAATAAATTAGTTTCTGAAAACTTATATCCTTTTTGAAATATATTCTGATTTAAAAATACATTACCCACAAACATACCTAAGAATATAGCAATAGATGCTGCTCCAAACTTTGGAATAAATTTTGCAATAAGCATACTTAAACATGCTACTAATGTAGAAACTAGAAATCCAGGTAATATACCTTTTATATTTTTTATAAAATTATTATTATATTTTTTCATTATAATGCTCCTTTCATTATGACATAAATTTAATTTTAAATTCATATTTACAATTTGTTAAATATGTTTTTTTTATAATAAATATAAGTATTTGATTATATGTGATATATAATTTACATATTTAACAAAATTAAGTAAAAATTTTAATGGAAGTGCATTCTTTACAAAAGAAGAAGGTAATATAATATATAAAAAATAGTAATATTAAGAGAGGGGTGAGAATTTATTTTCACCTCTTTTTGTTGAATATAACAATATAGGTATGAGGAGGATATACTTATGAATATTAGAAAATTAGAGATTTTTTATCAAACAGCTAAGTGTTTAAATATGAGCCAAGTAGCAAAGGATATGTATATTAGCCAACCAGCAATAAGTCAATGTATATCTGAAATTGAGTCAGAAATTGATACGAAATTATTTGATAGAATAGGTAAAAAACTGTACTTAACATATGAAGGTAAAATTTTTTATGAATATACAAGGAGAATATTAAATATTTATGAAGAAGGCATAAATGTATTACGTTCATCTAAATCTAATAAAGGAAATTTAGTTATTGGTGCAAGTACAACTATAGGTACATATATAATGCCTCCTATAATAAATAGATTTAATAAAAAAGAAAAAGATATTGAAATATCTATGATTATAGATAATAAGCAGAATATAGAAGAACTTATATTGAATAATAAAGTGGATATTGCATTTATAGAAGGTACAGTAAGTTCAAAAGAGATAATATTAAAAAATATATGGACAGATGAACTTGTATTTATAAGCTCAATAAATCATGAATGGAATGGAAAAGAATACTTAGATTTAGAGGATTTAAAAAATAATAAATTTATTATAAGGGAAGATGGAAGTGGAACAAGAGAACGATTTGAAGATTTTTTAAAAGATAAAGATATTGAATTTGATTCATATATAGAATTAAGCAATTTAGAGGCTATTTTAAATTATGTTAAATTAAATATGGGAGTAAGTTGTGTACCTTATATATCTGTTTTATCTGAAGAAAGTTTAAAATCACTAAATGTATATAGGATAAAAGATCATAATATTAATAGACCTTTATATAGTGCTATACACAAAGATAAGTATATTTCTAAACCTATAAAATGTTTTATGGAATTTTGTGAAGAAATAACTATTTTAAGCAATAATATATAATTGAATATAAAAATATATTGTATAAGATTTTTTTATAAATCAATAATAAAAAACCACAATTAAGCAAAAAATAAACAGAATAAAAAGTTATACAAGGCGTACATAAAGGAGTGAAAAATATGACAAATATGAAGCCGACTATGATACATAGTGATAGAGGCTCTGTTTTTTCTGTTTTCAGTGAAGAAGAGCTAAAAAATATGACTAATAATTCTAAAAGAAAAGTTGCTATATGTGGAAGGATAAATAATAGTGGAATAGTTGAGGTGCCAGAGGGTGCTACTCTTGCGGAAATTATAGAATTGGCAGGAGGAATTTTAGACAAAAGAGAATTTAAAGGAGCACATGTGGGAGTTCCGCCATATGGTAGATTTTTATCTAAAGAAGATTTGGACAAAGAGCTAGATTTTGATTTGTTTGATAATTATATTAGGGCAATTAATGTATTATCAGAAGAGGATTGTATAGTTCAGTATGCCAAGTTTTATACAGATTCGGTAATTGGTTTGATGCAAAATGAAGGAAGTTTGAAAGATTATGCTAAAGTACAAGAGCCTTTAGAAAAAGTTTGGCAAATACTTGATAGAATAAGTAAAGGCAGATCAAATATGAGGGACCTTTATATACTTAGATCTTTAGCAGAAGAAGTGAAAGAAGAATTAAATCAAAAGCATAATATAATGGAAGAAATCATTGAAAATTATTATGACGAAATCAAAGAACATATTGAAGATGACAGATGCTACACTATGCAATGTAACAATCTAATTAAACTTACTATAACAGAAAAATGTATAGGATGTGGAATTTGCCAAAGGGTTTGCCCTGTTGATTGTATAGCAGGAGAGAAAAAGGAACAACGACGCATAGATTACAACAGATGTACTCACTGTGGTAGATGTTTATCTGCTTGTCCGGTTGATGCAATAACAGCAGGAGACAATACTTTGAAATTTATCAGAGATTTATCAACTCCTAACAAATTAGTCATCACTCAAATGGCACCGGCAGTTAGAGTTGCTATAGGGGAGGCTTTTGGTTTTGAAGCTGGGGATAATGTGGAGCATAAATTGGCAGCAGGACTTAGAAAACTGGGCGTGGATTATGTGTTTGATACATCTTGGGCAGCAGATTTAACTATAATGGAGGAAGCTGCGGAATTGCAAAATAGACTGGAACGATATTTTTCAGGAGATAAAAGTGTAAAACTTCCAATGCTGACATCATGTTGTCCATCATGGGTTAAATTTATAGAACAAAATTATGGTGATATGTTAGATGTGCCATCTAGTGCGAAATCACCTATGCAGATGTTTGCGACTGTAGCTAAAGATATTTGGGCGAAGGAAAAAGGACTAAAAAGAGATGAAGTGACTTCGGTTGCCATAATGCCTTGTATTGCCAAGAAATACGAAGCATCTAGACCGGAATTTTCTCGTGGTCTTAATTATGATGTTGATTATGTTATAACAACTAGAGAATTAATTAAAATATTCCAAGACTCAGGCATTGATTTAAAAACAATAGAAGGGGAAGAAATAGACCAAGTCATGGGAGAATATACAGGTGGAGGAATTATATTTGGTAGAACTGGTGGAGTTATAGAAGCCGCACTTAGAACTGCTCTAGAAAATATGACAGGCGAAAAAATTGAAAATGTGGAATTTGAGAGCCTTAGAAGTTTTGATGGATTTAGAGCTTGTGATGTGGAAGTTGGAGATATAAAACTTAGAATAGGTGTGGCTCATGGTCTAGAAGAAGCCGGCAAGATGCTTGACAAAATAAGAGATGGAGAAGAATTTTTCCATGCCATAGAAATTATGGCTTGCCCTGGTGGATGTGTTGGCGGTGGCGGCCAACCTAAAGTTAGAAAAAATAAGGACGCAATTTTACAAAAACGTGGAGAAGGTTTAAATAATATAGATAGAGAGAAAAATATGAGAGTTTCAAAAGAAAATCCAGAGGTTCAGGCGATTTATGATAAATATTTGGACCATCCGCTAAGTCATAAGGCACATGAATTGCTTCATACTAGATATTTTGTAAAGAGAAAAAAATAGGGGATTACTGATAAAAAGCTTGTAGATTTCTATGAGCTTTTTTTAGGTGGGAAAAGTAAAATATAAATATATTTCTCAAAAAATGTTTACACAAAAAATACTGGGGTATATTTCTAATATAAACAAAGTGTACACAAAATACACATTAAGGAGATAGCAATTATGTTAAGTCAAAAAACAATAGATATAATAAAAAGTACAGTACCAGTATTAAAAGAACATGGAGTAGAAATAACAAAAACTTTCTACAATACAATGTTTGAAAATAAACCAGAAGTAAAAGCTATGTTTAATATGGCTAGACAAGAGTCTGGAGAACAACCAGAAGCACTAGCAATGACAATATTAGCAGCAGCTCAAAATATAGATAATTTAGATGCATTATTACCAGCGGTAAAGAAAATAGGAATGGCTCATGTTAATTCAAGTGTAAAAGCAGCACATTATCCAATAGTAGGTGAAAATTTATTATTAGCGATAAAAAAAGTTTTAGGTGATGCGGCAACAGAAGAAGTATTAAATGCATGGGCAGAAGCTTATGAAGTTATAGCTAAAGTATTTATAGATGTAGAAAAAGATATTTATATAGATCAAATTTGTAGAGATAATCAAATACATCAAACATTATAGTTTATAAAAGGGCCCCTTAAGACTTTGATAATTTTATCATTGCTAAAAGGGGCCTTTATTGATTTTTGTATTTTAACCTATAAATAAAATACAAGTATATATTATATTTAATAACTAGATTGATAAAATTCAAAATAAAAGTTAAACTAAAGTATAATTACATAAAAATAAAAAAGAGGTGTAAAAATGACTAAAGAACAAAGAATTGCAAATATAGTAGCTGACTTAGAAGGATGGGAAATTAAATCAGATGATAATGGCTCATATCTTGAAGTAAAATTAGGAGAATTTTTATTAGAAATGGACTTATGTGATATACCTAGTATTGAAACTTTAACAAAGGAAGAACTAGCAACTATAATATTTGATAAATATTTAGAACAATAAATTTAAAAAACTACTAAGTTTATGGCTTAGTAGTTTTTTTATTGTAAAAAAATGTAAAAAAACTATTGAAAGTTATAAACATATCAACTACTATATGATTATGAAAATAAACGCGCGTTCACAAAGTTGATTGGAGGTTTTATGAAGAGTAATGATATTGCAAAAATTGCTGGTGTATCTAGGAGTACTGTATCTAGAGTAATCAATAATTACCCGAATGTACCTGAGGAGACTAGGCAAAAGGTATTAAAAGTAATTGAAGAATATGATTATGTACCACATGCGTCTGCAAGAATGTTAGCAGGGGCAAAAAACAAGGTAATAGGTCTTTTTATAATTGATATTAATGAAAGACAAGATGGTATGAAAAATAGAATTACAAGGAGTCCTTATTTTTTAGAGTTTACAAGTTCGGTAATCGAGCGTGCAAGTGAAAATGGATATAAGGTATTGGTGCAGATAATACATAATATTGAGGGGTACACACAAATCAAAGAATGTTTTTATAATAAGATGATTTCAGGTGGTATATTCATAGGAGAAAACAACAACGATGAAACAATTAAAAAAATAATAAATGATGGATATAAGGTTGCTTTAATAGATCAAGAGATAACAAAAAATAATGCATATAGTAAATGCATAGTAGTTAATTCGGACAACTTTAAGGGTGCGTATGATGCTACTAAGTATTTGATTGATAATAATCACAGAAAGATTGCTCATATTACAGGAGATATTGGAAAGTTGTCATCAATAGATAGAATTAAAGGATATAAAAAGGCATTACAGGATTCAAATATTTCAATAAATAATGATTTTATTATTGAATCGAAATTTCGTGAAGAAAGTGGATATGAGTCTGCGAAAAAATTGTTATCACAAAGTGATAAACCGACAGCGATATTTGCATCTAATGATAAGATAGCCATAGGGGTAATGAGGGCTATGAAAGAAATGAACTTAAAAGTTCCGCAAGATATCAGCATAATAGGTTTTGATGATATAGAGGAATGTAAATATATAAATCCACAACTTACGACGATAAAGATGGACTTAGTAAAGATGGCAGATATAACTACTGATTCAATAATTTATTTTATTGAAAAAGGGGAAAACAAATTCAATGAATACACAGTAGATGTTGAGCTTATAAAAAGAAAAAGTTGTATGAAGTTAAAGTAAAACCTAAAAAATATTAGTATAGAAATTAAAGGGGGATGTATTATGTCAAAATATAGTTTGGGAATAGATATAGGTGGTACGTTTATTAAATATGCTTTGGTAGATGAAGATTATAATATAAAAGAAAGATGGAAAGTAAAAACAACTAAATTCGATACGAAAGATGAGTTATATGATTATATTTGTTCAAATATGAAATATAACGAAGAGATTGATGTTATTGGGATAAGTGCACCAGGGCTTATTGATGAAGAGTCTAATGTTAAATCATATGCAGCTCCAAATGTAGCAAATATGTATGGAACAAATATAAATTCTGAAATAGAAAAAAGAGTAAATAAAGAAGTGGCATCTATAAATGATGCGAAGTCAGCAGGATTATGTGAGTTTGAAATAGGAAATGCAAAAGGAAGCAAATCTTCAGCATTTTTAATTTTGGGAACAGGTACTGGTGGATGTTTATGTGATGAAAATGGAGTTATATATGGAAAAGACTCATTTGCAGCAGAGTTTCACAACATTCCTTTTATGAATTTCCAAACTAAAAAAATAGACAAAATGGGTGACTACGCATCAATGACTGGTTTAATAGAGATATATAACAGTAAAGTTGATGAAGAAGAAAAGGTTGAATATGGTCATGAAGTTTGTAATAAGTTTTTAGCTGGTGATGAATTAGCTAAAGAAGTAATAGATGAATGGATAAACAATATTGTAATTGAATTAATAGCCATAACAGTTTCATATAATCCTGAAATTATATGTATTGGCGGCGGAATATCTGAAGAAGATTGGTTTATTGATAAACTAAAAACACATTATAAAGAAGTTTGTATAGAATATTTAGAAGCAGATTTTATAACGACTGAAATTCACAGATGCAAATACAACAATGATGCAAATATCTTAGGAGCTATAATAAACGCTAAGATAAAACAATCGAAAAAATGTGTAGTTAGCAATAGTTAGTTATAATGGAGAGGGTAAAATATGTTTAGTTATGAGGTTATACAAAGTTTAAACAATTTAGAACTATCTTTATACGAGTATATAATGAAAAATAAAAAAAAGGTCATATATATGAGGATAAGGGAATTAGCTGATGAAGCTCATGTATCGACAACAACTATATTGAGATTTTGCAAGAAGTTAAATTGTGAGGGGTTTTCTGAATTTAAAGTTAAATTCAAAATGTATATAGAAGAAAATAATATGAAGAAGGTCAGTGATGATACTTCTGAAATAATAAATTTTTTAAAAAATATAGAAAAAAGTGATTTGGATAAACGTCTGGATAATTTATGCGACATGGTAAAAATGGCGAATACAATTATATTTTTAGGAATAGGTTCATCGGGAATATTATGCAAATATGCGGCTAGATATTTTTCTGCAATTGGAAAGTTCACATTTCACATAGATGATCCGTTTTTCCCAAAGAACTTTAGATGTCATGGGCCATGCTTGGTAATAGCTTTGTCAGTATCTGGAGAAACAGAATCTACAATAGAAAATATAGATAGATTTAAACAAGAAGGCTGTTCTGTCGCTAGCATAACAAATAGTGAAAATTGCACAATTGCTAAAATGTCAAATTTAAATATACCTTATTATGTTCAGCAGGTAAAGGTTAATTATAGTGATATAACTACTCAATTACCAGTTTTATATATGATTGAGAGAATAGGTAAGAAGCTATACAACCAATATATAGTCGAATAACTACATAAGATTATTCTATTTAAATAAAAAACAAGTTGTTTTATTTTTGGATTAAATTATTAAAGTTGTGACATGTTTTTTTAGAAGTAAAAACTATTACTTACAACAAATTATAAGTTATACTTAGACTATAAGATACAAAGGGGGACATTAGATGATATATAAAGAATTAGACAAATTTAAAGATGATTTCTTATGGGGTTCGGCATCTGCAGCTTACCAAGTAGAGGGAGCTTGGGACCAAGATGGAAAGGGAAAAAGTATATGGGATATATATACTAAACAACCTGGAACAACTTATAAAAATACGAATGGAGATATAGCAGTAGACCATTACAATAGATATAAAGAAGATGTAGCTTTAATGGCAGAGATGGGACTTAAAGCTTATAGATTTTCAATAGCTTGGAGTCGTATATATCCAAAAGGTAGAGGTCAAGTAAATGAAGCAGGTTTAAAATTCTATGAGGACTTAATAGATGAACTTATAAAAAATAATATAAAACCAATAATCACTTTATACCACTGGGATTTACCACAACATCTTCAAGATTTATATGGCGGTTGGGAATCAAGAGAAATAATAGATGATTTTAACGAGTACTGTATAACACTTTTCAAAAGATTTGGTGACAAGGTAAAATATTGGGTTTCACTAAATGAACAAAATGTATTTTTAACATTAGGTTATTTAACAGCCCTACATCCACCAGGTGTTAAAGATCAAAAAAGAATGTTACAAGCAAATCACATTGCAAACTTAGCTAATGCAAAAGTTATTGAATCTTTTAGATCATATGTACCAAACGGAATGATTGGACCAAGCTTTGCATTTGGACCTAATTATTCATATAGCTGTAATCCAGAAGATGTATTAGCAATGGAAAATGCAGAAGAGTTAAACTGTAGTTGGTGGTTAGATGTTTATTGTAAAGGAACATATCCATCATTTGCACTAAAATATTATGAAAGATTAGGAATAGCTCCAATAATAGAAGATGGTGATCTTGAACTATTAGGAAGAGGAAAACCTGATTTTATAGGTATAAACTATTATCAAACAGCAACTGTTAAAGCTAACCCATTAGATGGTGTAGGTTTATCAGAAGGAATGAATAACACAGGTAAAAAAGGTACAACTAAGGAAAATGGTATACCTGGTGTTTATAAAAATACAAAAAATCCATATGTAGAGACTACTAACTGGGACTGGGCGATAGACCCTACTGGATTAAGAATAGGCCTAAGAAGATTAACAAGCAGATATGGGTTACCAATATTAATCACAGAAAATGGTCTTGGAGAATTTGATAAGCTTGAGGAAAACGATATTGTTAATGATGATTATAGAATAAAATACTTAAGCGACCATGTTAATGCATGTAAAGAAGCAATAACAGATGGGGTAGAACTTCTAGGCTACTGCACATGGTCATTTACTGATTTACTAAGTTGGTTAAATGGATACCAAAAACGTTACGGATTTGTATATGTAGATAGAGATGAAAATGATGAAAAAGATTTAAGAAGAATTAAGAAAAAAAGTTTCTATTGGTACAAAGATGTTATAAGCAGCAATGGAGAAAATTTATAAGAATACAAAATATAATATTCAACATACAAAATAAAAATTAAAATAAAAGGTTTAAAAATCAGGAGGGTTATTATGAAAAAAATATTATTAGTTTGTTCAGCAGGAATGTCAACTAGTTTACTAGTTAATAAAATGAGAGATGCAGCTAAAGAATGCGGGGAAGAAGTAGAAATAAATGCATTAGCAATAGCAGAATGCTCAAGTGTAATAAATGATGTAGATATAGTACTTTTAGGGCCTCAAGTACGTTTTCAAAAACCACAAGTAGAAAAACTTACAAATGGAAGCATACCAGTAGAAGTAATCGATATGAGACAATATGGAATTATGGATGGTAAAGGAATACTTGAAAGTACATTAGCTAAAATAAAATAATATAAAAAATCTAGGGGGTATACATATGACTACTATGGAAAAATTCCAAGCGGGTATAGAGAGATTCTTAGTTCCAATTGCCGCTAAATTAAATTCACAAAGGCACATATGTGCAGTAAGAGATTCATTTATACTTACATTCCCATTAACAATGGCAGGTTCATTAATGGTATTATTAAACTTTGTTTTCTTATCACCAGATGGTTTTGTGGCAAAATTACTTAAATTAGAGTCAATAATTCCTAATTTTGCAGAGTATCAAAATATATTCTCACCTGTTTTAAGAGGGTCTGCAGATATATTAGCAATATTCATAGTATTTTTAGTTGCTAGAAATCTCGCCAAAACACTCAAAGCTGATGATTTGTTAACAGGTTTAACAGCAGTTTCAGTTTACTTTATAATATATCCAGATTATGTAGGGGTAGATAATGTAAATCATTTAACAACTAAATTTTTAGGCTCACAAGGTCTATTCGTAGCGATAATAGTTGGTTTAGTAGTTGGGGAACTTATGGCAATTTTATCAAAATCTGAAAAGCTAGAAATAAAAATGCCAGAACAAGTACCTCCAGCAGTAGCTAGATCATTTAAGGTATTAATACCTATAATTTTAATAACTTTATCGTTCTCAATAATAAACTTCTTAATTAAAAAAGTTGCACCAGGTGGATTACATGAATGGGTTTATACAGTACTTCAATCACCACTAACAAAATTAGGACAAAATGTAGGTTCTGTAATAGTATTAGCATTTATATGCCAAATACTTTGGGCAATGGGTATACATGGTCCTAATACAATAGCAGCAGTTCGTGACACAATGTTTGCAGAAGCTGTAAATAGTAATGTATTATATGCAGCTCAACATGGTACTGCTTGGGGAGCACCTTTCCCAGTAACTTTCAATGGATTATTTGATGCATTTGGAGCTTATGGTGGTTCAGGGGCTACACTAGGGTTAGTAATAGCACTAATATTATTCAGTAAAGCTAAAGATCAAAAAAGTATTGCAAAACTTTCTTTAGCACCAGGAATATTCAATATAAATGAAATGGTTATATTCGGGTTACCAATAATATTAAATCCAATATATATAATTCCATTTGTTTTAGCACCAATAGCAAACATATTAATAGGATATTCAGCAACTTGCATATTTAAAATAATTCCACCGGTAGCATATAGTGTTCCATGGACTACACCAGGACCATTAGCTCCATTCCTTGGAACGGGAGGAAATGTATTAGCACTGTTTATAGGTATAATATGTTTAGTAGTGAGTGTATTAATATATGCTCCATTTGTAATTGTAGCTAGCAAAGCATCACAAGTAGATGATGGTTTAGAAAAAGATTCAAACGAAGAATTAGCATAAGATTTAATAATTAGAGGTGACGTAAATGGAAGGTATGGAATTAATAGCATTTGAGATAATTAGTAATGTAGGTATGGCTAAATCATTAGTAGTAGAAGCACTAAGAGTTGCTAGAGAAGGTAATTATGAAGAGGCCGAAGCTAAATTAAATGAATCAGCAGAATATATGCTAAAAGGACATCATGCACATTCATCATTAATACAACAAGAAGCATCTGGAGATAAAGTCGAATTTTCGTTGATAATAATGCATGCAGAAGACCAGATGATGTCAGCTGAAACTATTAAAGTTTTAGCCGAAGAAATGATACAAATGTATAAAGAATTTAGAAAATAAAAAAGCAAAGAACTACTGAGTTTATTCTTAGTAGTTCTTTTAATTATAAGAAAATTATATATTATATCGTTTGGTATAATGAGTAAGTTTATAGATAATAACAAAAATATAATATTTTAAATACCTCTTAATTTTGATAAAATTTTTATGTAAGCACAAAATAATAGAATATCAAAAAATGTGTAAAAGAGGTATTACAATGGAAAATCCTTATAAATCAATTAATGAATTAAAAACAGGAAAAATTACTACTGCACAGAAGGTATTGTTTGATGGGTTGATAAAGTTGTGGACAACAAAACCTATTTACAAAATTAGCGTTAAGGAATTGACTGAAATATCTAATGTGGCTAGGAGTACGTTTTATGTATATTATAAAAATATAGATGAACTTATAGAAGATATAGAAAATTATCATATTTCTCAGATGATGCATTTAAATGAGGAGTTAATGAATACGGATATAAAGTCGGACGTTTATTTATCATATTATCAAGAGATAATTAATTATGTAAAGAAAAATAAAGATGTATTTTATGCATTTTTAATCGCCAACATAAATAATAGATTTATTCAAAAATGGAAAGATGGAATGAAGTATCATTTATTAGAGAGAGAATATCGTCTGTATAATGCTGATAATTGTAATTTGATTTTGGAGATGGTGGCATCTCAAGTAATTGCTGGATATACTTTTTGGCTAACTAATCCTAATGACGTTAATATTAACGGTCTGGCTAAGATAGTATCACAAACACTAAGATTAATAGAAATTTAAAAAAGAGCAAAGTTTATACACTTTGCTCTTTTTTGTAGCAGAAAATAAAAATTATATAGTATAAAATAATATCAGAATTAAGTAAAAATAATAAAAAAGTAAAAAAACAATAAAAGTGAACTGTGGATATAAAAAATTATTTGATAAAGAATAGTTTATAGAAGCTAATTTCAGTAGGATAAGAATATGGACGAGATAAAAATTCACGTTTTACACACAGGGAAAGTCTGTGTATCACCAGATTTACCATTTGGAGGAGAAAACAGTAATTTGATAAAGCTGCCTAAATTAAGTCTCTTGGCTCAAGATTACTTTATTTAGTAAATCAAGGAGTGGTAGAAAAGGGTGAAGCAGTAGATGAACAATTAAACAAATTAGGATTAGAACAATATGCAGAGATGGAAGTTGAGATATAATTTTTATTAAAAGTACTTTTAAAATTTAAGATAAAGATAAGTGACTACTAAGTTTTAGGGCTTAGTAGTTTTTTTATACAAAAAATATTAAAATTTTATATTCATTTCATAAATATTTCACATTGGAAACTTAAAATCTATCTTAGATAAATGAAGTGACTGACACAAAGTCTAAAATATTTATTATGAAAATTTCTAAAAATTATAAAACAAGGAGGTAAAAAAATGGGTTCTTTTAAAAGAGCGGTATTATATATAACCCGAAAGAAAAAGAAAAGTATTCTTATGTTCTTTATTCTATTTTGTATAGCTACAGCTGTACTGAGTGGAATTTCAATTAAAAAAGCTACATCAATTGCAAGACAAAATTCAAGTAAGGAGACAGCAAATACATTTGAGATACAAAACAATTTGGCAACAAATTTCACAGGAACAATGCCAGAGAGTTTGGTAAATAAAGTATCAAAAGTAAATGGCATAAAAAATTATGATGCATCAGTTCAGGGCATTGGGCTAGTTTTTAAGCAACTTCAAAATGTGGAGCCAAAAAACAACACAGTTCAATACACTGATAAAAAGTATAAAAATCTTTTCCCTGTAGAAGCTCATAAGTTTACAGAATACGACACAAAATTTATGAGTAAATCATTTAGATTAGTTGAAGGTAGACACCTTGTAGAAGGTGATAAAAATAAAGTATTAGTTCACAAAGCGTTAGCCGAAAAAAATAATTTAAAAGTAGGAGATAGGATAATAGGAACTAAAGACAGCTTAGATTATAATGCATCTAAAGATGCACCGTCTGAATATGATCTTGAAATTGTAGGTATTTTTGAAAGTCAAAATACAGACAGAATGGGAAGTAAGTTAGAAATACCAGAAAACCTTATATTATCAGATATGAACACATTAAATGCTTTATATGGTTATTCAAAAGGAAACAGCCAATATACAAGTGCTGTGTTTAATACTAATAAAAATGTAGATGATGTAATATCAGATGTCAATAAAATACAAGAAAATTGGAGTCTTTATAATATATCAAAAAGTGATGATACGTTTTTAGCATTATCTAAGTCATTTGATAGCTTAGAAAAAATCGTAAATATGCTTTTAATCGGTTCAATTATAGTTGGAATAATAGTGCTTTCATTAGTTTTAGCATTTTGGATTCAAGGAAGAATTCATGAAACAGGTATCTTACTTTCTATCGGAGTTGGAAAGTTTAAAATAATTTCACAATATATAATTGAATTGTTACTTATAAGTGTGCTAGCTTTTGGAACATCATATTTTTCAAGTAAGATGATATCACAAAATATAGGAGATGCAATGGTTAGCCAGGCAAGCAAACAAGCTGTTCAGGAGGTGCAACAAGGGTTTGGAGGAATGTCATTAGGATATGATGCAAACACTTCTTTAGCAACTCAAACAGTAGATGGGATTGATGTTGATGTTAGTTTAAAAGAAGTTCTTTATGTTTATGCAATAGGGGCAACTATTATCATAAGTTCTGTAATGATATCTTCATCATCAATAATAAGATTAAAACCAAAAGAAATACTATCGAAAATGAGCTAGGAGGAAGACAAATGTCAATTTTAGCATTAAATAAAGTTAATTATTCATATACAAATGGTAAAAAAATATTAAATAATATAAGTATGGAGTTTGAAAAAGGCAAGTTTTACACGATTTTAGGTGTATCTGGTTCTGGAAAAACAACTTTGCTATCATTGTTGGCAGGTCTTGATGAACCACAAAGTGGTAAAATACTATATAACAATCAGGATATTAGGGAAAAAGGATATGAGAATCATAGAAAAAATAATGTTTCACTAATTTTCCAAAATTATAATTTGATTGATTATATGACTCCATTAGAAAATTTAAAAATAGTAAACCCAAAAGCAGATAAAACTATTTTAAATGAGCTTGGATTAAAAGATGATGAAATAAAAAGAAATGTATTGAAATTGTCCGGAGGTCAGCAACAACGTGTTGCCATAGCAAGAACACTTGTTGCAAATTCACCAGTAATTTTGGCAGATGAACCGACTGGAAATTTAGACAGTGATACAGAAGAAGAAATTATAGAAATATTAAAAACAAGTGCACATAAACATGGAAAATGTGTGATTGTTGTTACTCATAGTAAGGATCTTGCGAGCAAGTCAGATGTTATACTTGAGTTAAAAGATAAAAAGTTAGTTCTCTAGCAAGTAATATAGATATATAAATATTCCCTCATGATATTTTAAATAGAAAAATGGGCAAACGTAAATTTATACGTTGCCCATTTTTTATTTGAAAAATATTAAATTATATATTGAATACCATCCTTAATATACCTAATATTAATATATGAACAGGATAGAACCAGTAATTTATCATTTTATTTTGTCTGCCACGTTTTCCATTGTACATAAGTATAAATCCAAAACCAAGAAGTGCCCAAACCTCCTTGAAAATTGATAAATAACCAAATACACATGATAATATAGGTTTATTATAAAATACATAAAGGAAATATACTATTAATATAGCATGGTAATCATAATCTACTGAAAGGAATAGAGATATAATACACATAACAGCTAAAATTAATACTGTAGTCAAATACCATAGGAAACGAGGTATTTTTTCTAATTTTATTTTTAATGTATCTATAATCCAAATTGTTACAAGTGATAATGCTAGTGCAAATAGTACATTGTTATATCTAGGATTGAAGAATGTACGTGTTGTAAACATATCAAATGGTACTTCTGATATTACGCCAAATATCAATAAGTTTAGAAGATATTTTTTACGACTTCTCGTTTTGAAAAAACCCTCTACTATAAAAAATGCAAATAATGGGAATGCTATCCTTCCAAGTACATCAAATAAATCACTTATTTTTAAAAGTAATCCCCCATTTAAATTTGGATATATTAAGGCTTTATTCACGTGGTCGATTAACATAGATAGAAATGCTATGTATTTTAATTGTGCTCCAGAAAGAACCCTTATTTTATCCAATCCTTTTTTTCTTAATTCAATTGTTTCTGTCATAAATATTATCCTTTCTATAAGTTCGTTTAGATTTTTAATTAATAAATACGATAAATTGGTATGATTACCGCATTTTATATGGTATAATATGCAGAGATTAGAGTTGGCAACTGACTTTTAAAGGAAGAAAATTGCCATATAAATAACTTAATTTCTACAAATTACCGGTAGTGTTTAATATACCACGTTAATAGATGGATTAAAACAAAAAAGCAAATTTGTAAAACTTTCGTAAAAATTTCGTAAGATTTATTGAAGTAATGCGAAAGGTATAAAAGTTAAAAATATGCAAATTATAAAATTATAAATGGTCAATTAGAGGTGAAAATATGGACGCAATAACTATGATAAAAGAAAGACGTAGCGTAAGAAAATATAAAGACGAAAAAGTAGACAGAGAGACTATGAGAGAAATTGTCGATATAGCGAGATGGGCTCCTTCTTGGGTAAACTACCAAATAGCTAGATACACATTAGTAGACGACGAAGAAATAATAAAAGAAATAGCAGAGCATGGAGTTAATGGATTCGTATACAATATAGACACTTTAAGAACTGCAAAAGGAGTAGCTGTACTTAGCTTTGTAAAAGGAAAAAGTGGAACATATGACAAAGAATACATAACTTCAAAAGGTAACTCATGGGAAGTTTTTGATGCTGGTATAGCATGCCAAACATTCTGTTTAGCAGCACATGCAAAAGGTGTCGGAACTTGTATAATGGGAGTTATAGACGATAAATCTATAGCAAAAATAGTAAACTTACCGGAAGACGAAACTGTTGCAGCACTTATAGTTTACGGGTATGAAGATGGAGAACATGCAGCACCAAATAAAAGAAAAGACGTAGACGAAATAATGCGTTTTGTAGATAGATAAAACTTTAAAACAGCAATTAAAATTAAACAAAAGAAGAATCGTATAATCATATAAAGGAGAACAAAATGATAGTAGATAGAGATAAGTGTATAGGATGTACTTTATGTAAGCAAGACTGTATCGTAAGCGACATAGAAATGATCGATAAAAAAGCGCACATAAGAAACTTAACATGCATAAAATGTGGTCACTGTATAGCAATCTGTCCAGTAAAAGCAGTATCTTGTGATGATGAAGAAGAATACTCGATGGAAGAAGTCATCCCATATGAAAAAGAAGACTTCACAATAGATGCAGATAAACTAATGAATTTTATGAAATTTAGAAGAAGTGTTAGGTTATTTAAAAAAGATGAAATAGAAGAAGAGAAAATAGAAAAAATAATAGATGCAGGAAGATTTACACAAACATCAACTAATATGCAAGATATTTCTTATACTATTGTAAAAGACAGCATACCAGAGTTAAGAAGAATGACTTTAGGAACATTAAACGCAATGGCCGACAAGATGTTGGGAAGTGAAGAAACTCCAAAACACCTTCTAAAATACGCCCATATGTGGAAGCGTATGTATGAGAGTTTTGTAGAAAATCCAGATGGACATGATCAATTATTCTTCAAAGCACCATTATTAATAATTGTAAAAGCGCAAAATGAGATAGATGGTGGTTTAGCATCAGCAAAAATGGAGCTTATGATAGATGCGCTAGGGCTAGGAACTTATTTCAGCGGTTTCTTTGAAAGAGCGGCATCGATGAATCCTAAAATAGGAGAAATGATTGGATTAAAAGAAGGCGAAAAAATCATATCTTGTATGGTAGTTGGCTATCCAAGAGTAGAATATAAAAGAACAGTTCCAAGAAAACCTGCAAGAGTAACAAGAATGTAGGCATTGTGATAAGGATATACACATGGACGAAAGCAGAAAAGCAACTTTATTAAAACAATATAAAAATAAAAAAATCAAATATCCAATAGAATAGCGCTATATTTGATTGGGGGATGGAGCATAGCGACAAATTCGACTGGATAGAAAACTTGGAAATTGATAAAGATTTAGAATTTCCATATGGAGATTAAAGTTTTATACAGTATTAAAAAACATAAATGATATCAACCTAAAAAGGGCATACTCTAGTATTAATATATTTAAAATACTAATGTATGCCTATTTTTATGCTTATTTACACAAATAAAGTTTATATAGTTTTAGTTAAATAAATCTTATCCAACAAATATCTCCGGCATGCGAACAACATCAGCAAAATTAGTTTCAAGCATGTTCTTCATATTAGTAAATCCAGGGTGAGTGAATTTTTTAGAGTTAAACGGACATCTTTTTACACAACTACAACATCTTATACATTTAGTTGTATCTATTTTTTTACAATCTTCAAGATCTATAGCAGATGTAGGGCAGTGTTTTGCACATATTTTGCAGTTTACACAAGTGTCGTCTGTTTCTGGAGCCATTGGAACTTGTGGAAGATTTTTTTCGACATAAGGGAAGTTGCCTGGAACTTCTAGTTTTAATTCGCTTACGTCATTTAAATTTTCTAGTCTGTCTTTTATTTTCACACCGAAGTCATAAGCTATTTTTAAATCGTCTGAATTTGGTCTATTAGTCGCCAGTTTTGATGTAGATGAGTGTTCGGCTACGAATACTGCACCAGCTAGTCCAACAAATCCTTTTGATTCAAATAAATACTTTGTCTCTAAAAGTGAATCTTCATAATCTCTGTTTCCATATGTAACAGCAAATACAGCCATAGCCTTGTTACATGAAATTTTATCAAGATAGCTTTTTAGTAATTTTGGAAATCTACCAGCATAAGTAGGCACACCGATTATAACTAAATCATTTTCATCAAAAAATAATTCCTGAGTCCTATTTTGAGCTAAAGTAATATCAAATTCTTTGTACTCACATCCGATACCATTTGCGATTTCTTTTACAACTTTTTTAGTCCCATCAGTAGGGCTGAAGTAAAGTAAATTTAGGTTTTTCATAATACAATCTCCTTTTAAAAATTTATATAAAAATTATATAAAACAGGATAATGGTATGCAATAACGCACTTTGTAGTTATTTACTTACTTGGATGTAAGCAATAAAGAGAAATTTGAAAGTATAATAGAGAGTTTTAACAAATAAAAGTGTAAACATATAAAGGTGTAATGTAGAGTTTTAACAAATATCAGATAAGAATTTTAAGAAATATAGAACTTTAATCAAAAGGGAATTTTTTTGGGAGCGATAGAAATTCACATTCTACCAACTCCCGTTTATATTAATGAGAAAACAAATTTATATATCAATCTCAAATATTTATTTCAATTTTAAAAAAGCTAATAAAATTAATGTCACACCACTCAACCAAGACAGATTAAGCTCTGTTTTTTCTGCTATTTTGTTTCCTATAAAGCAACCACCGAGGATTGCAACTATATTTACAATAAGTGAGAATAAAATTATTTGAAAAAAGTTAGCCGAAACTAAACCTGCTCCAAAACCAGCCGCCAATCCATCTAAAGATAGTGCTAATGCTAGAGAAAATGATTCCTTTGGTGATAATATAAGCGAATGGTCGACATCTGCTGCTGTATTATCTATATATACTTTTAAGAAAAACCTAAAGTCGGAAACCTTAAATTCATAATTGCGAGTTAGTGAGCCGCGAGTACCCAACAATGCTTTTAACGTACTGTCAAATAATTTAGCCAAGCCTAACATTAATAGCATAGTAAAGCAAATACTTGTTGTAAAAATAGATGGAATGAATCTGCTTACAATACTTCCGAAAAACAAGGCTATCCCCAAAATAGTAGTAGATACAACATTAATAATCAAAGCTGATTTAAAGGGTATTTTTATTTTGCTTGTGGCATAGGCGAAACTGGCAACAAAAGCATCTATTGATAAAGCGCCTACAAGCAAAACTGCATTTACTGAAGATAAAAGATTCATGGCGTCTGTATACCCCCCTTGTGATAAGCATTAAAACCTATTAATTTTCACATAGTTTAACTATATATTAACAATATATGAGAAGTGCAATTTTTGGTGACCTTTTAAAAAGGTGAGATTTTATTATTTATAAAGATAATGAGCATACTAATATTGAAAAATCATAAAACTAGATTTGGAGGAAGTATGTTTAGATTATTTTTTATATTAATAACTTTATTTGCACTTGAAGTAGTAACTTATAAAAGAGTAAATATGGGTAAGTTTAAAAACGTCAAGAAACTAATTTATGAGATAAATAATCAATATAGATATTTGCTTAAAGGTAGATCGAGATATTTAAATTTCTATCAATGGTTTATACTTTTTATATCACAAATATTCGTAGTTTATGCTCTTATGAGATATATAGTTAAGAAGATTTTTAAATATGTAGAAGAAAATTATATTTTGTTTGGAAAGACATTGACGATAATATTTTTAATTATATTTTTGTATTTTGCAATAGGATGCGTATTATTATGTGTTTCAAGAATATACAAATTCTTATATAAAATTGAAGATAAAATCACAAAAGCTGATTTATTGATAAGTTATTTCATAATAAGCATGTATATGACGATTTTAATAATATTTCCCGGGGAATTTGCGAAAAATTACAAAATCGGACTTGTTGGAGTGACGCTCAGCTATTATCTAAATTTAAAAGTACTTTTAAGACTTATAAGAAGTCCCGAAATTGCTGATTTTAAGGCGCAAACTAAAAAAGCATTTGAAATAGACAGCATAGGTGTTATGGCTGTAATAGTTTTGTGCATGGTAGTAATAAGTTTGGCACTAGCAGTATGTTTTATTAGCTGTAGCAATGAAGGGGTGTATACTAATAATCCTACATTTTTTGATTTGTTTTACTATACGATTATCACCTTTGCCACAGTTGGATATGGAGATATAAGTCCAGTTTCGCCTGTCGCAAAATTTATGAGTATCATAATTTCTATGACGAGTATACTATGTCTTACAGTTTTTATATCTTCCGTATTATCTTATAAAAATGAATAATAATTTAAAATGATTTAAATAATGAAATAATATTTTAATATTAAATTATGAAATAGTATTTTAAAAACATAAAAGAATGTTTTAAATGATTAAAAAATGCCTTGACTTAGAGTTAACTTTAAGTACTACAATTATAATTAAGTTGAGAGAAAGAATTTACAGGAGGATTTTCAAATGAATAGATCGTATATATTTTGTCATATGCTTACGTCTTTAGAAAAACATTGGCATGGAGCAGCAAAAGATAGCTGGTTCCAACACTTAGCAATAGAAGTACCAGGAGTTGACACAAAAACAGAGTGGTGCGAAGAAGTAAGTGATGAAGAATATAATAAATTAAAGTAATAAGCTAAAGCGAAGAAGAATTGAAATATATAAAATTAAAAAATAGAGTTGTAAAAAGTAGCTAGAATATTAAATCTAGCTACTTTTTTTTATATAAGCAACGGACGAAGTCGTTGGCGCCATGAACGAAGTGAATTTTTTGGATTTAAACTAATAATCTAATAATTATATATCATACTATATTTACCAAAATGGTAAAGGAAAATGTTTTTTATAATTGAAAATATTATAAAAGTAAAAAATAACTTAAATAGTGTAGCATATTTAATGCGAAATAAGTTGAAAAGAATAAAAATAAATCGAAAAAAGGAAAAAATTGCACAAAAATATAAAAAATATGATATAATTAATAAGACTTAATAATTAATAAAGGAGACGCAATGATGAAAAAGAAAATTTTCGCATTACTTTCTGTAGTTGTATTAACTATGGCTCTTATGGTTGGATGTGGATCTAGTAAATCAGATGATGATGAATTAGTAGTATACTTTGTTCCTTCAAGAGACCCTAAAGAAATACAATCTGCAACAGAACCTTTAGCTGATATGTTAAAAGAAGAATTAGCTAAAGAAGGATTTGAATTTAAAAATATAAGAATTGAAGTAGGTACAAGTTTCGAAGCTGTTGGTGAAGCTTTAGAATCAGGTACTGCACACGTTGGATTTATACCAGGTGGAACATATGTATTATATGAAAATGGAGCAGATGTTGCTTTAACTGCTACTCGTTTTGGATTAAACCATGATTCAGATAATCCAGCAGATTGGAATACAGCTCCAACAGAAAATACAGACAAAAAAGTTACTTATTATCGTTCTTTAGTAATAGCTGGACCATCTGAAAAAGGTCAAGCTCTTGCAGATAAAATAAATAGCGGTAAAAAATTAACAGCTGAAGATGTTAAAGGCGTTACTTGGGGTGTATCAAGTAATACAACTTCTCCAGCAGGATATATATACCCAAGTTTATGGTTACAAGAAAACTTCGGTTTATCATTAACTGATTTACCAAATAAAGTGGCTTTAGATAACTATGCTACTGCATTAACTCAATTAGCAAGTGGTCAAATAGATGTTATGGTAACTTATGCTGATGCACGTCTTGACTATGCTGATAAATGGACAAGCGAATTCGGAAGAAGCAAGTCTGTTTGGGAAGAAACTAACGTTATAGGTGTTACAGCTCCTATATACAATGATACTATATCAGTAACTAAAAACTCTTCTGTAATGACTCCAGAATTAGTTAAAGCATTACAAAATGCATTTATGAATATAGCTGAAACTCCAGAAGGACAAGATGTAATATCTATCTATACTCATAAAGGATATGAAATAGGAGATAGCAAAAATTACGAAGAAGAAAAGAAAGCTCAAGAGCTAATAAAATCTATGCAATAGTAAAATAAATAAGTTCATGATTAGTATCATGGACTTATTTTATACGAATTAAAAAAATAATATCACGAAAGATACTATCAATTAAATGTATTGAAAACAAGAAAAACAGAGCATAAATAGAACGTGGAGGGATACAATTGATAAAATTTGATAACGTAAATAAAGTATATCCAAATGGATTACATGCATTAAAAAATATAAATTTAGAAATACAACAAGGTGAATTTGTTGCGATAATAGGTTTATCTGGTGCAGGTAAATCAACTTTACTAAGAACAGTAAACAGAATGCATGATATAACTGATGGTGTGTTAACTGTAAACGGACAAGAAGTTAACAATTTAAAAGGAAAAGAGTTACGTAAATTCAGACGTGGAATAGGTATGGTATTCCAATCTTTCAACTTAGTAACTAGAACTTCAGTTATAAAAAACGTATTAACTTCAAGAGTTCCAGGTATGCCATTATGGAAATCTATAATAGGATTATATTCAAAAGAAGATAAAGTTGTAGCATTAGAAGCTTTAGACAAAGTTGGTATATTAGATAAAGCTTATGTAAGAGCTGACCAACTTTCAGGTGGACAACAACAAAGGGTTGCTCTAGCTAGAACATTAGCTCAAAATCCAGAAATAATACTTGCTGATGAGCCTGTTGCAGCATTAGACCCAATAACAGCAGTACAAGTTATGGATGACTTCAAAAAAATAAATCAAGAATTAAACATGTCAGTTCTTATAAACATACATCACGTAGACTTAGCATTAAAATACGCTGATAGAGTTATAGGAATAAAAGCTGGTGAAATAGTATATGACGGACCATCAAGCGAAGTAACAAATGATGTATTAACTCAAATATACGGGCGTGAATTAGCTCAGGATGAAATGATGGGGGCTTAAGATGTTAAAAGCTATAAAAAATATATTTAAACCGGAAAAAATAGTATTAAGTGATGGCCAAGAAATTCAACCACCTAAATCTATCGTTCCTTATGTAATAATAGGTTTAGTTATATCAGTATTACTTGCAAGTAATGTGACTGGTTTCAGTCTTTCAACAATAATGAAAAGAGGAAGCGAATTCTTTATTATATTAAAAGGTATGATACCACCAGATTTTAGTTATGCAAAATCTGTATTACCTCCTTTATTAGACACAATAAAAATGTCGGTACTTGGATCTATGATAGGATGTTTTATAGCTATACCATTTGCTATAATATCATCAGTTAATATAAACAAGTCAAAAATAGTTTTAAATTTAGTTAGATTTCTTTTAAGTATAACTAGAACATTACCAACTTTAATAATAGCATTAGTTGCAACTTATATATTTGGATTAGGAACATTTGCTGGTACAGTAGCAATAACTATATTCTCATTCGGATTAGTTGTAAAAATGTTATACGAAAAAATAGAAACTGTAGATATGGGACCATTTGAAGCTATGGAAGCATTAGGTTCTACAAAACTTAAAGCATTCATAGGAACTATAATGCCTCAAATATTACCATCATATCTTTCAATATGTTTATATACATTCGAAATCAACGTAAGATACGCAGCAATACTTGGATACGTAGGTGCTGGAGGTATCGGTCTTATATTAAATGAGAAAATAGGTTGGAGAGAGTATGACAAGTTAGGTATGATACTTGTTATGCTATTTATAACAGTAGTAATAATAGAAAATGTAAGTAAATATATAAGAGAAAGGTTAGGGTAATATGCAGTTAACAGTTAATAAACAATTAAAACAAGAACCAAATTTATGGATAAATAAAGCCCTAACAGTACTATTTATAATAGGTATAATGGTATGGGCAGGACATTCAATTGAGTTTAATGGTTTAAAAGAAAATGGTGTAGAAATAGCTAAAAATGTAGTTGATGGTATATTCCATCCAAAAACTAGTATGTTATTCACACTAGATAAAGGTGGAGTTCCAGCTTTATTATTAGAAACTATATGTATAGCATTATTAGGTACATTAATAGGTTCAATAATAGCTGTTCCTCTATCATTCTTAGCATCAAGTAACATAGTTCCAAAGTGGGTTAGTGTTATTACATCATTCTTTATAGCAGCTATAAGAACATTCCCAGCTTTCGTTTATGGGTTAATGTTTATAAGAGTTACAGGTCCTGGAGCTTTTGCAGGGGTTTTAACTTTATCAGTAACATCAATAGGGATGGTATCTAAATTATTCATAGAAACTATAGAAGATTTAGATAAAAAAATATTAGAATCTTTAGATGCTGCTGGATGTAATGCATTCCAAAAAATAAGATATGGTATATTACCACAATTATTTACAAACTTTGTATCAACAGTAATATATAGATTTGAAATAAATATAAAGGACGCATCTACTCTAGGATTAGTTGGAGCAGGTGGTATAGGAGCTCCTTTAATATTTGCTATGAACTCATTAAGTTGGGACGAAGTTGGTGCTATACTATGTGGATTAATTGTATTAGTTCTAATAGTAGAGTATATATCAACTAAAGTAAGAAATAAATTAGCAAGAGGCTAAGTTTTAGAATTTAAATGCTGATTCCAAGTGGAATCAGCTTTATTTATTTTCAAAATTATTAACTAAAGCAACGGAATCGCTGATTCGTTGGCGCTATGAGCGAAGCGAATTTTATATATTAAATTTAATAAAAATATCTATTAAAAAAGCCCCTAGAGAGGAACAATATGCGTTCTCTATAAGGGGCTTTAAAATTATGCTAAAACAGTTAAATATTTTGATTTATCAACAGTTACGTTTGTATTATTTTTAAAGTAATCTATTATTATATCAGGCATTTCCATTAAGATTTCTTTTACAACTTTACATTCTGTGTAGAATTCGTATCCACCAGCACCGCTAGCTCTGTAGTTATTCATAACTAATTTAAGAGTAGTGTCGTGATCTAATTCTTTCCCATTATAAACTATAGAAGTTACTCTGTTTCCTACTTCTTTTGTTATGTCAAATATGTAGTTTAAGTTAGCGAAATAATCGTAGTTATAATGCTCAACTTTAGGTTTTAAGAATCTATCAGATATAGTTACTTCACCGTCTTTGAAGTCGAAGTAGCTAGCACATCTTTCTAAAGCAAGCTCTAAGTATTTTCTGTTAACTTCGTATACTACTAATGTATTTGGGTACGGGTAAGTCGACATTATATCTCTTACAGTTACATTTTTCTCGAACCCTTTTATAACATTTGCAAAAGAAGTACAAGCAATGTCAGCACCACTTTCACTTAATTGGATTTGGTTTATAAAGTTAGCAAGAGATGAACCGTTTAAAGCCATGTCTAAGTGAGCTGAAGGTTGTAACTCTGTATCTAAGAACCCAACTGGAGTATCAAGCCACTGTTGAACTTTTTCTTCTAGAGGTAAGAATTTATCGTACATTTCCTTGTTAGGGCTAAGCTCAACATCTATTAATTTTGAAGTTACGTTTTGGATTTGATCGTTGTCAAATTCTAAGTTTAACTCTATGAATTTACTTCCGTTGTGTGGAGTTTGAACTATATGAGTACCATGTAAGTCTATATCAGATATCTCCATGTGTTGGTGACCAGTTAATAATAAATCAAACCCAAGTTCATTACATATTTTATATGCTATATTTTCTTTAGTTTCGCTTAGTTTTTTGTGAGATTCTAAGTCGTACTCAAACCCACCATGATAAACACCTATTAAAACATCAACATTTCCTTTTAATTCATCATAATAAGGTTTTATAGATGATATAGTATCGTTTATAGTGAAGTTAGCTAAGTTTTCAGCTCTCTCCCAAATATTTATAAAATCAGTAGTAAATCCTATGATACCAACTTTTAATCCGTTCTCTAAAGTTTTTATATCGTAAGGGAATATACCAAGTTCGTTTGTTTTATCATCTACATTTGCACATAAACACTTAGCGTCTAAGTTGCAAAGGTATTTTTTAAGATAATCAAATCCGTAGTTAAAGTCGTGGTTACCAAGAGTTATATAGTCGTATCCAGCTTTATTGAATATAGTAGCTATTGGATGAACATCAAACTCAGCAGTACTAAGGTAGTTTGTGAAAGGAGAACCTTGGATAGTATCTCCAGCATCTATTATTAATGTATTACCGTCTTTTTCAAATTGATTTATTATGTTTAATAGACCTATGTTTTTTTGAGATCTATCAACATAATCAGTAGGGTATACATAACCATGTAAATCCGATGTAAAATATATTTTTAAATTTTTCATTGTGACACCTCTTTAATTGTTAATCCGTATATTTATATTACCTCAAAATCTTCATTTTATAAAGATAGTTATTTAATTTCATATACGTTACATATTGAAATTTTAATATTAAACCATAGAAAAGCAAAACAAATAATAATTAAAATATTGAAGTATTAGGAGAATGAATATGAACAGAAAAAGAATAACAAAAAAAGCAACATTAGCATTAGTAGCGATGATGACAGTAACATCAGTAGTAGGATGTACACAGTCAAATAACTCAAATAAAAACCAACAAGGCTCAAATCAAAAGACTGAACAAAAAACAGAACAAAAAACAGACAAAAATACAAACTCAAGTTTATCATCTAGCACAATATTTAAAGATATGAAAACTACAGATATAGATGGAAATAAGGTAGATAAATCTATATTCTCAAAATATAAACTGACTATGGTCAATGTGTGGAACACAGGCTGCAGCCCATGTATATCAGAAATACCAACATTAGATAGATTAAACAAAGAATATAGAGAAAAAGGTGTTTCGATAAAAGGTATGTTGCTAGAATCGGGAATTGGATTAACTGATGAAGAAAAAGCTACAGCAAAAGAAATATTATCAAAAGCAAATGCAACTTATCAACAATTAACAGTTACAAAAGATATGGTAGAAAAAGATGATACATTGCTTTTACAAGCATTCCCAACAACATTCTTTATAGATAAAGATGGAAATATCGTTGATAGTATAGAAGGTTCTAATGATTATGATGGCTGGAAAGCAAAAATAGATGAAGTATTAAAGAAGGTAGAAGCAAATGAATAATATTATTAAAAAAAATAAAGTAGGTTTAGCAATATTTATTGCAGGGATGCTTTTTGTATCTCTTGGAATTCACAGACAAGAACATAAAGTTGTGTCAAAGAAATCAAATATTATATGTCTTGAATGTATAGGAATTGGATAGGTGATAGTATGGATTTAATAAGAAAGATAAAGTCAAACCTGAGGCTAACCGTTCAAATAGTGTTTACTGCATTGACTAATGGATACTTTTTGGGCTTTGCAAAAGGGAAGATATATCAAGGTGATAGTAAACAACTATGTGTACCTGGGCTGAATTGTTATTCATGCCCAGGGGCGATAGGGTCTTGTCCAATAGGTTCTTTACAGGCCGTATTGGGAAGTAGAAATTTTAAATTTTCATTTTATATAATAGGATTTTTAATGATGGTTGGAGCGTTTGTAGGAAGATTTGTGTGTGGATGGCTATGTCCATTTGGATTAGTACAAGACTTGCTTTACAAAATTCCATTTATTAAAAAAATTAAAAAGGTGCCTTTGGATAAGCCATTAAGATATCTTAAATATGTTATATTAGTAGTATTTGTAATTATAATGCCACTTACACTGACAAACTTTGCAGGAGAGGGTAATCCTTGGTTTTGCAAATTAATTTGTCCATCAGGAACATTGCTTGGAGGGGTACCTCTAGTATCAATGAACAGTTCACTTAGAAAAATAATTGGACCATTGTTTACTTGGAAGATGTTTATATTAGTGAGTGTTGTTATATTATCAATAAAAATTTATAGACCGTTTTGTAAATACTTATGTCCATTAGGTGCTATATATGGGCTATTCAACAAATATTCTCTTTATAAATATGAAATTGATGAAGACAAATGTACAAAATGTGGATTATGTGAGCGAAAATGTGACATGAATGTCGCAGTATACAAAACTCCAAACAGTGCAGAATGTATAAGATGTGGAAAATGTATAAAAGTTTGCCCAAGAGGAGCTATAAAAACTACATTTACAAAAACAAAAGAAGCAGCTTGTAATTCAAAATGTTCTGGATGTAAGTCAAATTGTGCAAGCAAAAATTAATAAAAGCCTTTAAGTTTAAATTAAAACATAAAAAAGATATTTAATATAATATTTAAATTATAGTATACTATACTATAAAATATAATTAAAAGATGATGAGGTTGAAAAAAGTGAGCACAAAAATATTAATAGTAGAAGATGAGATAGATATAAGAGAAGGGATAAGTGAATATTTATCCGAAGTTGGATATGATGTTATGGTTGCCGAAGATGGGCAAGAAGGTATCGACTTATTCAAATCAAATGAATTTGATTTAGTTTTATTGGATATAATGCTACCAAAAATAAATGGGTTTGGTGTATTGAGCCAAATAAGAGAAATAAGCGATGTTCCTGTTATGATGCTTACTGCAATGACTGATGATTACAGTCAAATCATGAGTTTTAATGAAAAAGCCGATGATTATATAACAAAACCATTTTCGGTTGTAGTACTTCACAAAAGAATTGAAGCTTTGCAAAGACGTATCCAAGGAAGACAACAAAATAACAAATGGATTTATAAAGATGTTGAGGTGGATTTTTTAGGATTTTGTGCAAAGAAAGATAATAATCCAGTAGATTTAAAACCAAAGGAAATAAAGTTATTGGAATTATTAATTAAGCACAAAAACCAGGTGCTAACAAGAAATCAAATGTTAGATAGTCTTTGGGAAATAGACGAGGCCCCAGCTGATCGTGTTATTGATGTATATATTAAAAATCTTAGAAAAAAACTAGATTTAGATTGTATTACAACTGTAAAAGGTATTGGGTATAAGTTTGAGGATAAGTAATGAAAAAGATGAAACTATTCCAAAAAACATACCTATTTACAGTTGGGCTGATGGCAATTATCATCATAATTTCTCACACTTTGTTGTATATGCTTTTGCCGAGTTTTTATACTAATAAAAAGCAGCAAGATTTAGACAACATAAGCTATCAATTAACAGAGCAATTACAAAATAATAATTCAAATAAGAGCGATGAAATAGCTAAGAAATTTGCTGATATGCATAACATAAATATACTGTTGAGTGTAAATGGAAAAAATAAAGTATATGAAGGAATTAAAAGTTGTGATATATATATAAACCCAGATGCTTTAGATGAACAGTCGCTAGTTATCGACAATAAAACGGATTTTATAGAAGATAATAAGAAATCAAATTCAACAGAAGTTAAAAATGATTTTCTAAAAATTAGTGATTCATCATTACTTTACACTAAAAAGTTAAAGACAAAAGATAACGTAGATGCATCAATAAAAGTTGCTATGGATTTACAATATCTCCAGGAAGCGAGAAGTGTAGTATTTATGATATTACCATATTCTATCGGTATAAGTCTTATTATTTCATTATTTGCATCATATATATATACAAAAAAAATAACAAAACCAATAAAACAAATTTGTGACGTTACAAAAGAGATGCAAGTATTAAAAGAAGATGCGTATTGTGATATTAACACTGGAGATGAGATAGAGCTTTTAGCGACAAATATAAATAGTTTATATAAAAATTTATTAGATACGATTGACTCTTTGAAAGAGGAAATTGAAAATGTGAGTAAATCGGAAAAAAGCAAGGTAGACTTCTTAAGAAGTGCCTCTCACGAATTAAAAACACCTCTTATGAGCATACATATAATGCTTGAAAATATGATTTTGAATATCGGGAAGTATAAAAATCATGATGTTTATCTCCCAAAATGTCAAGAAGCTGTTGTTAATTTAAGTAGTATGGTTCAAGAGATACTAGACACATCTAGACTTAACTCTTTGAACGGCGAAAAAGAATTGAAAGAAGTAGATTTAAAAATATTGATAGAAAGTATTATTGAGCCATATAAAATTATCGCAAAATCAAAAAAAATCAATATGAACATAGATTATTCAAACTCATTAAATATAAATACTGATAAATCAATGTTAAAAAAGGCATTATCGAATATTATATCTAATGCAGTGAATTATACCGATAATGGAAAAAATATAAATATATATTTTGAAAAAAATTCATTAATAATAGAAAATGAGTGTAAACCAATAGAACAAAATCATCTAGATCATATATTCGAGGCGTTTTATAGGGCGGAATTTGACAGAAATAAAAACACTGGTGGAAATGGGTTGGGACTTTATATTGTTCAACAAATTCTAAAAACTTTAAATATCTCACACTCATTTGAAAGTGTGCAAAATGGTATGAAATTTACGATTAATTTTGAAGAAAATAACTTAATATGTTAACAAAAAAGTAGGGGCTAAGCTCCTACTTTTTGTATTTGTATATAGATAAAATATAAAAATATTGATAAAAATAAAAATCTAAAATAGTAAAGGAAATAATGAAAAATGTATTTAAATATATGGAAAAATACGAACTTTTTAATATATATGTTTTAATATATAAGTGAAAGTAGCATATTTTTTTCTTAAAAAATGATTTTTTTATTAATTAAACAACAAATTTTAATTTTTACAATTGTAAATTTAAAAGTTTTATAGTATACTAATTTCATATTAAGTTTACACACATGAAAGGGACACATGATGGAAAAAAGAGAAAAAGTAGTTTCGAGTATTGCAAATATTTATAAATTAGATGGACGAGTGCCATTATCTAAGGCAATTCCGTTTGGTCTACAGCACATTCTTGCGATGTTCGTGGGCAATTTAACACCAATTATGATGATAGGGAGTGCATCAGGTGTAGGGCAAGAACAGATGACTACGTTATTACAAAATGCTATGTTTATGGCAGGTATAGCAACATTAATTCAGTTGTATCCTATTGGAAAAGTAGGGGCAAAGTTGCCTATCGTTATGGGAGTAAGTTTTACATTCGTTACAATCTTATCTTATGTTGGAGCTCAATACGGCTATGGTGCTGTTGTAGGTGCAGTTATCGTAGGTGGTATCTTTGAAGGACTATTAGGATTGTTAGCTAAATATTGGAGAAGAATAATAACACCAGTTGTTTCGGGGGTTGTCGTTACAACGATTGGTTATTCGTTATTAACTGTAGGTGTACGTTCATTCGGAGGTGGCTACACTGAAAACTTTGGTTCTTTACAAAATATTATGGTTGGTACAATCACATTAGTTGCTTGTCTTTTATTTAATATTTTCGCAAAATCATTTTGGAAGCAATTATCAGTATTATTCGGATTATTTGTAGGATATATAGTATCACTTTGTTTAGGTATGGTAGATTTATCAGGAATTTTATCTAATGGAATTATAGCGTTCCCTAAACTTTTACCAGTTGCACCAGAATTCAACATAAACGCAATTATATCAGTATGTATTATATTTATGGTTTCAGCTGCTGAAACAATAGGAGACACAGCAGCAGTAGTTGCAAAAGGGCTAGATAGAGATATAACAGAAGAAGAAATCTCAGGTTCACTTTCTTGTGACGGTTTCTCAAGTGCTATAACAGGTCTGTTTGGATGTCCACCAGTAACATCATTCAGCCAGAATGTTGGACTAGTTGCTATGACAAAAGTAGTAAACAGATTCACAATAATGACAGGTGCTATATTTATGATTCTTGCGGGATTTGTTCCACCAATCGGTGCATTTTTCAGCTCTATTCCAGAATCAGTATTAGGTGGATGTACACTTATGATGTTCGGTACAATCGTAGTTAGTGGTATCGAGATGCTTGCAAGAGCAGGTTTCTCACAAAGAAATATCATAATTACAGCATTATCTTTAGCAGTAGGGATAGGATTCACTTCTGCAACAGAAGTAGAAATCTGGTCGATATTCCCTAAAATGATACAAGATATATTCAGCGGAAACTGTGTTGCAGTTGTATTCGTTGTTTCAATTATTTTAAACTTAGTACTGCCTAAGAATATGGAAATTGAGAAGTTGGCTGAAGCAGCTTAGGAAATAATTGAAGTAAAATAATAATAAATTAAAAGCAAAAATGCTACAAAGTAGGTTATCTATTTTGTAGCATTTTTTTATAATGTATAGGAAATTATAATTAGCTTTAAATTGTGGAATATAAATTAATTTATATTGTATTGTTTAAATTTTTAGTTTATATTAAAATAAAATATATTTTACCTTTATATGAAAAAATAGGTTATATAATTATAAATAGGTGGAGAAAGAGAATGAATAAAAAAGAAGCAATACTAAAAGTATACAATTGCATAAAAAAAGAAACAGCTAAGAAAGTTATAAGTATAGAGTTAAAAAAACAAAAAACACAACTTATAGATTCAAAAGTAGGAGGGACTCCATATTTACCTGTTGGTGCAGAAATTCCTGTTGATGATGATGGAAGACAACTTACATTATTAGCACAAATAAACTGCGAAGAGCTTGTAGGAATGGAAGATTATCCTCAAAAAGGATTATTACAATTTTTCATACTTATGGATGATTGTTATGGGCTGGATTTTGATAATCAAAATAAACAAAATACATTTAGAGTAGTTTACCATGACAGTATTGATGATAATGTAAAAGAAGAGGATATATTAAAAATATACAATCCTTATATTGAAGATGAGGATTATATGCCATTTGAAGATGAATTCAAGATGGTGTTTACAACTTATGAAGAAGGAATAACATCAGAAGATTTTAATTTTGATGAAATTTTTGTAAAAAAATACAACGAACTATTTCCTAATAATCAAATTCAAGCATTTTGGGACTTGGATGATGATAATGAAGGTGAAGAATCATTTGATGATATTCTAGAAGAAATCAACGATGAGATTTCAGGTTGCGGAAATAAAATAGGAGGATACCCTTACTTTGCACAATCAGACCCTAGAGAATATGACGGTCTTGATGTATATGATACTTTATTATTACAGATAGATAGTATGGACGATTATGAAAATGGATATATAATGTGGGGAGATTGCGGAGTTTGCAATTTCTTTATTAATAGGGAGAAATTAAAGAATTTAGACTTTAGTGATGTTTTATATAATTGGGATTGTTATTAAGAAGATAAATTTGAAAAATTAAAGAGATTTAATTATTTCCTCTAATTTTTCAGATAAACTTCTAGCACGTTCAAAATCAGTATCTCTAAGTGATGAGGCGATATCCATTTCAAGAGCCTTTTTCTTTTCTTCTATTTGAAGATAGTCTTTGTCAAAATGGTTAGCATATATCATTTTTCTGAATTTACGCATGCTCATTTTTCTTATTGTTATGTCTTCTATTAATAAGACATAGTCGGCACAGTTAACTATGAAATGATAGTCATGTGAAATCATTAAGATTGCGCCTCTGTAGTTTGAAATAGCTTTTTCTAATGCCATTTGTGAATATATATCTAAGTGGCTTGTAGGTTCATCCATTAATAGCATGTTTGCTTTACTTGCTGAAACTTTTGCAAGTTGAAGGATGTTTTTCTCACCACCTGATAATGATTCGATCTTTTGTGTAAGTATATCTGAACTAAATCCGTATCTTCCAAGATATCTTCTTATTTCACCATATGTTTCAAATCCAACATCATAGAATTCTTGTAAAATTGTGTTTGATTCATTTACAACTTCGCTTTGCATTTGCGATAAATATGCTAATTTGATGTTTTCGTCGATTTTTATAGCATCATTGTTATTTTTGAAAATTTGTTTTAATAAAGTAGTTTTACCAACACCGTTTGTTCCGATTATTGCAACTTTATCATTAGATTTTATCTCGAAGTTTACATTTTGTAAAAGCACTTCATCAAATGATATACCTAAATTATCTGTTTTTAATGCTATTATTTCTTCTTCGATTTCATTATTTGTTTCTAAGTTGATATATGGTTGTTTGATATCTACAAATGGATGTTTAATTCTATTTGCTTCTAATCTTTCTTGTATTTTAACTCTCGCTTTTAACGCTCTACCTCTAGATGCATCTGCATTGTAAGTTGCTTTTTCTCTTAATATTTTTATTAATTCTTCATTTCTTGCTATTTCCTCTTCATCAGCTATTGCCATCTCTTGTAATTCAATTTTTGTTTGAAGAAGAGAGAAGTTATAGTCAATATATCTTCCATCAAATTCTTGAAGTTCAGTGTTTTCAAGGTGGATGATTTTATTGAAACAATGATTTAATAAATATCTGTTGTGAGTTATAACTAAGATAGTTTTCTTGTGAGAATTAATTAAGTTTTTAAGTGAGTTAAGATTCTCAAAGTCTAAGAAAACATCTGGTTCATCCATAATCATTAAATCAGGATTATTAAGCATTTCTTTTATAACTTGTATAAGTTTGAACTCCCCACCACTAAGTTCAGAAATCATTCTGTCTCTGTGAGGAGTTAAGTTAGCAGCATTTAATTTTTTATTGATGTTGTTTTCATAATTATCACCATCAATCGCATCGAAAGCATCAAGTGCCTCTTGGTATTTTTCTAATAATGTTTCGATATTATCAGAAGTTACAATTTCAGAACAAAGAGTTGCTATTTCATTTTCAAGTTTTATAAATTCTTCTGCAATATATTCGAAAACAGTTGTTTCCTTATCTTTATCTCTTTGTGAAAATTGGCTTACGTACCCAATTTTTAAGCTTGGCTCCATTTCAACGTTTCCGTCAAATACGTATTTTTCAGGATCCATTATTATATCTATAAGCGTACTTTTTCCACTACCACTTGCACCGATAAATGCACAATGTTGACCTTCCTCTATTGTAAATGAAACATCAGTATAAAGGTCTTTTTGTGGAAAAGAGTACGACACTTTGTCAAATTTTATCATGTAATTACCGCTCTTTTTGATTCGCTTTTGATAGCATAACATTTTTTAGGGCTAATTTCAATTATTTAAAATTGGGATTTTAGATAATTCTTTATGCATAAATAATAAGCAATTTACAAAACATAAATAAGAATATTATTTTACATAAAAAGGAGGATTTTAACATGTGTACAGCTTTGAGTTTATTAACATTTAAAAAAGAACATTTATTTGGAAGAAATATGGATTTGGAATATACATTTGGACAAAGACCAGTAGTAGTTCCTAGAAATTATGAATACGTAGACAAAGTTTCTGGTGAAAATAAAAAGATAAAATATGCTATTACTGGTATGGCATCAGTTATGGATAATCACCCACTATTTGCTGAGGCTATAAACGAAGAGGGGCTAGGTTGTGCTGGGCTTAACTTCCCTGATGCATATTGGGAAGAGGACACTAAAGAAGGTATGGAAAATATGCCACCATATGACTTAATTCTTTGGATTACTGGTAATTTTGCAACTTTAGAAGAATTAAGACCATATCTAGATAAAATCAATTTAGTTGCAAGACCTTTTGCTGAAAATGTTGGACTTCCAACACTTCACTGGATGGTTACTGATAAAACAGGCAAAGCAATCGTAATCGAAAAGACTAAAGAAGGTTTCAAAGTATATGAAAACAAAGTTGGCGTAATGACAAATGCTCCATCATTTGACTGGCATATAACTAACTTGCGTCAATATATGAATGCGACTCCAGTTCAACCGACATCTGCAAATTGGAGCGATTTAGAATTAACTCCACTTGGTTCTGCAACTGGTGGAATAGGACTTCCTGGAGATTTTTCATCACCATCAAGATTTGTAAGAGTGGCATTTTTAAGAGCACAAATTCTTATGGAAGATATCGAAAACGACGGAATAATAGAATTTTTCCATATATTAAATAACGTAGCAATGGTAAAAGGATCAGTAATAACAAAAGACGGTAAAGACGAAATCACTCAATACAGTTCTTGCATGAATTTAGAAAAAGGACTTTATTATTATAAATCTTATAACAACAACCAAATAAACATGGTGGATATGCATAAGGAAGACTTGGACTCAAGTGAAATGAAGATATTCCCTTATAATGATATCCAAGTTGTTAACATTTTAAATTAAATGGTTATTATTGTGGAAGGGCTGTCGTAGTTTTTACGGCAGCCCTTTCGCTTTATTGTAATTTATTTTTGTTAATTATCTTTTTTTATTTCCGTTGATTCAAATTTTTTTGTATTTTTGATATTAGCTCTGTATTGTGATGGGGTGCAATTCATAAATTTTTTGAATGTCTTTCCGAAATAGCTTATACCGTTAAATCCGACATTTATGCAGATATTAGAGATTGATTCATCTGTATTATATAGATATTCAGTTGCTTTTAAAACTCTATACTCCATTAAATATTCAAATGGAGTCATTTTCAAAACTCGTTTAAAACTTCTACAACATTCGCTTTTGCTGATATTGCAAGACTTTGCTATATCATCTAGTGAAACTTCATGATTATAATTATGTTTTATATAATTAAGTGCTGTTTTCACTCTGTCATAATCAGGAGAGGTTTTTTTTGAAGGACTTTCAATTTTATCCTTCAAATTTCGTATAAGTTTAAGCCAAATCCAATTTATATTATTTACTATTTCAAGTTCATAACCATAGTCTGGAGAGTTATAAGCAGAATTAGTTTGTTCAATATATTTTAAAATTTCATTTTGCCAATCTATATCTCTTTTTAAAACTACAAAATCCAAGTTATTTGTATTTATAACAGCGTCCACATATTTTTTTCTTATAAGTGAGTGTTCACTTCCTGTGATAAGACTTTGATCAAACATAATAGAAATCATTTTACAATTGTAGTTAACAGGCTTGATTTGGTGAAGTACATTGGAGTTAAAAATAATACCTTCCCCAGGAACTAGAACTATTTCTTTACCACCAACTTGAAAACATATATCGTCATTCAATACATATGAAATCTGAAGATCTTTGTGCCAGTGCCACCTTATGTAACCTTCATCAAACAGACGAAATTCATCTGTATATATAAGAAATGGAAAATCGCCGCTTTTGTATTTAACTATTTCTCTATTATCATCATCAACTTCTATTCTAAATAATTGCATTTGGCCACCTCCTTTTAATTTGGCTAATATAGTTTCAATTTTGGTCAATATATTAATTGTTATATGTTGAAAATACTAATAAAATTAAGATGTATTATATTTAGTAAATCAATATATTTAAAACTTATATTAATAATAATTATATAGTAAAATTAAAATTTTATGAGAAAAAAGGAGATAAAAATGGATAAATTGCGTTTTAAAGGTATTATGTTAGCTATTTTGGGAACTACATTTTGGGGAGTTTCTGGAACTATTGCAGAATTTTTATTTAAATATAATTTCACTCCAGAGTGGCTTGTAGTTGTTAGAGTATTATTATCAGGTATTTTACTTTTAAGTTATGGTTTATTGAAGGGTGATAAAGGTGTTAAGGAAATTTTAAAAAATAAAAAAGATGTGCTAACTCTAATATCTTTTGGTGTTTTGGGTATATTGGGTTCTCAATATACTTATTTCGTAGCAATTAGATATGGAAATGCTGCAACAGCGACTATACTTCAATATTTGTCACCTATAATTATTACATGTTATGTTGCATTTTGTAGCAAGAAGTTGCCTAAAAAGAGCCAATTACTTGCAATATCATTAGCTATAGTCGGCACATTTTTTATAATTACAAAAGGAAATATAAATAGTTTATCTATATCAAAAGAAACATTACTTGGTGGATTGTGTTCAGCTGCAGCAGGTGCACTTTATACATTACAACCGGCTAATTTGCTAAAAAAATATTCAGCAATTACTGTGATTGGATGGGGTATGATAATCGGTGGAATAGCATTCAGCTTTATAAATCCACCATGGAAATTTAGCGGAACTTGGTCAGTAGCGACGGTTTCAGCAGTTGGATTTGTGGTTATATTTGGTACGTTATTTGCATATTGTTGTTATTTAGGAAGTTTGAACTATATTCAAGCAACTGAAACAAGTATATTAGGCGCCTTTGAACCATTATCAGCGGCATTCTTATCAGTTATATGGCTTAAAAATCCTTTTGGAATATGGGATTTTATTGGAACTGCTTGTATAATTATTACAACTGTGATTTTGGCTTACTCTAAGAAAGATGATGCAAAAGAAATTGTTGAAAATGATGAAGAAGAAGGTTTTGAGAGTATAGATAAAGATAAATCGAAACAATATATTTAGGAAATTATAAACTTAAAAAGTAGATCTAAAAAATTTGGGACTTTGGATATAAAATCTAGGGTCCTAAATTTTTTTTGAAAAAATTTTGTTGTAACTCTTGACATTACAACTCAAAAATAATACAATTTAGTTGTAATTAATAAGGTTACAACAAAGAAAATTGTTCATTGCCTTAAGTTATAACCACAAATGGCAATGGGGTATAGTTTATATAAAATAATATGGAGGTATCGAATTATGAAAAAAGTAGTAGAATTTTTACAAGCAAATCCAGTTCAATATTTAGCGACTGTTGGTCGTGATGGAAAGGCAAAATGTCGTCCATTTATGTTTTGTTTTGAACAAGAGGGGAAATTATGGTTCTGCACAAATAATCAAAAAGATGTTTATAAAGATATGATGGAAAATCCTGAAATAGAAATTTCTGTTTCTTCACCAGAATACGCATGGATTCGTCTAGCAGGAAAAGCAGTATTTGAAAATAATATGGAAGTTAAAGAAGGTTGCATGAATAATCCAATAGTAAAAGGTCAATATCAAACTGCTGATAACCCAATATTTGAAGTATTCTATTTAGAAAATCCACACGGTGTGATAGCTGATTTTTCTGGTAATCCACCTTATCAATTCTAGATAAATTAAAATATAAAAAATTTGCCCAATATTATTTATTTAATACAAAAGATAATGTTGGGCATAAAAAATATTAAAAAAGAGGAGGGCTAATATGCAAAAATATTTAAAAATACTTGTTGAAGATATTCATTCAACTACAGTTGCAACAATTGGTGCAGACGGACATCCACAAACTCGTGTAATAGACATGATGTTGTATGACGAAAAAGGTGTATATTTTTTAACTGCTAAGGGAAAAGTTTTTTATGAACAATTAATGAATCAACAATATATAGCTATTTCTGCAACAAAAGATAAGATAGCAATTTCTCTTAGAGGTAAAATCAAAAATATAGGATATGAAAAGCTAGATGCAATTTTTGAAAAAAACAAATATATGCAAAAAATATATCCAGATGATACAAGAAGTGCATTACAAGTATTTTGTCTATATGAAGCAGAGGGTGAATATTTTGATATTAGCGATCCTTCTCATATTGTTAGAGAGAGTATTGTTATTGGAGAAAAGGAAGTTCATCAAACTGGTTATTTTGTTGGAGAAGACTGTATAGGATGCAAGTTATGTTATTCTGTCTGTCCACAAAAATGTATTGATATTTCGAAAAAGCCAGTTGTAATAAATCAAAATAATTGTCTACACTGCGGGAATTGTGCAGAAATATGTCCAAAGCAGTGTATTGAAAAAAGAAACTAAGATTTATCAGCAATGTGTACTCGTTGACAGTGCAATAGCTATTTTATATAATAAAAGGCGAAAGAGAGGTGTTTTGTATGCAAATTTCTAGCAGATTTACACTTGCGGTTCATATATTTGCCTGCATCGATACATTTAAAGATGAATATAAGATAACGAGTGATTTTTTGGCGGGAAGTACAAATGTAAACCCTGTTATAGTTCGTAAAATATTAGGACAATTAAAAGCTGCAGGTCTTGTTGGAGTTGTGAGAGGGAGTGGTGGTGCATATATTACAAAACCACTAAGCGAAATCACATTTTTAGACATATATAGAGCTGTGGAATGTGTTGATAACGGGGAATTGTTCCATTTTCACGAAAATCCAAATACAAAATGTCCAGTAGGTCGAAATATTCATTTTATATTGGATGATAAACTTAAACAAGTACAAGATGCTATGGAAAGAGAACTGGCATCGATAACTTTAGAAGATGTGAAAAAAGATACAGAGAAATATATTGAAAAATAGCAGTTTGAGACTTGAGGAGATAAACTTGGGTCTCAAATTTTTTAATAAATTTTGTTGTAATGATTATCATTACAATAAGAATGTATAATACTATAATAAATAAGAAAGATAATATTTTAATAATAACTGTTATAACGATAATATAACAAATGATATAACTACAGTTGGATGTAATAGATTCAAAAAGGGGTTGATTATTATGAATCAAGACGAAAGAAGAATATTTTTAATAAAAGAATTATTAAAAGAAGACAAAAGATATAAAAATATCGAAATACCTAAAAATCCTACAGAGCAGGTTGATTTGCTTAGAGCACTTATGAATGTGCGTATGCCGAAAGAAATAAGCGAGGAATTTTTAAAGGTGCAAGATGAATATTTAAAAGAAGAAATAAACAAAAAAGGAATTGTGGATATAAATGACTTGGAGCCTATAAAAGAGGTTATAGATATAAGTAATTTAGAGTCTATAAAAGGGAGTGCTGATATAAATAAGTTAGAATCTATAAAAGAGATTTCTGATATAAATAATGTAAATCCTATACAAAAGGAGATTTATCTTTGGCAGGGCGACATAACAACTCTTCGTTGCGACGCTATTGTAAATGCGGCAAACAGTGCAATGACTGGGTGTTATGTTCCAAACCACAGATGTATTGACAATGCCATTCACTCATTTGCAGGGGTAGAGCTTAGACTTGAGTGTGATGAAATTATGAATAGACAAGGGTATGGCGAGCCGACGGGACAGGCAAAAATCACAAATGCATACAACTTGCCTTGCAAATATATAATCCACACAGTCGGCCCGATAATAAGTTATAAATTGACAAGTGAGGATTGTGAATTGCTTGCTAGTTGTTATAGATCTTGTTTAAACTTAGCAGCAAAAAACAACTTGGAGAGTATTGCGTTTTGTTGTATTTCGACAGGCGAGTTTCACTTCCCAAATGATAAAGCAGCCCAAATAGCTATAAAAACTGTTGAGGAATTTATGAAAAAAGATACTAGTGTAAAGAAGGTGATTTTCAATGTTTTCAAAGATATGGACAAAGAAATATACAGAGAATTACTCAAATAATATAGAAAAATTGAAAGAAATATTAGAAGATGCCGACGCTGTTGTGATTGGGGCAGGTTCTGGTCTATCAACATCAGCAGGACTGACTTATAGTGGTGAGAGATTTGAAAAATCACCCGGGTGAAAACCTCCAAACATCAAGTTATAACCCATAATTTAAACTATACTATAATTAAATAGAAAGTTTATATCTAGTAAAAATATTTTATTTAGGCTAATCAAGAAGGATACTTTATTTAGACTAAATAAAAAATATATCTTATTTAGACCTATCAAACAGGGGGGATTTTAGGTGAAGAGATTAACTGTTATTATATTATCATTAGTATTATCATTTGGTGTGGTTGGGTGTTCATCAAGTAGCAATGATGATAGTACTCAAAACCAAAAAGACGAGCAAACTCAACAAAAAGATACATCTACAACTTCGGAAATATCGACATTATTAAAAGATATGTATATAGTACTTAAGGATTCAGACGGGGGAACGAAAGATTGTAAAGATAAGCTAGTTAATTACGGAAAAGATATAAATAATGATATGTTGGCGAATAAGGACTATGGTCAAGATATGCAAAAATTAAAAGATGCTACAGAAAATTATGATTTAGAAAAAATAGCTAAGTATGTGTGTGACATTTTAAATAATATAGAAGGAAGTGACAAGTACAGCATAGAGATAAAATCAACAGATAATACAGATAAATCGAATAGCAATCAAAATACAAGCAACAAGTCAAATAACACAGATAAATCAAATAGTGATAAAAACACAAGTAATAAGTCAAGTAATACAAATCAAAATACAAGCAATAATACAAATAAAAATACTACAAACAAAAATAATAACACTAATAAAAATAACGACGACGAATATCAAAGTGGGGACTACGGAGATTATACAAAATGTCCACAATGCAAGAAAATGACATTCCATCCTGATGGATATTGCGAAAACTGTGGTTATAAAAAAGCAGGTAATGAAGATGGAGCTAACCATAGTTCTAAATGTGCAAACTGCGGAAGTGCAACTATAAATGCAGATGGAACTTGTCCATATTGCGGATATAAAAATTAGAGGGTATTTGATGAAGATGTACTACATTAAATAGTGTGAAAAGTAAGCAGGGTATATAAATAAGGAGCATATATGCTCCTATTTTTTTGTGGAAAATTTTAACAAAGAAGGCTAATGCAAAGAGTGAATAATATATAATTAAAATATAAGACTTAAAATAAACAAAACTGAGATTATATATTTTTTAGAAAGGAGTTTCAAAAAGGGGATATGGAATATATAAAGCAATATAATACGAATGAAGTCTATGTGAATGAGAAACTTACAGAAAAAATAGGGAAAATAAATTCATATCCGCTTACTGTGGTCGAGGCACCGATGGGATATGGAAAGACAACGGCGATAAAAATATATCTAAACAAATTTCACACGAATTACTATTGGCAAAATATCTACACAAATTCGGATATAGCGTTTTGGCAAGGCTTTTGCAGGATAATAAGCAAGATAGATTCAAATGCTGGTAGCCACCTAAAAAACATAGGTTTACCAAAGAATAGCATAAAGCTGGAGGAGTGTATTGAGCTTATAAATTCTATTTATATAAAAGATGAAATAGCGATAATTTTAGATGATTATCATTTAATAAATAATAAGAATTTAGATGAGCTGATATACAATTTGGTGAAATGTATGGACAACAAAATTCATCTCATAATAATTACGAGAAATAAGCCAAATATTGAGATTGAAGAACTCCAACTAAAAAAATTAGTCAATTATATTACGAAAAACTGCTTGGAATTTGAAAAGTATGATATAAAAAAATATTATAAACTTTGTGGTATAAATTTAAATACTTTAAATATAGATGATGTTTATAAAAAGAGTGAGGGGTGGATAAGTGCGATATATTTGCTTATGCTAAATTATATCGAATACAATACGATTGAGATAAGTGAAGATATATATGAACTTGTTGAAAAGCTGGTATATGAACCGTTTGAAGATAAGTTTAAGGACTTTTTGCTTAGATTATGCATATTTGATCAGTTTATATTGGAGCAAGTCAAATTTATAACTGGTGACGAAAATGTTGATTTATTGATAAAGGAATTGACTCAGGTCAATGCATTTGTGAAGTATGACAAGAAAAACAAAGTATACTTATTCCATGCAATTTTTAGAACGTGTTTGTTGGAAAAATTAAAAGAAAAAGACGATAATTATAAAAAAGAAGTATATAAAAAGGGTGGATTTTGGTTTTATAAAAACAGAAAATACGTTGTCAGTATGGGCTATTTTTATAAAGCTGGAGATTATGAAAACTTTTTAAATACATTGGTAGAGGACAAGGGAAACAGCATCACAGGAGAAATCAAGGACGAATTTATAAGATGTATGGAAAATTGTCCAAATGAATTTAAACAGAAAAATCATTTGGCGTTATTGGTATACGCAAGAAGGTTGTTTACTTACAATGAGATGGACTTGTTCGGGAAAGTTTGTGGGCAATTTTATGAAAATATAGCAAGAGATAAAAATATAGATGTTAAAGAGAAAAATCAACTGCTTGGGGAGATGAAACTTATACTTAGTTTTACAAAATACAACAATATAGAAGAGATGTCAAATCTTCATAAACAAGCGTATGAGTTGATGTACAAGCCTTCCACAATTATGACAAATAAATCTACATGGACTTTCGGTTCGCCGTCGATTTTATACATGTATTATAGAGAAAAGGGCAAACTACAAGAACAGCTTAGCATTATGAAAAATGCCATGCCTTATTATTATAAAATCACCCAAAATCATGGGATAGGTGCTGAGTATATTATGGAGGCCGAGGTCTGTTTTAATCAGGGGGATATATTAAACGCAGAAATAGCACTAGATAAGGCTATGCTTTTGTGTGATAAGTATTCGGGGGTTCTTTGCTGTGCTTTGTTTTTAAAATTAAGGATACTTATACATGAAGGCAAGTATGAAGAGTTTAGAACTTTGATGGATGAGATTGAAGAGAGGATTTATATAAATGATCTTCACATGTTTTCTGATACATTGGACATTATAAGAGCATATATATATTCCAATTTAAAAGAAGAGAGCAAGATTCCTAAGTGGATTGTAAATGGGAATTTTGAAAATACTAGATTATTATTTCCGACGATTTCTCTTGTGAATTTTATTTATTCAAAAGTGCTTATAACGAAAAAGGAATATGTTAAGGTCGTTGCACTTTATGAAAAATCTATGGCTATGGCAAAGATATTTCCCAATTTAATTTGTGAAGTTTTTGAAAATATACATATAGCAATAGCATACGATAATTTGTCTAAAAGAAAAGATGCAGTTGAAAAACTTGAAAAAGCGTTGGCAATAGCTCTAAGTGACAGACTATATATGATTTTTGCGGAAAATTATACTGATATAGAAGATTTATTAGATGAAATATATGAAAAAGGTAATTTTAAAGCACAGATAGACGAGATTAGAAGATTGCAAAAGCCTTATGATAAATTTTTAAAATTTGTTAAAAAAGAAAAATCGAGATTGGCTGAATTGTCGGAAAGAGAGCTAGAAGTTGCTAATTTAGCGGCACAAGGATTTACAAATAATGAAATAGCAAAAACATTATTTGTATCAGTAAACACAGTCAAAACAATATTAAAAGCAGTCTTTAAAAAATTATGTATAAAATCAAGACAAGAAATAAAAGATATTATAAAAAGCCAAAATAACAACGAAATCTAAGTTATAGCTACATTTTAAAAAACTTTTTTTGACAAAAAATACATCAAATTTAGATTATATCAAACTGCGATTTGGGATAATCTATTACTAAGTATTTTTTTATAGAGAGGAGAAGTAAAATGACTATTAGAGATAAATTTGAAGAAATGAAAGAACATCACGAAGGTAGAAAAGAATATCGCCATGAACTTAGAGATGAAAGAAAATTAGAACATGAATTAAAACACGACGTTAAAAAAGAAATAAAAGACATAACAAAACAAGATAAAGAATTAGGCCACGAAATAAAAAGAGAGGCAAAAGCAGATTATAAAGAATTTAAAAAAGACGAAAAAGAAGCTGAAAAATACGCAAAAGCAATAAATAAAGGAATGAAAGAATTACAAGAAGAAGAGAGAAAACAACAACATGAATTCGCTGAGATGTTGAAAAAACAAATGGAGAATGAATAAGATTATAATCAGTAGGATTTAATTCTGTTAAAACTTGGCTAATAAGTTAAACATGGATTGAAATTAAATTATGATTTTTCAAGTCCATATTTTGAGGTTAAGTGCAGAATAAAAAATACAAACGAGTGAGAAAATAAATAGGAATAGGAATAGGAATTGTATAATTTAGTATAATTCCTATTTTTATGTATTTATTGATATAAATATAACAAATAATCCTTGCATAACGAGTATTTATGATATACAATACTTGTAATACGAGGTTTTGTTTTAAATTAAAACCTCGCAATACGATGATTAGATTTTGGAGGTGAATTTGTGGAATTAAATAAGGAAATTTTAAAGGGGCATATAGATACTTTGATATTGGCGATACTTGAGAAGAAGGATTCTTATGGATTTGAAATAGCAAAAAATGTGCTTGATGAAACAACTTTTGAATTGAAAGATGGTACGTTATATATATCCTTGAAAAGGTTGGAATCTAAAGGATTGATAGAATCATACTGGCAAAGTAGCCAAGGTCCGGGGAATAGACGTAAATATTACAAAATAACAGAAGAGGGAATTCGTAATTTGGACTTAAAAGTTCAGGAATGGATTTTTGTAAAAAAAATAATGGACAAATATTTAGACGGGAGAAATTATAATGGAGAAAATAGATAAATATTTATACTTATTATATAAAGGGGACAATAGCTCGGAGGTCTTAGAGTTAAAGGAAGAACTGCGAGAACATTTAATATTATCTGCAAATGAATTTATAGAACAAGGATATACAGAAGAAGAGGCATATGATAAAGCTATCGAAAAATTTGATGGCGGTAAAGATATGTTAAATGAGTTACATAAAACGCTTAAGACAACTAAGCATAAAAATATAAAAAAACCTGAAAATATAAAATTGAAGAAGTTTAGTAGAAAGATATTGAGAAGTATATCGGCAATATGTTTAGTAACTGTTGCATTGATTATATTTCAAAGACATAAGTTAGACAGTACTGTTTTTTATGTCGAATCAAGATTAAATTCAAAATTAAACTATATAGTATCTTCAAATGAAATATATGATGTTTCAAAATATGAAGGTGAAATAAATAAGCTATTAAAAAACAAGCAATTTAAAAATGTAGTAAACCTTAGAATTTTTATGAATCCTGCAAAAGACTACAGTGGAGAAACTTTATATGAATATTCTACAGAATATAACAAAAATAATTGTCTTTTTAGTGTAGGCGGGACTGCTAATGAACTGACATCAAAAGGGGACAAAGCTTATTTTAGCGTTGAAATAAAGCATAATCCTTTAGTTAGAGATAACGACTTTTTTAGAAATGTTTTAGTTATAGGTATGATTAGTTTTTGTATAGAAATTATTTTATTGTTGAGATCTGTAATATTAAAATACAAGGGTAGAGTTAGGGTAAATATGGTTTAGTTTTTGATTTTTGGCAAGGGGAATGATGATTTATATTTTAATATAGTAGTGGGATAATTATATAAAAAGGTATAAGTCAGAGTTAGAAAAAACTAGCTAAATTTTAAGTTTAGCTAGTTTTTTTAAAAATTAAATTCTTTGAAATCCCTATTGACCCTAAATCTCAACACCATACACATCCTTATATATATCCTTCTTATATTTCTCAAACTCCTTTTCACCTATCGACTCAGGATAACTCATAATATTTAGCCTAAAAGGAGAGTCGCCTGGATTTAAAGGTTGTTGTAAATAATAAAAATCATTAAAAGAAAATCCTAGTTTCTCATAGAATGAAACTCTTTTTTTAGATGTATCGCAGTTTGGAGGTTCGACTTCTAAGAAGACTTTCTTGTCACATTTATTTAAATAATTTTTGATTAATGATGTACCGACACCTTTTCCTCTCAATTTGCTATCGACAGCTAAATGTTCTACATATACAAAATCGTTAAATTCCCAAATAGCCATCAGCGCCAAGACTTCATTATTTTCCTTAAATACGAAAGGGCGATAGTTACTTATAGAAAGCAAATCCTTTTGAGATGGATAATCTCTTCTTTCACTTTTGGGAAAAGAATTATCTAATATATTAAAAAATGAATCAAAATCTTTTTCATTCATATCTATAAATTCTTTGATATTATGCATAATTATATCTCCTTAATAATTTATATATTAATTATATTTTCATCTTATATTATAAATCTTCAAAAATGATTTACCAACTATAAAGTAGTTGTGTTTTGATATTTTTATGACTGGTTTGAAGTATATTATTCTATTTTTCAAATCAGTGAGTATAGAGCACTAGAATTTATAAATTTCATTTTCGCCTATCCATATACCTAAAATTTTAGTCCATAAGAATAGAATGAAGCTTATCTACACCAAATTATCTCACCCGCATGTTTGTCAAAGACGAGAACTTGTTTTCCACAGTAGAAAAAGGGAAACCAATAGATTTTGGCAGTTTAGTAAAATGTAATGAAGGTCAAATAGAAACAGTGACAATGGCACAAAAAAGCGGTGTAGGGATAACTGCTATGGCATTTGGACAAGGCGAAGGAGTAGGACCTCATGCAGCAAAAGGCGACGCAATGATATACATTCACGAAGGTGTTGCAACAGTGAAAATAGGTGACGACGTTATGGAAGCAAAAGCAGGAGAATTTGTAGTAATGCCAGCAAATATACAACATCAAGTAACTGCAAAAGAAGACATGAAGATGCTTTTAGTCGTAGTTAGAGAGGGATAGACTATGAAATATCTAAGAAATATCAAGCCTCACGAAGTTATCAAAATAACTGATATGATTAATCATTCAGGAAAATCGATAGCGAGCAAGGCTTTAATCGACAACGACCACACAGAAATAAGATTTTTCTCATTTCCAAAAGGCGAAAGTATAAGCAAAGAATACTACGAAATGGAAACGCTGTTTGTTATGTTAGAAGGCAGCGCAAAAATTGTATATAATAAAGACGACGAAAAGGTGATTAATCCTGGGGACATAATCGCTATGGAGTCTGATATAGAATATGGAGTTGAGGCTTTGACTGATATGAAGCTGTTTAATATATTGGTTAAGGTTGATTAGTGAGAACCGTATGCATGATGATTTTGATTGTTGTGTGTACGGTTTTTTGTTCAAATATACAAAAGTGTTGTGCGGTATAACGAAAAGTATAAATCGAGATTGAAAAAAACTTAACAAATAGATAGAATTAAATAAAAGATTCATAACAATATATTTTAAAGATGAAAAGCTTTTCAAAATAAAGTTTAATAAAATAATATCAAAAGGGGAAAAAGTAATGGAGACAAAAAAGGGAACACCAATAGTTACAGAGATGCAGGTAATACCTGTTGCAGGGTATGACAGTATGTTGATGACATTAAGTGGGGCTCATGCACCATATTTCACAAGAAATATAGTTATATTAAAAGATAGCTCAGGAAATACAGGAATAGGTGAAATTCATGGTGGTGATTATACATGCGAATCTTTAAGAAGTTGTATACCACTAGTAGTTGGAAAAGAGATAGGAAGATATCGTTCAATATTAAATGATATAAAAAATGCATCTACAAAAGCTGCAGGAGACGATGGTGAAGGTATACAAAGTTTAGATATTAGTAAATTAAAATTTGTAGTAAAGGCACAATGGGCAATAGAATGTGCATTACTTGACTTATTAGGACAACATTTAAATCTACCTATGTGCGAATTGTTAGGTGATGGAAAACAAAGAGATGAGATAGAGACACTTGGATATTTATTTTATGTAAGTGATAAAAATAAAGCGAAAGAACTACCATACTTAGATGAATCAGATAGTGATGATGCTTGGTTTAGACTTCGTAGAGAAGAGATGCTTACTCCAGAGAGAATTGTTGAGCAAGCGAAAACTCTTCATGAAAAATACGGATTTGTAAACTTCAAGCTAAAAGGTGGAGTGTTAAAAGGCGAAGAAGAGATGGAAGCTGTAAAAGCATTAAAACAAGCATTCCCACAAGGAAGAATAAATATCGACCCCAATGGTGCATGGAGCTTAGATGAGGCTATAAGAATATGTAAGCCTATGGAAGGTATACTTAGTTATGTGGAAGATCCATGTGGACCAGAAGCTGGATTTAGCAGTAGGGAGATAATGTGTGAATTTAAAAATGCAGTAAATATACCAGTTGCGACTAATATGATAGCAGTTAACTGGAGACAATTCTACCATGCGACTTCATTGAGAGCTGTCGATATAGTCCTTGCTGACCCTCATTTCTGGGGATTTGATGGAAGTGTTCGTATGGCACAAATATTAAACGATTGGGGACTAACTTGGGGTTCTCACTCAAACAACCACTTCGACATAACATTAACTGCGTTTGCACATGTTGCAGCAGCGGCACCAGGCAACCCAACAGCATTAGACACACATTGGATATGGCAAGATGGACAAAACTTATTAAAAGACACTCCATTAATAAAAAATGGATATCTACAAGTTCCAACTAAGCCAGGTCTTGGAGTGACTATCGATATGGATAGAGTTATGGAAGCTAACAAGTTATACAACGAGTTAGAAAGCCACGATAGAGATGACTCAATGGCTATGCAGTATTTAATAAAAGACTGGAAATTTGATTCTAAAAAACCTGCATTAGTAAGATAAATTAGAAATAGAGTGAGAAATAAAGTGTTTTATTTTAAATAAATTGATTAAAAGATAAATCAAAATATATAGAAAGAGATTTATAGAAAAGACTTCTATGGGTCTCTTTTTTTATGGAAATATTGGCTTTTAAAACTAATCATAAATAAAATATATCCTAAAACTTACCATTAATTATGATACTATATTAATATAACAATAGTTTATAAGGGGGTAGTGTTATGAGTAAGAGGTTATTTATAGTATCAATAGTGCTAGTTGTGTTATTTGGGGCAGTTGGATGTAGCAATAATATAGTTGATTATAAAAAAGCAGAGCAAGAGGAACAACAAAGCAGTAAATCAGTCGAACTATTTGTAAAAAGCAAGGGGTATAATTTTAATATTATTAAATATGAGGATGACAAAACAGTTGAACTAATAGACAATACAATAACAGATTCCTTTATAGACAACCAAAGTCTTTCAGTTAAGTTAAATGGATATAATTCTGTTAAAAGAAAATGGGATCAAAAGAATAAATTATTACTTGAAGATATAGACGAATACCGACAAGCAATGAAGACAATGGGATACGATATAAATATAAAAGTTTTGAGATGTAATGGAGACAGCAGCCAAAAATATTTCTGTGCTGTAAATGGAGATGTGAAATACGATAATTTATTTGAATATATAAATTAAGATTAAATGTAAATCTAAGATAATCTAAGTTATGTAAGTATAAAAACAAGGTATATATTACATAGAAACTATAGAAAAATAAATACAATAAATATATTTTTAAAAAGGTGTTATCAAATATAAAGATGACGCCTTTTTTTATTCTAAGGAAATTATACATTGCAAAAAACAACGAACGAAGTCGACTGGGCATAAACGAGGAAAATTCTAAGCAATGAATAAAGGAGTTGTGTATGGGAGATATGATTGCAGCGAATTTACTGTATAAATGCACAAATAAATAGTGAAAAAAATGTCAATTTGGATGATGAAATGGTCTAAGGAAATCGTTTATTATATAAGTATAAGCAATAAAAAAATAATATATATAAAGTTACACTTATATAAGTTAAAAAAATAACTAGAAAAATCAACAAAAGAGAGGGGATACAAAAGGGAAAATAATAGAGGCTATGGTAAGGAATTTAAACTAAAAAATATCTAATAAAATATCTAAGAAAATATTTATTTAATTTGAGGGGGAATAATATATGACATATTTAGCTTTCGTCGGTTTTGCAATGATGGTTTTAATAACATATTTATTGTTAAAGAAAAAAGTAAGTACATTAGTAGCATTTGGGATTATACCGATATTTGGTGCAATAATTGCAGGTTGTGCACTTTCAGAAATACCTGGATATATCTCATCAGGGTTAAATCTAACACTTGATATTACATTAATCATGCTTTTCTCAGTACCTTATTTCTCATTAATGAGTGATGCAGGTCTGTTTGATACAATCGTTAACTTTTTATTAAAACACAGTAAAATAAGTGCAGTAGTAGTATGTATAATAACAGTGGCAGTATCGTTAATAACAGAGATAGACGGTTCTGTAACATCAACATTTGTAATAACTATACCTATGTTATTACCATTATACAAAAAACTTAAAATGGATCCAAAAGTATTATTATTCTTATGTTCAGCATCAATGTGCGCAATGTTTAATACACCTTGGAACGGAAGAATTTTAAGAGCTGCAAGTTTAATGCCAGAGGTAGAAAATGCAACAAATTATATATTCATGCAATTGTTCCCAGTACAGCTAATATTAATAGGAATATTAATGGTATTTGCAGTAGTATTAGCTAAGAGGGAAGTAAGAAGAGGTGCATTAAAAGAGTTAGATAAAAGCGAATCTGCATCTAACATGATAGAGCCAACAGAATTATCTAGACCAAAATTATTCTGGTTCAACTTAATTTTAACAGTATTATTAATAGTTGCGTTAAGTATGGTTGATATACCTGATTATGCAGCATTTGCACTAGCATTAGTTATAGCTATTACTGTTAACTATAGAGATTTAAAATTACAAAACAAGTTGTTAAGCAAATATGCAGCGACATTATATCCAACAGCACCAGCAGTATTATTATCAGGTGTTGTAGTAGGGGTATTACAAGAAAGTGGTATGATGCAAGAGATGGTAAATTGCTTAGTAAGTATAATACCTACTGCAATGGGATCTTGGTTATACATAATAATCGCATTATTCAGTGTACCACTAATGATGATATTTACAAACGATACTTGGTATTATGCTCTTATACCAATTGTTGCAGCAATATGTGCTAAATTTGGTGTATCAAATGAGGTTGTAATAATGGCGTTAGTTATGAATATGGGGGCTATGATTTCACCAGTTGCACAACCGCAGATTTATCTGGCTTGTGATTTGGCAGACAAAACCGAGTTAGCCGACTATATAAGTTTCTCATTTGTTCCATTCTGTATATTAACAGTTTTATGGATAGGAAGTGGAATGCTTTTAGGAACATTTATATAAAAATTAAATAATAATATAGAGTTTATGAAAATGTAGAAAAACCCCTCACGATTGGTCAAATGCATATAAATGAGTGTATATATTGATCAAAGAAACGATGAAAGTTGTTTGTGAGGGGTTTAAAATAATTATTAGGAAAACATAATAAAGCGAAAATAAAGTAGATTATGGGGTGGATATATGAAATTTGTATTAGCGCCGGATTCATTTAAGGAGAGTTTGACGGCAAAAGAAGTTGCAGATGCTATGGAAGTAGGAATAAAGAAGATATTTAAAGATGCAGAATGTGTAAAAGTTCCTATGGCAGATGGCGGCGAAGGAACAGTACAATCGCTAGTTGATGCGACAGATGGGAAGATATATGAAGTTGTGGTGACAGGGCCATTAGGAAACAAGGTAAATGCTAAGTATGGTATTTTGGGCGATGGCCAAACTGCTGTTATAGAAATGGCAGAGGCAAGCGGAATACATTATGTTAAAAAAGAAGACAGAAACCCGCTAATTACGACAACTTTTGGGACTGGTGAACTTATAAAATCAGCATTAGATAAAGGTGTAAAAAAGATAATAATCGGTATAGGCGGAAGTGCAACTAATGATGGTGGAGCAGGAATGTTACAAGCATTAGGTGCAAAACTTTTAGACAAAGACAACAAAGAAATACCTTTTGGTGGTGGAGGATTGTCTGAGTTAGTAAAAATAAACTTAGATGATTTTGATAAGAGAATAAAAGAAGTTGAGATAGAAGTTGCCTGTGATGTCAGCAATACTCTTACTGGAAAAGAAGGTGCATCAGCAGTATTTGGACCACAAAAGGGAGCGACAGAAGAGATTATAAAAATACTAGATGAAAACTTACATCATTATGCAGATATAGTAAATAAAACTATAGGAAAAGATATGGAAAATCAAAAAGGATCAGGTGCAGCAGGGGGACTAGGTTTTGCACTATTGGCATTTTGTGATGGTAAACTTAATCGTGGTATAGATATAGTTATAAAATATGCTGATTTAAGCGAAAAGATGAAAGGGGCATCATACGTTATAACTGGAGAAGGTAGCATAGATTCTCAGACGAAATTTGGAAAGACACCTTTTGGCGTTTCACAAGTTGCTAAACAATATGACATACCTGTAATAGGAATAGCGGGAAATGTTGGAGAAGGAATTGATGAATTATATGATTTAGGATTTGATTCAATCTTATCTATAATGCCTGGAGTTATGACATTAGATAAAGCACTTAGTAATGCAAAAGAAAATATAGAAAATACACTTGAGAATGTAGCTAGATTACTATCAATTTAAATTAAAATAAATACTTATATATTATTCATAGATAGAAATAAAGATATTTTTTGAGAATAATATATAAGAATAAAGATTGTTAAAAAAATATTTAAGTTATATAATATTATACATAGTTTAAAAAATTATAGAAATTTAGGGAAATATGTGCAAGTATACATATCAATATATTCTGTATGAAAACAGGGGGAGCATAGATGTATAGTATAGACAGTAAAATAGCACAAGACATCGTTAATAGAGTTATGGAAGTAATACCTTATAACGTAAATATAATGAATAAAGATGGTGTTATAATAGCTAGTGGGGATAAAGGACGAGTAAATAAGCTACATAGTGGAGCGTTGGAAGTCTTACAAAAGGATGAAGTTATAGAAATATATATGAATACGGACAAAGAAAAGGAAGGTATAAACCTTCCTATTAAGTTCTATAAAGAGACGGTCGGAGTTATTGGAATAACTGGGAATCCAACAGAAATCAGACAGTTTGGACAGTTAGTAAAGATAACAGCAGAGCTACTTATTAATAAGCATTTTACATTTTCAAAGAAGAAAGCATTAGAAATTCATAAAAATAAATTCTTTTATGAACTTATGACTTCTGAAAATGAATACAGCTCTAATACAAAAAGAGAGGCTGAAGAATTAGGTATAAATTTAGATGTTTCTAAGATTGCATTAGTAATAGATATTAAAGATAGGAATTTTAATTATTTTGTAAATATAAAAGATAAGTTGGGAATGTTTTTAGATAAACAAGAGTTTATTGTTGAGTATTCAGAAAATATATTAGTTGCATTAGTTAATAATATATCAAAGCAAAACATATTAATCGAGATACTTGGTGAATATGATGTTGAGGTAGGTGTAGGACTACAGGAAAAACTAATATATAACACTGTTAATCAAGGTAAGGCTTGTTTAAAAGTTGGGAAAATACTAAATAAAGACGAGAAAATCTTTAAATATGAAGATCTTTATTTTTTGTCAACTTTAACAACTTGCAAAGGCAATAACAATTTAAAACGACATATGGAAATTTTAAAAGAAGAAGGAAATAAGCTGGATTTGATAGATACGATTTTGGCTTATATAGAAAACAATGGAGAGGTAAATATTATTTCTAAAGTATTAAATATACATAGAAATACGCTGAATTACCGTCTGGAAAAGATATATACACTTACAGGCAAAAATCCAAAGAAGTTTATAGATCTTTTAGAATTATACACAGCTTACATACTTTATAACTAAATTATGCAAATGAACAAAAAAATATAAAAATGTTAGTTAAAGAAACGATGATTAAATTATAACAAAAATTTATAATTAAAATATAATAACACATTAGAAATAAACAGATAGCAATTAAAAATACAGTAATAATTATAGAGAGGGATAGTATGGGGTGCAAAATAACTAATGAAAACAAAGAGCCTATATATATAAAAGTTAATCCTAAAGATAATGTTGCAATAATAGTTAATCAAGGCGGATTAAGTAAGGGGACTGTTTTTAAAGATGGACTACAATTACTTCAAGATATTCCAGAGGCTAACAAGGTGACTCTTTGTGATATAAAAAAAGACGAGCCGATAATTAGATATGGTGAAGTGATTGGATATGCAAATGAAGATGTAGCAAAAGGAAGTTGGCTGAGGGAGGATAAGGTTATCCTACCAAAGGCATATTCATTAGATGAGCTAAAAAGCGATTTTATTGAAAATGATTTAGAACCATTAGAAGGGTACACTTTCATGGGATATAAAAATAAAGATGGAAGTGTAGGTACTAAAAACATCTTAGGTATAACGACTACTGTTCAATGTTCACAAGGTGTACTTGATGTAGCTGTTGAAAGGCTAAAAAGAGAAGTTTTACCAAAGTATACAAATGTAGACGATATTATCGCATTAAATCACCTTTATGGATGTGGAGTTGCTATAAAAGGTAAGGGAGCAGAAATCCCTATAAGAACTATCAAAAACTTAGCTAAAAATGCTAATTTTGGTGGTGAGATTTTAACTGTATCGTTGGGATGTGAAAAGTTAGTTCCAGAGATGTTATTCCCAGATATAAAAGATGAAAATCTTATTATATTACAAGAGTGCAATGGATTTTTGGAAATGGTAAACCAAATAATGGACAAATCAGAAGAAAAACTTAAAGAATTAAATAAAAGAAAACGTGAAGAATGTCCAGTATCAGATCTAGTAGTTGGTCTTCAATGTGGAGGTAGCGATGCTTTTTCTGGAGTGACGGCAAATCCTGCTGTAGGATATGCAGCGGATTTATTAGTTAGAGCTGGGGCAAAGGTTATGTTTTCGGAAGTTACTGAAATAAGAGATGCAGTCCACTTATTAGCACCGAGAACTATAAATGATGAAGTATTATCAAAACTTGTATCAGAGATGAAGTGGTATGATAGATATTTAGAACAAGCTGATGTTGATAGAGATGCAAACCCATCTCCAGGAAACAAAAAAGGAGGCTTATCTAATGTTGTTGATAAGGCATTAGGTTCAGTTGCTAAATCAGGTAGTACAAGAATAGTAGATGTTTTATCACCAGGAGAGAGAATAAGAAAAAGCGGTATGACATATGCTGCTACACCAGCAAGCGACTTTGTTTGTGGGACTCAACAACTATCATCAGGAATAACGATGCAAGTATTTACAACAGGAAGAGGTACAACATATAACTTAAATGTATCTCCAGTAATAAAGGTATCGACAAATTCAACATTAAAGAAAAAATGGTTTGATTTAATAGATGTAGATGCCGGAACTATTGCAACAGGGGAGAAAACTATAGAAGAAGTTGGTTGGGAAATATTCAACTTAATCCTAGATGTTGCAAGTGATAGAAAGAAAACTTTCGCTGACGAGCACAAGATATACAATGCATTAGCAGTATTTAATCCTGCGCCAGTGACTTAAAATAAATTTTATGGGGGAAACAAAAATGACAAATAAAACACCAATCATAACAAAAATGGATGTAATACCAGTAGCAGGTCATGACAGTATGTTATTAAACTTAAGTGGTGCACATGCACCATTTTTCACAAGAAATATAGTTATATTAGAAGATAGCAACGGAAACGTGGGAGCAGGGGAAGTTCCTGGTGGAGAAGGAATAAGAAAAACATTAGAAGATTCTAAAGAATTAGTATTAGGACAAAGCATAGGAAACTACAACAACATTTTAAACAACGTTCGTAAAAAATTCAACGATAGAGATGCAGGCGGTAGAGGTCTTCAAACATTCGACTTAAGAATAACTGTTCATGCAGTAACTGCATTAGAAGCAGCTTTACTTGATTTATTAGGAAAACACTTAGATGTTCCTGTTGCAGCTTTATTAGGAGAAGGGCAACAAAGAGAAGAAGTAGAAGCTTTAGGATATTTATTCTTTATAGGAGATAGAAACAAAACTGATTTACCATACTTAGATGGAAAAGATGGAGATTGTGAATGGTACAGAGTTAGAACAGAAGAAGCATTAACTCCAGAAGCAGTAGTTAAATTAGCTGAGGCATCTCACGAAAAATACGGATTTAAAGATTTCAAATTAAAAGGTGGAGTTTTAACACCAGACGAAGAAATAGAAGCAATAACTGCTATAAAAAATAGATTCCCAGAGGCAAGAGTTACAATAGATCCAAACGGATGCTGGTCATTAAAAGATGCAATAAGAGTTTGTAAAGGAAAACAAGATGTATTAGCTTATGCAGAAGACCCATGTGGTGCTGAAGATGGATATTCAGGAAGAGAGATAATGGCTCAATTTAGAAGAGCTACAGGTCTTAAAACTGCGACAAATATGATAGCAACTGACTGGAGACAATTACAACATTCAGTACAAGTTCAATCAGTAGATATACCACTTGCTGACCCTCACTTCTGGACAATGCAAGGTTCTGTTAGAGTTGGTCAATTATGCAACGAATGGGGATTAACTTGGGGTTCTCACTCAAACAACCACTTCGACATATCATTAGCAATGTTTACTCATGCAGCTGCAGCAGTTCCAGGAGATATAACTGCAATAGATACTCACTGGATATGGCAAGAGGGAATAGACAGATTAACTAAAGAGCCATACCAAATAGTAGACGGAAAAATAGCAGTTCCTAAAAAACCAGGTCTAGGAATAGAGCTAGATATGGATAAAATAATGGAAGCAAATGCATTATATAATGAACATTGTCTAGGTGGAAGAGATGACAGTATAGGAATGCAATACTTAATAAAAGGCTGGAAGTTTGACAATAAAAAACCTTGCTTAATAAGAGAAGCAGAAAAAGAAGAAATATACGCTTAATTAGGGGGATTTAATATGGATACTAGTTCAATAAAGGGGATAATTGTACCTATAGTTACGCCTGTAGATGAAGAAAATCACATAAATGAAGAAGCTATGGCGAGAGTTGTAAATTATATTATTGACGGAGGAGTACACGGGATACTTGCTTTCGGAAGTAATGGTGAGTTTTTCGCAATAGATGCTGATGAACAAAGAAAGGCACTTGCTTGTATGGTAAAAACAGCAGACAAAAGGGTCCCAGTTTATATGGGTATAGCAGGAATTACAACAAAAGAATGTGTAGAAACTGCAAAAATGGCGAAAGAAGAAAACGCAGATGGTATATCAATACTACCACCTATGTTTATCTCACCAAGTGAAGACGAATTATACGCACATATAGTTACAATAGCAGAGACAGTACCAGATTTACCAGTACTTTTATACAACAATCCAGGAAAAGTTGGTTATGGGCTTAGCGTAAATTTAGTTAATAGATTAGCTGATGTTCCAAACATAGTAGGTATAAAAGATACAAGCGGAAATATGACATTGACTGCAGAATTTATAAGAACAACTAGAGATAAAGGTTTTAAAGTTATGGCTGGAAAAGACACTATGATTTTAGGATCATTAGCATATGGAGCAGTTGGAGCAATAGCATCAACAGCTAACATAGTACCAGAATTAGTTGTTGAAATATATGATAAATATATGGCTGGAGATATAGAAGGTGCTTGTGAAGCTCAATTTAAACTTACACCTTTTAGAAATACATTTGATAAAGTATCATTCCCAGCAGGAACAAAAGACGCTTGTAACTTAATAGGGCTTGATGTTGGAAATAGTATAAAACCAAACACAACAGCATCACCAGAAGTATTAGACGAGATGAGAGAAATACTTACTGAATTAGGATATATAAAAGAAGAAGTACTATTAGACGCATAAAATTTATAATAGAAAAACCAAGATTATCATAGATAAATAAAAATCAAATTTATCTATGATAATTAAAAGTAAAAGGATATAAAGAAATTTAAATTAAGAAAACAATAATAAAAAATATATTAGCAAGAAATGGAGTATGTGAAATGAAAAAAATAGGATTTATAGGATTAGGAATAATGGGAAAACCAATGAGTAAAAACCTTTTAAAAGCAGGTTATGAACTTGTTGTTTTAGATAGAAATCAATCAGCAGTAGACGAAATAGTAGCATTAGGAGCAAAATCAGCAGCAACACCAAAAGAAGTTGCACAACAAGTTGAAGCTATAATAACAATGTTACCAAACTCTCCACACGTTAAAGAAGTTGTTTTAGGAGAAAATGGTGTTATAGAAGGAGCAAAAGAAGGATTAGTAGTAATAGACATGAGTTCAATAGCTCCATTAGTAAGTAGAGAAATATACGAAGCATTAAAAGAAAAAGGTGTTAAGATGATAGATGCACCAGTAAGTGGTGGAGAACCAAAAGCAATAGACGGAACAATGTCTGTAATGGTTGGTGGAGATAAAGAAGTATTCGACGCTTGCTATGATGTTATGGATGCTATGGCAGGGTCAGTAGTTTATACTGGTGAAATAGGAGCTGGTAACATAACTAAATTAGCTAACCAAACAATAGTTGCATTAAATATAGCAGCAATGTCAGAAGCGTATATATTAGCTACAAAAGCTGGAGTTGATCCAGAATTAGTATACCAAGCTATAAGAGGTGGATTAGCTGGAAGTACAGTATTAGATGCTAAATCAAACATGGTTATGGACAGAAACTTCAAACCAGGATTTAGAATAGATTTACATATAAAAGACTTAGGAAACGTGCTTGATACTGCTCATGGAGTAGGAGCTCCATTACCATTAACTGCAGCAGTTATGGAAATGATGCAAGCAATAAAACTTGATGGATGCGGAACAGAAGACCACTCTTCATTAGTTAAATACTATGAAAAATTAGCAAACGCTCAAGTTGTTAGAAAAGGAAACTAGGTTTCAACATTTGATTTAACCTCAAAATATACCTACAGATTATGTGGATTTGCTACATAATCTGTTTTTTAATTGGGAATAAATTAATATAGGATTTAAAATGATATATAATTTAAGATAGAGTGAAGTTTTAAATTATATATAAGTGAAATATTAAGTGTTAATAATTGATAAGGAGGGGCCAAAATGGATAGATTTGTTAGATTAAAAGATGGAGCGTTGATGCCGAAATTAGGACAGGGGACGTGGTTTTTGGGAGAAGATAAATCCAAAGAACAAGACGAAATTAAAAGTATAAAAATAGGAATAGAAAACAACATGACGCTTATCGATACAGCAGAAATGTATGGAGAAGGGTTAGCAGAAGAATTAGTCGGAAAAGCCATAAAAGGATATGACAGAGAAAAACTATTTTTAGTATCAAAAGTATATCCACATAATGCAGGAAGAAGAAACATATTTAGAAGTTGTGAAAATACACTAAAAAGAATGGGAGTAGAATATCTTGACTTGTACTTACTTCACTGGAGAGGGGCAGTACCCCTAAGCGAGACTGTGGAATGTATGGAGGAGCTTGTTAAAAAAGGTAAAATAAAAAGATGGGGAGTTTCAAACTTCGATATAGACGATATGAAAGAACTTATGACTGTTAAAGATGGAGACAAATGCGTAGTAAACCAAGTCTTATATCACCTAGGCTCAAGAGGGATAGAATATAGCCTTTATCCTTGGATGAAAGAGCACAATATCCCCGTTATGGCATATTGCCCAATGGCACAAGGAGCAAGCTTAAAACACGAGCTAATGACAAATAAAGAACTAATAAAAATCGCTGAGAAATACGATTTATCAATACCAGAATTGCTGCTTGCATTCGTATTGCAAAAAGATAATATTATCGCAATACCGAGAACATCTAACCCACAACATGCACTTAGAAATGCGAAGGTGGCTGATGTGAAGATTGATGAGGGGGATTTGGAGATTATGGATAGGGAGTTTCCGGCTCCTGATAGGAAGGTTTATTTGGATATTGTTTAGGGGATGGATTAAAATATATTAATAAAGGCCGTATACATGATGATTTTGATTATTGTGTATACGGCTTTTTAAAATTGATAGTAAATATAGGTATTAAAATCAAAATTAGGATAAATACTGATAAGATAGAAAAACAATTCTATATGAGAGGTGCTATAATGACAGATTTTATAATTGATTTAATGGTTACAATTTGGCTTACGATATTAATAAATATTTTAATGTAAAAGCTGATGAAAAAACATTGAATAAATTAAAAAATACTTTAAATGATTTTTTAGCTGTGGAAGAAGGTAAAAAATTATTAGAAAGACAAAGAGATGAAATTATAAAAAAGATAAGAAAAGAATGACCTTATTTTATTAGACGATTTACAGGGATACAAAGATTAAGTAGAAAACTAGGATTTAAAGATATAGATTTAAAGGATTCATACTTTCCTACATATACTTTTAGATGTATAAGTAAGTATGGAAAAATAACTGGAGCATTCGATGTTGTGTTTGATTTGAAAGAATTAGAAGAATTTATAAAATATTTATTACAAAAGATAAAATTCAAGAAAAGTGTAGCAGGTCAAAGGGCATTAATGACACCAAAGTTAAGAGAAAAGATAAAAGAAAGAGATGGTTATACTTGTCAAATCTGTGGATTATCCAATAAAGATGAGCCGAATTTATTGTTGGAAATAGATCATATAATTCCTTTGTCTAAAGGAGGAATGACAACTGAGGGTAATTTGCAGACATTGTGTTGGAGGTGTAATAGAAGTAAGGGAGCTAAGATATAATTTTGTAGATGTTTTTTATTTGTATAGATATGGATTAACTAATAAATGATTTATAAAATGTGCTAAACTTTACTTAAAATATATGTTGAGGTTTTAGTTATATGGCTTTAATAGAGTAGTAATTAAACAATAATCTTGTTGGATTGAAAAGTAAATATTTAGCACAACTGGATGAGTTGACGGTGCAAACTGATGAAAGGCAGCAAATTGATGATATTCCATGGATAGAGGTTAGAAGGATAGCTGCAGAAAGTTACCAAATGTGGGATGATAAATTGAACGAGATTTATGGTGTGTTAAAGCAGGAGTTGCCAGCAGATGAGATGGCGGCCCTTAAGCAGGAAGAAATACAGTGGATAAATGAGAGGGATAGTGCAGTAAAACAGGTGGAAATTCAGAATGGACCTGGGACTTATGCGCCTTATGAGATGTCTATGACAAAGCTCAGTATGACAAGGGATAGATGTTATGAGTTGGTTAATTCTTATTTTAAATAGCAAATTATTATAATTAAATAGATATTTCGACACAAAATTTAACATTATAAGGATTTATTAGTAAAATACTATATCCCCAAAATCCATTATATGTTATAAATAATATAGACCATATAAGGAGGGGAAATAATGGTACCAATAATAGTTATATTTGTAGCAGCGGCAGTTGTTTTATTCTTCCTGCTAAAATCGAAAGTGGCGAAGGTGTTAGTTTCGGCATTTGTGATTGTGGTAGGGGTTGTGCTTATGATGCAGGATTCGACAATAAATCAAAAGCAAGAACAAGATGTCGTAAAGAGTGAAAATAAGTTAGAGGGAGAGAATAATGAGTCTGGGCAAAACGACTCAGATAGTAAAGATTCGACACAAGAGTCAAATAACGACAAGTCGGATGAGAAGAAAGAAGACAAAGAGGCTAGTAATAAAGACAATAGTCAAAGTACACAAAACAACAGTAATCAGTCTGCTAGTTTAAAATCTACATATTTGCAAGAATTAGCGAGTTTGGAAGCTAAAACGAATAATATGCTAGATGGATACACTACATATGAAATGACAAATAGTGCAACGCAAATTTATACTTTGTGGGATAATGAGTTAAATAAAATCTATGGAGTGCTGAAAAATCAGTTATCTGAAAGCGAGATGAATAGTCTTAGACAAAAGCAAAGAGAATGGATAACATATAGAGATAACAAGGCTGAACAAGATGCAGCTGAGTATGAAGGTGGGACTATGGCACAGCTAGAGTTGATACTTTCAAAGGCTAATACTACACAAGAGAGATGTTATGAATTAGTTAACTGGTATATGAAGTAAGTGATATGTAAAAATATAGAGAATTTTGTTCAAAAATGTTAGATATAGGGAATGATTGTATTGACTTAGACAATCATTCCCTATTATACTAAATTTAGACAATATATATACAATGTGAGGGGAATTATGACAAAAAACAAAAAAATCATATCTTTATTTTTAGCGTTTGTAATGCTAATATCAAGCGGTATATTCACTGCTAATGTGCATGCGGCACCAGCAAGACCTACAGTTTATGCACATGCATACACTATTATGGACGCTAATTCGGGAGAAATAATCATGTCTGAGCAGGGAAATAAGCGTATCTATCCTGCGAGTACAGTAAAATTATTGACTGCAATAGTTGCAATTGAAAATTGCAGTTTATCAAAGAGGATAACAGTAAAACAATCTACTATAGATAAGATTGATGCAGATACGACATCAGCAAATCTAAAAGCGGGTTATTCGTACACTTTGGAAGAACTTTTAAACATGCTTTTAGTTTATTCAGCAGGTGATGCGGCTGAAATTATTGCAGAGGCAGTTGGAGGAAGTAGCGCACAATTTGTCAATATGATGAATAGAAAAGCTAAAGCACTTGGAATGAATAATTCTTATTTTGACAATGCTATTGGAATGGACTGGCATGCAAATCCAAATATTTATTCGACGGCAAACGATATTGCGAAATTGACAAGATACGCTATGACAAACGACACAATTAGAGAAATCGTTAAAAAGCCACAATATGTGATAAAAAACTACTATAATGGACAATCAAAGACATTACTTGCATCAAATAACTTCTTAAGAAATTATAGCTATTCTAAGAATTTATTCACGATAATAGGTTCAAAAACAGGTACAACTGACAAAGCTGGATATGCATTAGCTACAACAGCAAAAGATAGCTCAGGAAGAGAAGTGATCTGTTCATTTTTCGGTAAAAGTACTCGTACGCAAATGTTCCAAGATATAAACAAATTACTGACTTATACTTTTAATAATTATAAAACTATTTTGCAAAGAAGTTTTTATGATATTAGATATTCATCATCAAAAGCTGTTATAAATCAATACTTGGCAAATGGAGTTTTAACTATGACTTCTACAGGAAAGTTCTCAGGGAGTGAACAAGTAAGCAAGTATGAATTTGTAAATACGACAAATAAAGCTTTAAAAACATCATATACGACAAGTAATACATCAGAAAAAATGACATTATTAGGTGTCGCAAACTTATTTAAAGATTATAACAATAAAGAATATAGTGAAACTGTGAAAAACAAATATAAAACAGTATTCAAAAATTTAAATTCAACTGATTTTAATAATATGGTACATTTATACGAATTAAATGTATTACCACATAATTATCAGTACAATGTAAATTCAAAGATTTCTAGGGAAGAGATGGTACTACTATTAAGTAAAATGCCGAAAAAAGTAGCATCTTTAAAAACATTCCCTACATTTACAGTAAATACGATAAACCCAACATCGACAACGATAACAGGGAAAGGACTAGCAACTGCAACGGTAAGAGCGTATGT
>NZ_JBCLNH010000001.1:139539-224586 GCF_039062665.1 Clostridium sp. 2218st1_F5_2218SCRN_220325 | reverse complement strand
GTAAGAGCGTATGTAAACGGAAGACAAATTGGAAACAGTGCAACTGTGAATTCTTATGGAAATTACAAAATAACAATACCGAAGCAAGCAGCAGGAGCAAAAGTAACTGTGAAGATGAGTAAAACAGGATACACAGATATATCAAAAGTTATATCAGTATCGTTAAACACATTCCCGACATTCACAGTCAACACAATAAGATATACTTCGACAACGATAACAGGAAAAGGTCTGAAAACAGCGACAGTAAGAGCGTATGTAAATGGAAGACAAATCGGTAAAACTGCAACTGTGGATGCTTATGGAAACTACAAAATAGTAATTCCAAAGCAAAGAGCAAAAACAAAAGTTGTAATCAATATGAGTAAAACTGGATACACAACAACATCAAAAACTATAGTTGTTAAATAAATTTAATATTTTAGAGTAGTTTATAGAGAAAAAAGGAATACGAAATTGTATTCCTTTTTTTGTGCAAATTTTAAAATTTTCTAAACATAAATTTTGTCCTTTTTTGTGTGAATTATCACGCGGAAAACGAGGAATTTCTCCATTATAGTCCTTTTTTGAATGTAAATATGTTTTTGTTGTAAAACGGGGTACTTGTATGTCGAAAATAAAAATATACAAATCGAATGATAGGATTATTTGACGTACGGTTTATGATATTTGGGTCTTATTAAGGTGATACAATATAATTAAGAGGGGGATCACAAAAAATCAAGGGGGGGTACGTATGAAAAGGAATTTTGCAAGTTGGACTATTTCGATATTATCTTTTGTAATGATGTTTAGTTTTACAGGTTGCTCTCAAAATCAACAATTAGATGATGCAAAAGCAGCCGAAAAAAATGAAATTGTGGAATCTCAAAAAACATCAAACAAAACACTGAAGAAACCAGTCGTAAATTATGCTACGTTAAAAGTGGACAAGACTCAGGCGACAAGCGGAGACAAGGTGAAGGTGAGCGTTAAGATAAAAGACGACGATGATATGCAAAGTGCATACATTTATTACTTGTCAGGAATGACGGACAATCTTCAGATGATCGAGCTTAATTATAATGAAAAAACAAAGTATTATGAGGGGGATATTGAGATTTTAGATAGCAGTGAATCTGGAACTTGGAAGGTTGAAAGCATATTAACTGTCGATAAAAGAAATCGTACGACAAATACCTACAACTCACTTACAGTAAACGACACTACTTTAGAAAATAGACAAGATTTGTCGAGTGGTGATTTTACAGTTAGTAATACAAATCCAGAATACAACGCACCAAAAATAGACATGTCTACATTAAAAGTAAGCCAAAAAAGCGCTAAATTAGGAGACAAAATCAAGATAAGTATTAAGATTACAGACGAAACATCAATTCAAAAAGCAATAATAGTATATAAAAAGCCACAATCAAACAAAAGTGAAACAATTCAACTAACTTATAACGAAAAAACAAACATGATGGAAGGATATTACACTGTCAGCGAGACAAGCGAAAGTGGAATTTGGAAAATTAATTACATAATTGCCCACGATACAAACTACAACTCACGAACTATAAATTGTGATTGGGGCGATGAAAACGATTTGAAGTATTTTGTAAATGGTGATTTTACAGTTGAGGAAATTGAGGAATAATAGATAATTTTTAATAATCGAAAGCGGGAGGGGAGAGATTCCCGCTTTTGTTTTGCTAAAATAATAAATTTTATAAATAGCGAAAATAATAAATCTGTAAATAGCTTATAAATTTCACAACATAGTATGTCTAAATTAGTGTATACTATATACAATGACTAGAAGGAGAATTTACATATGAACTTAGCAATAGAAAAATATAAAAAAATAAGACAAGCCCAAGCAAATGGAGCGAGAACGATAGACGATTTAAAAAGAATGACTGATATAGTTATAGAAAATGATGACGAAGCAAAAGAAATGGAAGCAGTGTTAAAAAATGCATGTAAATGTAGAAATGTGTCTGTAGAAGAAGTTGCACAAGCCGTTAGAAATGGAGCAGACACAGTAGAAAAAGTTACAGCAGCAACTGGTGCTGGAGCAGATTGTGACAAATGTAAAGGTGGAGTACTTCAAAGTATCATAAAAAATAGAGGATAATATACAAACGAGTTTATTTATTATAAAATCATTACAAATTGGACAATAGGAGGACGACATGCCACAAATAAAAGTAAGAGGAATTAACGAAAACGACATTTGTAAAATAAGCGAAAAAATGGTCGATGAATTAGTAGAGGCAGTAAAATGCCCAAGAGATTATTTTGAGATAGAATGTATAAAATCTGTTGCTATAAGAGATGGCAAAATAGCAGATGTATACCCATTTGTTGAGGTTGCTTGGTTTGATAGAGGTCAAGAAATTCAAGACATAGTTGCCAAAATAATAACTAACAACATAAGAGAAAATCTAAATATAGAAAGCATGGATCTTGCTTTTACAGTTTTTGAAAAAGAGAAGTATTACGAAAACGGAGAGCATTTCTAGATAGGAAATAGCAATAGGAAAAACCACATCTTAGGACTTAGGATGTGGTTTTTTAATTTCCAACCTATTAACTAAAGCAACGGAATCTTTGATTCGTTGGCGCCATGAGCAAAGCGAATTTTAAGCAACGGACAAAGTCGTTGGCGCCATGAGCAAAGCGAATTTTTTATTAATAACTTTAGCTAGTTTATGAGATATTATCTTCAAAATGGAAATACCTTAGGTGATTTGCTTTCTAAGAAGAAATATATTTAATAATGTATAAGATGCAGTATGTATTTTATTAAAACTAATAAATTTCATCGATATAAGTTTTGTTTGTCGTAATATAATAGCCTGATTTTAATTTATACATATTTGTGTCATTTCTCTCGACCAAATCGACTACTGTGAATATATCTCCGGCTTTTGCCACCCCAGCAATGCTTGAGGTTTTAAAATTTGGGTGTTTTCTATAGTTTACGTCTTTTTTGACTTTTATCATCTTTGGCAGGGGAGAAGTTGAGCTATTTTTTATGTAGTCAGGAGAGGTGCAATTGATGATATTATCAAGGGTGATTTTGCCTGACTTTAAGTTATGGCAATCAGTTTTAAATTGTGTCATTTTATGGGGATTTTTGACCATATAAATTGGGCACAGTTTGTAAGCTTTTCCGACGACATCGGTGTGGGTAATGATGTCAGTCTTGCAGTCAAGCCCCTTATACTGGCACAACCACGCGCACAAGTGGACCATGCTTTTGTAGGTTTCGTCAGTATAGTGATTGTCCTCACCTGTTGTGGCGACTTCGATTGCGATGGCGTACTTATTGGCGCTGTTGGTCGCATAACATTGCTCGCTAGTTGGGATTAATTGAAAAATTGTTCCGTCGAGGTCGATAACATAGTGGGATGAGGCATAGACATATTTCCCGTTGACCTTGTACCCATTTGCGACAACATTGTTAAAATATGACACAGTTCGCCAGCTTTCCACATCAGCCTGACCAGTATAGTGAATAGCAATTTTCTTTGTGATAAGAGTAGTACCCGGTCTGCCAAATCTATTTCTTTTTTGCCATTTTTCGATTATTTTCGGTTTGCTGAGCATAAATTACCTCCTTTATATATGTAGATTTATATATTCATATTTATATGATTATATTTATAATAAATATATTTACTTTAGGCACAATTTTTACTTTACCTAAAAAGGGATTTCATCATTCCCAGCGATTTCTGTGACGCTTGGAACTGTGTCAGATGGTGTAATTGCAAAGGGTGGAGCAGTTACAGTTTTAGGTGTTTGACTTATGTTGCTGGAATTTTTACTTGAGGCTAAATCACCAACTAAATTAGATTTAGAAGTTGAATCAGATGTAGAAAGTAAAGATTCAGAAGCAGTAGCATTAGCAGGGATTGGGTTATTTGTACCAGAATTATTCCCATCACTAGATCTATTTGGTGAGTGTAGTTTTGTTATAGTATTTGCGACTACTTTGGCGAAAGTCTTGTTATTTCCGTCAGAATCGACATATCTATCTATATGTAGACTGCCATCAACTGAAACTAGACAACCTTTTTCGATATAAGTCGCACAGTATTCTGCCTTTTTGCCCCAAATTTCAACAGGGATAAAGTCAGTGACGACTTGGCTATCTTTTCTATAACTGCGGTTTATTGCTAGCGTAATCTTTGAAATTGCAACACCTGTGTTAAAAAATCTAAGTTCTGGATCAGCTGTCAGCCTTCCTATTAATATAACTGAATTCATAAAAATACCTCCTTACAAATTTTTATAATAATTAAATTTTGAAAAGTTAAAGCGTTTTAACAAAAGCTGCCTTGTTCGTATGTTGGTTCATATCCAAAGTCTTTTTGAAGTTCTAGCTCGCCTTTTGTGAAAAATCTTTTTCTTTCTGATTTGAACTCTAAAAGGGCGCGTTTTTTGATTATGCCGGTGATTCTGTTTTTTAGGATGAGCGCATGGGTAAACGGCTTGCCATCTTCACGCGTCGTCTTAAAGATATAGTCTGCCAAGTTGGGTATTTCGCTTGCACCTGAGATTTCAAAAACGTGCGGCTCTCTATTCATAAGCGAGCTTTTGTTGGAATGGGCGACTAAAATGACGACGAGATTGTACTTTTTTGCTAGGTTTTTCAATGCTTTTACAGCTATGATTTGTTTTTCGTATTTGTCAGAACCGCTGCACTCTAGAGTCATCAAGTTGTCCAAAATAAATAATTTGACATTTTTCTTAATCGCCAAGTACTCAATCGCATTTGCTAGATTTATCTCGTCGGCCCTTGCCTCTTTGGAGTAAATAAATAATTTGTCCTTGGTCCAGTTGCTAATCATCTCAAAACCTTCATCACTAAGGCGCACATATTGACCGAAATTGTTGGTACAAATCGACAAATGTTTAGTATTTGCAACAGTTTTTGAAAACCACTCCATAATCATTTGGTAAGTAAGCTCGCCGGAATACAAAAATCCATTGAACCCTAAACTGAGCGCATTCGCCAAAATCTGATTTAAAAATGTACTCTTACCAGAACCAGGCTCACCAGTCACAACAGTAAGTGTGCCAAAGTTAAGCCCGCCGCCAGTAACATTGTCAATTGATCTAAATCCAGTTTCAATCGCACCTGAATTCTCAGTTTTGAGCGAAATTGTAGATGCATCAATAAACAAATCATTGACATTAGTACACTCCAAAAGCGTTGATTTTAGCTCATCTGTGAAGTTTATTAAGGCGCTTGTATCCATAGATTGAATATTTGTTCCGGCTTGTAAAAGCATATTGTGAATATAGCGTTTCATAGCGAGGTTCTTCACAATTTTCATGTAGTAGATGATGTTGTCAGCAGTCGGAACAATGGTGATAAGGCTCGAAATATAAGCAACACCGCCGATTTCGTCGAGAGTTTTGTCATTTTTCAACTCATTTGAAAGAATTATTAGGTCAATTTCCAAGTCAGAATCAGACAATTTTTTCATACACTTGTAGATGATTTTGTGCTTATCGAGATAAAAATCACTACTAGATAAATTTACCTCATTGCCCTCGGAGATAGACTTAGGCTCGATTAGAATTGCACCCAGAATACTTTGTTCAGCCTCGATATTGTAAAGCTCCATAAAAATTCCCCCTTTAAGATTAAATAATCACAAATAAGATTAAATACTAAAATAAGACTAAATACTCACAAATTAAAATTTAAATATCTTCAAAACCAACAAGAGAATAAGAACCATAGATGCTGTTTATAACTATTGAATTTTCAACGTTTTTTGAATTATGACTAGATACAAAATTATCCCTGCGATTAGATATAAAACCATTACGATTAGCCCCAAAGCCGTCTTTACAGTTAGATGAATAGTCACTGTGATTATACCCAAAGTCGTCTTTGTAGTTAGTCGCAAAACTACTGCGATTATATCCAAATCTATCCTTGCAGTTAGGCACAAAATCACTGTGATTATCTAAAAAACTGTTGTGGCTGTTATCGAAATTAGGCATAAATTTATTTTCTTCGTAGTTTTTTCGGCAAATTAAGCGGTCGTATTGCTTTCTAAGATTGCTCGGATTAAGGATTTGGCAACTCCAAAAAGCACTTTTTGTATGAATCCACTTGATTAATTCAGACACCTCTTTTAGATCTCTATGGTCAAAATTTAAAATTGCATCAAAAGTTCTAGCCCAGTTTCTCATATTAGGCATTTTGAAGTTAGGGTTATTTTTTCGAATGAGACTTAAAAGCAAATCTGATAACGATTTAGACGGATTTCCCTTTTTCGCGCGTATGTCTGATATAGTAGATTTATTTAGTAGATTAATCTTTTGGTCAGGTTTTTGAACCGGGATATTTGGTTTTTGGTCCGGAACATTTGGTTTTTGAACCGATGGGTTCGGTTTTAAATCAACTGGGTTGGCGCAAGAATGCACTCTATTTTCACTCAGTTTTAAATCATCAAAATCAGAAGAAATCGAATTTTCGTTGCATAAAAAATCATTATCGTCCCAATTTTCGCTATGATCATATGGAAAATTATCATCTTCAAAATCATATTCATTGATACAGTTACAAAGTTCTATATTATTCATTGAATAAATAGAATCATCATCAAAATACGACATATTTTTATTATAAGTAGAATAGTTTTTATAAGATAAATTTATAAGTTTTGAATAGTTTTTGCCAAGTGCAAAGTATGAATATGTGCCAGAATTGTATACAGTTGTTTTTTTCAGAATTTCAGCGTCACAAAGTCTGCGAAGTCTTCTATAGATGGCGTCTTTTTTAACATTTAAGATAGGAAATTCGTCAGTGATAGCCTCGTAAGATACCCAATAATATTTATCGCCTTTAAGTGTTTTTGTGATCATTTTACCAGAGTTTTTAAAATCAGTAAACCATCTCAATATGGCTAAATCACCCATAGAAAGCCCAAGTTCACATGCTCCTTTTTGAAGAAATCCCATTACTGTATATCTCATAAATTACATCCTCCTTATAAAAATAAATTTCTCCCAATTAAAAAATAGATAAACTCCCCCAGATTGTGGGGGAGGGGGTGCTTTGGGGGAAGCACCTAATTAGTAGGTTTTAATTATAAAATAGAGTTTGCGCCTTATTGTTTTGTAGCTTTAAGATTAATTATGTTATTTGAAAGCTTGTTGATGCTATCTGTTAGGGTTTCCAGCTTGCTTTCAAGCCTAATTAGTAGATAAATCGACACAGCAACTGGAAAACCGACATTAGCAATTAAAGTTTCAATAATCTCCATATAGTGACATTCCTAAAGAACTAAGTCATATTCTGTCGTATTAGTAGTGACAATTTTAGCCTCAACAGCCTCAACAAATGCATAATCATTTTTCTTAAAGATGTTTTTTTCTACGATAAGCTCCATAGTTGTCTTGATTTCAGTTTCGGTAATGTTGTCTTTTGGATCGTCTATAGAGATGCTGACGTTTTTACCGACTGAATTTTTAAATACCATTACGAGTTTTTTTGTCTCTGTCATAAAAATTCTCCTTTCTTTTTATAGTGGGGAAGTCGAAGTGACTTCCAAAGTGAAAATTATTCAGATAAAGTAGAGTTGTCTAATCTGACTATGTTGTAGACTTCGTGTTTTTGCAGTGCAGCAATTGCATTTGCAACATCTAACACGTTTTGATTAGTTGCAGCAGGGTCCACAAAACCAAAAGTTTTAGTACCTTTGATTTGTTTTGAATTTTGGTAAAGCCCTTTATCCAAATATAACTTCAATGATGATAAATTTTTAGTCGCTATAACTGCCATAAGTTAACCTCCTTTGTAAAAAATTTATGAAATTATAGCCTAGTATAAAAGATAAGCTATAAAACCAAAGCAAATTTATAGAGTGTTGGGTTTATTATTTATAGATAGTTGAATTTACTATTTTGTTTTAACTTATAAAACTTATAATTTGTATAATTAAGCATTTTGTTTAAACTTTTTATGAGTTATCTAATTAAGCGTTTTGTTGAAAAATGCTCTTTCTATCATAAGTTTTATATCATGTTGTCTTCTTACTTTAATAATAGCCAAAGTGATACTACACTTTCCAATAAAACACTTGAAAAAAATAAATTGTTCAAAAAGTTTTTTCAAAAGTTGAGGAAAATATTTAATAAAAATACTGTAAAAATTTATTTTTTTATATCAAATAAAAGCAAAATTATATGAAAAATGTAGTAATTTCAAGCAATACAAAGAAATATAATGTCGTGAAAATATATTGCGGTAATCGAACATATGTACTATACTATGAAATATAGACATACAAAATAGACTAAGAATTATAAAATATACAAGTATAAATACAGACTCAAAATGGCGGACAGTAAATAGTTAAGTATTTTTGATTTATGAAAGGTAGGGGTAGGCTTATGGATAGCGAAAATAAGAATATAGCTGAGTTTGATTATGATTATAAAAAGATCGTACCGCCGCGATTACACCGTTTTTATGAGATTATAGGAAAAGAAAAATACGAAGAAGTGTTAGAAGTATATGGAGGCAATCCACTTTATTTAAACCAAAAAGAAAGCTATGAAAGAGAGCTGAGAAATTGGAATATTTACAAAGATTATAAAAATGGCATGGAGTATTTTGACCTTACGTCAAAGTATAAGTTGAGTGTAACGACAATTAGAAATATTACAGCACAATGTCAAAAAAAAGAGAAAAACGGAAATAATGAAGAAAAATGACTACTGGGTTAAAAATAATAGTGAAAAATGACAAAATTAAACACAAACCAGATAATATATAATTTCCTTAGAATTGAAAAAGCCAACAACTTGCATATAACAAGCTGTTGGCTTATATAATAACTACCTTAACTTAATCTAAATCTAAATAATAATCCTCTTCATCCCACAAGCTGACATTATAGCAAGCATAAGCCTCATCTATTATTTTCCCCGAATATTTATTATTCGAAGATTCATACTGACTATAATGGCTAGCGAGTTGGGAGACATAGTCGCTTTGATCTGTTTGATCTTCAGATTTTTCTTCTGATTTAGTATCAGATTCGTCTGTCAGTGATTTAAATGTAAAATCACATAGTTTTTTTAATAACCCTTTCACTTAATAATTCTCCTTTGTATTTGAAATTTCCCTCACTACATATTATTATATAACAAAATTTTGTCATAAAATGTAAAAACTTCTGCATATAGCAATTTAGTTTATCATAAATTTTATAAAATTTATACCCAATTTTTTATTTAGATTGAAAATTTTAGAAAAAAGTAATAAACTAAGTAAGGAAGAAACATTTAGAGGGGGTAAAATAATGAAATATAATACTATTTACGAACTAAATGAAAGGGGTAGAGCGACGATTTGCCCGCAATGCAAAAATGAAGACATAGCGGATGATGCAAATTATTGCGAAATTTGCGGTGCATCTTTAATAAATAGATGCACAAATACAGAGTGCAACACTATCGGAAGTGGAAAGGCGAGATTCTGTAAAGAGTGCGGAAGTGAGACAGAATTTGGGAAAAGAGGTTATCTAAAACCTTGGAATACTGAAGGCGAAATAGAAATAATAGACGAGATTGTAGAAGATGAAATAGAAATAAATATGGACGAATTAGAAGATAATGAAGAAAACATGGTAGAAATCGAAATTGCGCATGATGATGAGTTCGACAATGAAGAAGACGAAGCGCCAGAAATCGACCATAGCATTTTAGGTGATTTTGGAGCTGTATACAGCCAAGATGATGACGAAGAAAATGACGAAAACGAGGAAACTTACGATAGATTCCAAGAGTTCAGTTATAAAGGTGGAGACGAATTTTTCGAGATATTCTAAAATATATATTTAAAATATGACGTATCAAGTCGAATGTATAAAATACAGCGCGTGATATGACAAATAACGATATATTACATAGCCCATGTCGATATGATACATAATTAAATAAATAAAAAAACTACTCACATATATAAATATGGGGGTAGTTTTTTTAATTTTAAGCAATGTACGAAGTCGCCCGCTCATGAACGAAGTGAATTTCAAGCAACGTACAAAGCTGCGGCCGATTTTAACCAAATCAACCCCTTGTAGGATTATAAAAATACCCCTATTATGGTATAATCTAAATAAAACGAAAAGGAGTTGAGAATATGAGAGGATTACTAGATCCAAAGATGGATTTCGTATTTAAAAACATATTTGGAAGCGAAAAACACCCAAATATCCTGATATCCTTCCTAAATGCAACTTTAAAACCGAAAGATTTAATAACAGCAGTTGAGATAAAAAACACAGATTTAAATAAAGGATATATAGAAGATAAATTTTCTAGGTTAGACGTGAAGGCGACGACTAGCAACAATGAGATAATCAACATAGAAATTCAGCTAAAAAATGAATACAACATGATAAAGAGAAGTCTATTTTATTGGTCTAAACTTTACTCAGAGCAACTTAATGAAGGCGAGGATTATAGCGTTTTAAAAAGAACGATTTGCATCAATATACTAAATTTCAAATACTTGAAGACGAGAAAATTCCACAGCGGATACAGATTAAAAGAAATCTACAGCAATGAAGAACTTACAGATGTGGCGGAAATTCACTTTATAGAGATTCCGAAGTTAGAAGAGGGAACTGACGAAAAAGACATGCTTGTTGCGTGGATTGAATTTTTAAAAAATCCAGAAAGTGAGAAGGTAAGAAGTCTTGAAATGAGTATTGATGAAATCAGAGAGGCAAAAGACGAACTTATCAGAATGAGTAATGACGATACCCAAAGAGAACTTTACGAAATGAGGGCAAAAACTCTAAAAGACAAGATAAGCGCATTAAACGAAGCCGAGCGAAAAGGAATCAAAAAGGGTAGACAAGAAGGTATTAAAGAAGGGCTGCAAAAAGGAATTCAGGAAGGCGAAAAAAGTAAAGCAATAGAAATCGCAAAATCCCTAATAAACATAGGATTAGACAAAGAAACAATATCAAAATCGACAGGGCTAGATTTAAACGAAATAGAAAAGTTGATGTCAAAATAAAAATACCCCTATTATGGTATAATCTAAATAAAACGAAAAGGAGTTGAGAATATGAGAGGATTACTAGATCCAAAGATGGATTTTGTATTTAAAAACATATTTGGAAGCGAAAAGCACCCAAATATCCTGATATCCTTCCTAAATGCAACTTTAAAACCGAAAGATTTAATAACAGCAGTTGAGATAAAAAATACAGATTTAAATAAAGGATATATAGAAGATAAATTTTCTAGGTTAGACGTGAAGGCGACGACTAGCAACAATGAGATAATCAACATAGAAATTCAGCTAAAAAATGAATACAACATGATAAAGAGAAGTCTATTTTATTGGTCTAAACTTTACTCAGAGCAACTTAATGAAGGCGAGGATTATAGCGTTTTAAAAAGAACGATTTGCATCAATATACTAAATTTCAAATACTTGAAGACGAGAAAATTCCACAGCGGATACAGATTAAAAGAAATCTACAGCAATGAAGAACTTACAGATGTGGCGGAAATTCACTTTATAGAGATTCCAAAGTTAGAAGAGGGAACTGACGAAAAAGATATGCTTGTTGCGTGGATTGAATTTTTAAAAAATCCAGAAAGCGAGAAGGTAAGAAGTCTTGAGATGAGTATTGATGAAATTAGAGAGGCAAAAGACGAACTTATCAGAATGAGTAATGACGATACCCAAAGAGAACTTTACGAAATGAGGGCAAAAACTCTAAAAGACAAGATAAGCGCATTAAACGAAGCCGAGCGAAAAGGAATCAAAAAGGGTAGACAAGAAGGTATTAAAGAAGGGCTGCAAAAAGGAATTCAAGAAGGGCTGCAAAAGGGAATTCAGGAAGGCGAAAAAAGTAAAGCAATAGAAATCGCAAAATCCCTAATAAACATAGGATTAGACAAAGAAACAATATCAAAATCCACAGGACTAGATTTAAATGAAATAGAAAAGTTGATGTCAAAATAAACAAACAAAAAAGTAGGGCAAGACCCTACTTTTTTACTCCAAATCTATTTATTTTCCTTATTAAACCATTCAAGCATTGATGTTTCGTATTCTTTTGGAAGCATATCGTGATACATTTGATCATATAACCATGCCAATGTCTTCGTGCTTAAATATTTTTTCATTTGATTTTCCGCTTCAAACATCACAGCTTTAATCACACAAGGACATTTTGTAGGATTCCTTGGTGGAAGGTCCTGTTTTGCAAGCACGCTATTTTGCATGATATCAGCGCAGTGGAAGAACGGTTCACTCCCTTCAACAGCCTCAACTATATCACAAAACGTAATTTTATCAGCACTACGGGCTAATGTATATCCACCTTTTACACCGGGGACAGATTTCACAATTCCTGATTTGCTCAATTTTGCGTATATTTTTGACAGATACGTTTCCGAAATTCCTTGAAACGTTGATAAATCCCTTATCCCTATTGATTTACCATCTTCCATATTTACCATATACAATAAACAATGTATTGCATATTCAACTCCAACTGAAAATTTCATTTATCATGCTCCTTTAAAGATAATATAATAATCATACATTATTATGAAGTTTGATTCAAGGTAGATATATCCACATAAAGCACGAAAAAAGATTTATATTATGAAAATAAGTAAAAAAACAATAAATATATTGAATATAAGTAATCTAAAATAATTTTCATCAAAATTTTTAACACAGCACAAAATTAAAGTTTAAAAATAAAAAGAGTGGGTATGATTATACTATTTAGATAAAATAAATAAAAACAATCTAGATAATAATAAAAACTAGATATAAACCAAACATAAACAATAAATCCAAAATACCTACAATATATAAAAATTATGATTGACATATCAGCAATATTATTATAATATAATTAAAGATAAAACTTATCGACGATTAATTTTATCTATAATAAAAACGCAAAATACGATATTTGCAAAAGGACTCCCTTTTAAGCTATAAAATAGCTACCTTTTGTAAATAAACTTTATAAATAGAATTTTGATATAAAAAGATTGCTAAACCTAAATGTGTCACTTGCCAAAGACCTAAAAAATAATATATCAAAAATAGCTTAGATAAAGTAAAATAGTTGGATATTATACATAAAAATACTCCCTTGAGATATCAAAGGGAGTATTTTTTATTATGGACGCAGATTCCATTGGTTTTATTGGCGATTGGACTTTCTATTTTAGCTATAGATAACATATTTTTTAATAGAATATTTCCTATATTATTAGTAATAATCTTTATATGTCAATTAATTTATAATTATATAAAATGGAAATCGCATTCATCAAAAGAACAAATGACCAGTATTACCATAAAATACCTGGCAAATGTCGAAAAAAACTTGGTTTTTATTGCAAGAATCGACAAAAAACGCTATAGCATATGTAGTATTATATTATCAAAGGCAAGGGAATACGATTTTTAGGGGATTGTATGAAATTGTTTTCATAATTATAACGCTATTGGGAGTGGGGTTATAATTTTTCGGGGAATATAAAATCGGAATTATAAAAATCATAAAATCAAAACAATTATTAAAAATAATTACTAAAACATGTATTTTAAACTGTCATCGGGGACAAAATAAATACAAAACGCAATCATAAACTTAAACGGAAATTAAGTCAAAGCTATACTTACTAGCTAAATTTAAAAAGTTATTGTAAAAAGAGGCTAATCGCAAAATTAAAACGCGATTAGCCTCTTTTTGGTATGTAATTTAAATTAAATACCCTGTCATCATAATGATAATAAGTATCCATAGCAATGCACCACCACCAATTATTAATGAGGTGCTTCTACGTTGTTTCTGTATTTAGTCATAACGTCTTTGAATAATTCAGAAACAGAAGGTGGTGTCCAAGTTATAGCATTTGCACCAGCTTCGATAGTTTTTCTTATACTTTCTTCTGTTGGACCACCTGTAGCTATTATCGGAAAATCAGGGTAATCCTTTCTAATTTTTGCTACTATTCTAGGTGTATCAGCAGAAGCAGATACATTAAAGATAGTTGCGCCTGCATCTATTCTTTCTTGTATATTTGTTTGATCGTTTACAATTGTAACAACAACAGGTATATCAAGGCTATCAGATAATGCTTGAACTACGCCGTTTGATGTTGGAGCGTTTACAACAACACCGATTGCGCCCTGTAACTCAGCATTAGTTCCTAATAAAACTGAACGCATCCCTTTTGTAAGACCTCCACCAACTCCAGCAAAGACTGGTATGTCAGAAGCCATAATAATAGATTGTGTTATTATTGGCTGAGGTGTAAATGGGTATACCGCCATAACAGCATCTGCATTTACATTTTTTATGATAGCTAAATCAGTCGAAAACACAAGCGATTTAATTCTTTTGCCAAAGATATTTATCCCGCTACATTCTCTAATGACTTCAGGAACACGTAAAAAAGATTTTCTAAGTGTACCGTCAATTGCTTTTGGTCTTTTTTTCATTGATAAAAGCCTCCTTAAAAATTTGATATTAAAAACTTTTATATCTTTCTATTATAAATTAGAAGTAAGAATTTTTATAGATTTTATTTTTAAAATTATATAATTTATTTATGAATATTATGTTAATCAATGTTAAACGACAATTTTCTACTTTATATTACAAATTTTTTCAAAAATTTTAATCCAGTAATTGACAAAATTATTTCACTATATTATTATTGTAATAATACCTAAAACCAAGTGTATTAAAAAGAGTTATTAGTATTATTTGTTATCTTGATAATAAAAATACAACTGGAAAAATAATGCATCTTTGAAAATTAAATAGGAGGAGAGATATGAACACAAAAAAAATCGCAGCTACCATAACTCTTGTGGCAATGGTCACGAACTTGTCTGTTAGCACAACTAGTGTTTTAGCACATGAATTAACTAACAAAGATGAAGTAACAAACACATCAAGTAAAATTATTCAAACAAGTCAATCAAATGGCACAAATGAAAATGACACTGAAAAAGAGTCAAAACAAAATGTATCGAGAAACGTTACAAATAGCCTAAAAGCAGGAATTAAAAAATTTGCTAAGACTGATGGGAAATTTGAAGAGGCTTATAACAAGGCATTCAAGGTTGATAATTCTGAGATTACAAGTGTTAGAAGTAATGATGGTTCTTCAACTGAAAATCTTATGAAAGCGTTTGACGACGATACGCAAACATGCTGGTCTTCTAGAAGATTAAACAGCGATACTTTCACAAATGAGATAGTTGTAACATTAAAAGAGTCTATGAAAATAGACACAATGATTTACGGTGGTACACCATATTGGCAAAAAGGATATGCAGAAGAATTTGAAATCTATGCATCAAATACTGATGATGGTGACGACTTTAAATTAATAGCAGTCGGAGAGCAAGCCGCATGCCACGACATAAAAGAAATAACATTTAAACCAACTGAATTAAAAAGATTTAAGTTTGTATACAAAAAAGGTAACTTAAATCAAGCAGCATCATCTGTTTTCTGGTTATACAAACATGATGAATTAAAAAACACTGTAGATAATCTTTTTACAGATGGGACAATGGTAAAACTAAAAGATGAATATAACAGCGAAGAGGCGATAAATGCTTTAGAAGAAAAAGTAAACAAACATCCTTTAAAACATCAATTAGTTAGCAATATTGAAATAGCAAAAGAGCTTTTAAAGGAAGAAAAGGATTTTTCTGATAGAACATTCACGCTTACACAGTATGGGAATACTCATGAAAAAGCAAGAAACCAATTAGGTATGTCTAGATATGGGACAGACTTACAATCTACAGGTATAGTAGGAAGACCAGGACAAGTATTTAAAGTATTTGTAGAGGCAGAAGACGGTGCACCACTTCCACAAATCGTATTTTCTCAACAAGAAGGTCGTTTTGGACATTGGAAACAAGAGTACCAATTAAAGAAAGGTCTTAACGTTATAACAGTACCTGAGATTTATAACGATTCATGGAGTCAAAAACCTATAAAAGGTGGACCTGTTTATTTAATGAATAGATATACACCACAGCAACAAGGGAAAGCTCCAGTAGTTCGTATAGAAGGTGGAGAAGAATTCCCATTATATAACTCTGGTGATGACAAAGCTGAGTTCTTAGAAAAATTAAAAGCATACAAAGCTAAATTAGACAAAGACCCAGCAAATACAGTAGACGTATATGAATTTAATACAACAAGATTTATGTATACAGGTACTGCAAAAGCAGCATACCAAGTATATGTAAATGAAGGTGTTGATGTTGAGGAAAGTGTTCAAGTATGGAACACAAGAATCCAAGATGCGTTTGAGCTTTCTGGATTAAAAGATGATCCATCTGACCCAACTAACGACTCAACAAACGTAAGAACATCAATAAGACTTATGCAACCTTATGGGGCAGCATATGCAGCATCAGACCATATAGGTGTGCAAAGACACATACAAGAAATAATATTAAGAACTGACCAAGACAGCATAAACAGCATACTTTGGGGTATGATTCATGAAGTTGGGCACCAATTAGACATAGCGACTAGAGAATGGGGCGAAATCACAAACAACATGTACTCAAACAACGCTTATGTTAACGATGGTGCAGGCGATAGAGCAGCATACAGCAAAATACACAATTTATTAGCTCCAGACGATTCATCAGTAAACTTTAACAATCTTGATGGAACTATACAATTAGGGATGTTCTGGCAATTACAACTTAAAAAAGATACATATTGGGCAGAGTTAGACTCACTTTATAGAAAAAATAAACCAAGCGTTAATGGTGAACAACAAAAAAGAGACACATTAGCACTTTATTCTTCAGAAGTCCTAAATATGAATTTGACAAACTATTTTGAAAAATACGGATTTACATTATCAGATAGTTGTAAAAAACAATTAAAAGAGAAATTCCCAAATGATTGTGAAAAAATCTGGTACTTAAATGGAAACGCATTAAGCTACGACGGAGAAGGTTTCAAAGGTAAAGATACAGGATTAGAAGTATCTGTGTCTAAATCTTCAAAAGGCGTAAAATTAACTATGAACATAGACAAAGATGTTAAAAATGACTTACTTGGATATGAAATAATCAAAGATGGAAAAGTAATCGCATTTACAACATCAAACAGTTACACAGACTCTACTGAAACAAACACAGACTCAGATGTAAGTTATGAAGTTGTTCCTTATGCTTTAGACTTAACAACAGGAGATAACGTTGGAGTAAGTACATTAAGTCCAAGCATAAGTGTACAACAAAGTTCATTAGTATTAAAATTAAATGATAAATTTAATCCAATGGACTATGTTAAAGGTTATACCCATTTAGGAGAAGAAATAACATCAAATATAAAAGTTAAAAGTGATGTAGATACTAAAACTCATGGTAACTACACAGTTACATACACATTAAACGACAACGGACAAACTACAACAAGAGTAGTTAAAGTAGAAGTTGTAAGTGATTATGACTATTTATCAGACTTTAACTGGGAATCTACTTCAACAGCTTGGGGAAGTCCAAGAAGAAACTCTAACATATCTGGTAGAATAAACGGAGATATCAAAAAATTTGAAAAAGGTTTTGGTATACATGCAAATGGTAAAATAGTTTACGATTTATCAGACAAAAACTACGACAGATTTGAGGCTTTAATTGGTATTGATACTTCAATCCAAGAAAACGACAAATCAAGCGTAACATTTAAAATAGTTGCAGACGGTAAAACTGTAGCGACTACAAGTGTTATGGGCTATTATGACAACATGATAGATGTAAATATACCTGTAAGCGGAGTTAAAAAATTAGAAATACAAGTTTATGACGGTGGAAACGGAAATACATGCGACCACTGCATAATAGTTAATCCAAAATTAACAACAAACAACGGAAAACCGAGAATAACTGCACAAGAGAAATTCTTAAAACTTGGCGACACATTAGACCCAAGAAAAGACGTTAAAGCTCACGACCAAGAAGACGGAGATTTAACATCACAAATACAAATAATCTCAAACAACTTTGTAGAAAACAAAGTAGGTAGATATGAAGTTGTATATGAAGTAACAGATTCAAACAACAACGTTACAAGAACAACAGGATACGTAACAGTATCAGAAGATTATAAAACAAAGAGATCTAGATATGGTAAATTCAGCAATTTACAAGCATATAACGACGCATTTAAATTACCTGTAGTATCTATAAAAAATAATGCAGGACACTACGGAAGCAGTAAAATACAAAATGCACTAGATGGCAACATAAACACTCACTGGGAGACAAATACACCAAACAGTTCTACATTTAAAAACGAAGTAATATTCGACTTAGGTGAAGTACAAGAAATAAGCAGAATGGCTTATGGTGCAAGACGTGATGCATACAACAAAGGTTTCGCATCAAAATTTGAAATATATGTATCTACAAGTGAGTCAGGAGATGACTTCTACTTAGCAGGAAGTGGTTCATACACAACAGGTTCTACTAACGATTTTGTAGAATTTAAAATGAGCAATGTAAGTGCAAGAAGAGTAAAATTCAAATTTGTTGAAGCTCGCGAAGGATGGGCAAGTTTATGTGAAGTAGCATTCTACAAAGAAGATAAATTATCTGACAAAATAGAAAGCTTATTTACAGACGAAACAAAAACAGACGTAGCAGAAAGTTACAACACATTAGAAAAACTAGATGCTTTAAGAAAAGAAGTAAAAGACCACCCAGCATACGACATATTCAAAGTTGAATTAGACAATGCTGAAAAAATAATAAAAGCTAAATATCCAACTATAAACGTTGAGAAATTAACAGCAGTAGACAAAGACGCTGAGTTTGACTTAATGGCAGATGTTGAGGCGACTGACCAAAAAGACGGAAAAATAACTTCAAGCGTAGTAGTAGAAGATGGAGGATTCTCATCATCTAAAATAGGAGAATACACAGTAAAATATTCAGTAACAAATACATTAGGATTAACTACTGAAGTAGAAAGAAAAATAATAATAACAACAAATGAAGATACTTATATATCTGATTTAGATTGGAAATCTGCAACAATAGGTTGGGGAACTATAAGAAAAGATAGATCACTAAACGGAGACGCTATAAAACTTTTAAACAAAAATGGCGAAGTAGAAACATTTGAAAAAGGTATAGGAACTCATGCTCACTCAGAAATAGTTTATGACTCAACAGAATACGACATATTCGACACATGGGTTGGAATGGACCAATACGTAGCAGGAAGACCTGCACCACGCGTTAAATTCAAAGTATACGTAGATGGAAAATTAAAAGCTGAAACAGATTTAATGAAAACTGATTCACCAAAACAACACATAGTAGTAGATGTTAGAAATTCTAAAGAAGTTAAATTAGTAGTAGAAAATGGGCCAAACGGAATGAATGCAGACCATGCTGACTGGGCTGATGCTAAATTCAAAAAGATACCTAAATTTGATACAACAGAACTAGAAAAAATTCTAGAACAAGCTAAAGAATTAGACTTAAACAACTACACACAAGAATCTATGGAAAGATTAGAACAAGCTATAGAAGCTGGTGAAGAAGCTATGACTTCTAAAGACCAAGAAATAATCGAAGCAGCTATAGAAAACCTAACAAGCACAATAGATTCATTAGTAAGAGTAAACTTAAACGAAGTAGTACAAATAAGAGATGAATATCTTAAAAAAGCAATCCAAAAAACACTTAACATTTCAGGCAATGTAACAATAGGTGATATGAGAAAACTTACATCACTTAAATTGTCAGAAGTAACAAGTTTAGAAGGATTACAACACGCGATAAACTTAGAATCATTAAACATAGAATACAATGAAATAAGAGACTTATCGCCACTAAAAAATCTTAAAAAATTAACAAACTTACAAGCAAGCCCTCTAGGTGGCTTAGTGTCAGGACGTATCTATCCAGTAGATAACAAAGCGACAATAAACCTAGACGTTATAAATAGACAAGGAGTAAAACTATCTCCAAAATCTATAATAGTAAAACACAACAAAACACATGAAATAGTAACATTAGACGCAGCACAATACACAAAAAATGGTGTAGTTACACTAGATACAACAACTTTCGATAAATATCTTTATACAATAACACTAGTATACGAAGATACTTACGATAACTACGTATCACAATTTATGTTTATGCTTGACAATAGATAAACTAATTGATTAATTAATGTTTATCCTAAATAATAGAGAAGTCTAATATTATAAAAATGATATCTAAACGTGAATAAAGATATCAAACTTAAGTAAATAAAAGTCATAAACAATAAAGATTAGAATTTAAAAACTAAAATTTAAAAACTAAAAACTAAAGGAGACTATCACAAAATATTTTGGAGATAGTCCCTCTTTATTCAAAAAAATAAACTAGGAGTAGGGTATGTTTAAGAAAAAAGTAGCAATACTAACTTTAGTATCAGTTATTTCAAGCTTTTCAGCTAATACAACAGCAGTCTTAGCACATGAATTAACAAAAAACGAGGAAAAAATATCAACACAAGAAAATTCAGCAGATAATAACGAAGAATCTAAAACAGCACAAAACTTAGAAACTTCACAAGAGGAAGAAAAGTCTCAAGAACAAGAGAAATCTCAGACAGAAGAGTCTAAAGAAACATCACAAGATTCTCAAGAAGAATCTACTGAATCAACTGAATCAACAATAACTAAAAAAACTATAACTTTAACTCAAAACGGAGACACAAAGGCGAAAGCCAGAGAGAACTTACGCATGGTTTCTTTCGGTACAGATTTACAATCAACAGGTATAGTGGCGAAGCCAGGAGAAAAAATAACAATTTATGTTGAAGCGGATGACAATGCACCACTTCCAAGAGTGGCATTCACTCAACACGAGGCACATTATGCAAACTGGATAAGAGAATATCAACTACAAAAAGGGAAAAACGTGCTTACTGTTCCTGAGATATACAGCACTTCTTGGGAAAATAAAACCGTAAAAGGCGGAGCCTTATATTTAATAAATAGATATACAAAAGAGCAACAGGGCGCAGCCCCAGTCGTTACAATAGAAGGAGGCGAAGCCTTCCCAACATACAAAGAAGGTGACGACAAAGCACAATTTATAAAAGAATTAAAGGCATACAACCAAAAACTAAAAGAAGACCCAGACAACACAGTAGATATCTTTGAATTTACAAGTAACAGAATACTTTACACAGGAACAACATCAGCAGCATATCAAGTATATGTAAAAGAAGGCGTAGACATCCTAGAAAGTGTAAACAATCTAAACGGACAAATTCAAGATGCGTTCGACTTCTCAGGACTAAAAGACGATCCATCAGATATAACTAACGACTCAACAAACGTAAGAACACCAATAAGACTTATGCAACCTTATGGATTAGCATATGCATACGGAGACCACGTCGGAATCCAAAGAGACTACGAACAATCAATGCTTAGAACAGACTTATCAAGTCTAGGCTCTGTAATATGGACAACAGTCCACGAAGCAGGACACCAAATGGACATAAGCGCGAGAGAATGGCCAGAAGTAACAAATAACATGTGGGCAAACAACGCACACATAAAAAATGGCTTCCAAGACAGAGTCAACTACACATATTTATACAAATACTTAGCACCAGAAAAATCACTAAGAGGATTTGACACATTTGACTATTTCCAACAACTAGGGATGTTCTGGCAGCTACAACTTAAAAAAGATACATATTGGGCAGAACTAGAAACACTATACAGAGAGAGAAAACCAAGCCCAAGAGATTATCAACACAAAAAAGATATCCTAGCTACATATTCTTCAGAAGTATTAGGCATAAACTTAACTTACTACTTCGAAAAATACGGATTTACACTATCAGACGAGTGCAAACAAAACCTTAAAAAATACCCAGACTCAAACGAAAAACTATGGTATTTAAATAGCACAGTTATAGGATACACTGGATCTGGCTACACTAACACAGACACAGGATTAGAGCTTTCAATCTCAAAAGTAAAATCAGGTGTAAAACTAAGTATGGCAATAAACAATAGCAAAAAAGATGATCTACTTGGTTACGAAATACTAAAAGACGGAAAAGTAATCGGATTTACATCATCAAATACATACATAGACGAAAATGCAACAGACGACAACGCACAATACGCAGTAATTCCTTACGCAAAAGACTTAACTTCAGCAAACAAAGTTGAAATTAACTCAAAAATGCCGAGCATAAGCATCCAACAAGAGAAAATAACTCTAAAAGTAGGAGAAAAATTTGACGCAAAAGCCTATGTAAAAGGTCTTACTTACACAGGAGAAGACATAACATCAAACATAAAAATAGAAAATAACGTAAACCCTAACAAAAAAGGAAACTACACAGTAAACTACGAGTTAACTAACGAAGGTCAAACTACAATAAGAAATATTGAAGTCGAAGTAGTAAGCGACTACGACTACTTATCAGACCTTTCATGGGAAACAATAAAAACAGCTTGGGGAATACCAAGAACAAACACAAACATCCAAGGTATGGTTCACGAACAAGTAACTAAATTCAAAAAAGGTATCGGAATCCATGCAAACGGAAAAATAACATACGATTTAAGCGACAAAGACTACCAAAACTTTGAAGCATTAATAGGTGTAGATACAGCAGTAGGTCAAAACGACTACTCAAGCGTAACTTTCAAAATATCAGCTGACGGCAAAACTCTAGCAACAACAAACGTAATGCACTACGGAGACAACCTAGCGTACATCAACGTTCCAGTAGCAGGAGTAAAAGAATTAGTAATCGAAGTTTACGATGGTGGAAACGGAAACGCATGCGACCACTGCATAATAGTTAATCCAAAATTAACAAAAAACAACGGAACACCAAAATTCACAGGAGAAGATAAAATCGCATTTAACATAAACGAAGATATCGACATCCTAAAAGGAATAAAAGCAACAGATGCCGAAGACGGTGACCTAACAGAAAACATACAAGTAGAAACAGACTATATAGAAGGAAACACAGGAATATTTAACGTAAACTGCTTCGTAACTGACAACGATGGCAACAAAACAACATTCAAAAGAACAGTAGTAGTATCAGAAAAAGAAACATACTTATCTGACTTAAACTATGAATACGGAACAATAGGCTCAGGCTACATAGGAAAAGATAAATCAGTAAGAGAAGAAACAATCCAACTTCTAAACGAAGACGGAACATACCAAGAATTCAAAAAAGGTATAGGAACACACTCTTACTCAGAAATAGTTTACGACTCAACAGGTTACGACATATTTGACACTTGGGTAGGCCTTGACAAATTCGTCTCAAACCAAGAAGCATCAAGTGTAATCTTCAAAGTATACGTAGACAACGAGCTAAAAGCACAAACAGGCTTAATGAAATCAGATTCGCCAAAACAACGTTTAATAGTAGACATAAGAAACTCTAAAAAAATAAAACTAGTAGTAGAAGAAGCAGACAACGGCGACACTTGGGACCACGCTGACTGGGCAGATGCCAAATTTAGAAATCTTTCAGAATTTGACTTAACAGAATTAGAAAAAATAATAGAAGAAGCAAACTTACTAGATCTAAACAATTACAGTGACGAATCAGCAGAAACTATAAAAAACGCAATACAACTTGCACAAAACACACTAAATTCTAACAACCAAACAAAAATAAATAAAGCAGTAGAAACACTAAGAAATGCAATCGACACTGCAGTAGAAATAGACCTAAGTCAAATAATACAAATAAAAGATAAAACACTAAAACTAAGCATCCAACAAGAACTTGGACTACCAGGCGAAATCAGACTAGGCGACATAAGAGAACTTACATCACTAAACGTTCAAAACAAAAACATAAAAACACTAGAAGGACTACAATACGCAGTAAATCTAGAAACACTAAACATAAAAAACAACGAAATAAAAGATTTATCGCCACTAAAAAATCTTAAAAAACTAAATAATTTACAAGCAGACCCACAAACAATAAACGAAGACTGGTTTTGGGCAAAAGGCCAAGGCGTAGAAGTAGACTTCAACATAACAAACAGAAAAGGCCAAAAACTAAACCCAACATCTATAGTTATAAAAGACAATAGAACATGGAAAACAACAACACTAAACATAGAAGAATGTACAAACAACAACGGAAAAATATCATTCAGTACACAAAACTTCTACAAAGGAATACACACACTTTATCTAACATACCAAGATAAAGACGACAACTACAAAACAGAAATAACATTCTTAATAGACAACAGAGAAAAATAAAACACAAATAGCTAACTAATTAAATTAAAATAAAATAGTTAACTAAAAAATAACACAAAATTATACTTCTTAAATATTAACAAATAAAAAAAGACGTGAAGAAAAATGCACCCGACAGCTGCACAAACTTCACGTCTTTTATTGTATTATTTTTATATTATTTAATAATGATTAATTGATTAATTACGTGATTAGTTGCTTAGTATTACTTTATTATTGTAACTATCGTATTATTTTACTATTTTTATATATATGACTCTATTTAATAACTTTGTGATAAATGTGATAAATTTTCTCAATTTATAAGGGATTATAAGGGAATATTTATTACTAGATGAATAATTATTATTTGTATTTAATATTTAATATTTACTGTTTACTATTTGTATATATTTATATAGAACGATAAAATTTAGAGCTGAAAAATTTAAATCTGAACATTACATTTTACACTATATAAAAATATAAAAATATATTAATATATTATGAAAAACATATAAATTACAGCATCTTATATAAATAGCATATTATATTATATTATATTATATTATATAAACTCAACTTTTCTATTTTGAATTTGTTTTTGAGTTACAGACAGATTTATTGTCGTAATTTCTGTAAATAAACGACTAATTCGACTTATTTCGTTAACTTCTTGTAACATAAATAAAAAAGCATGCCATGATAAATAATTATTTAAATACTTAGTTGCTACTCCATGAAAATTCGACAACCAACGAGATAATTTATGGTTATACATATGAACATGATGTACAGAATAAATTAAATCTTTCATTCTACTTCTGGCTTTTTTGAACTTAACATTAAGTTTAAACGCAGCTTCTCTATATAAACCACTACTAAAAGCACATATAGTTGAATTTTTATCTAATTTGCCTTCAAAGAACGACACAATATCTTGATATTTTCTATTAATATTTGACACTAAAGGAGGATTTTCTACTATTCTTGTAAGAACATGGCCATTTCTATCCATAGCTGTACTAATTTTTACTTGAACTGGTTTTAAATATTTTTGTGGATTTTTTAATAAATAATCACAGTTTCTAAAAGTCCAACCGACACAACGTGACAAATCTTCATATTCAAAATTATAAAAATAACGATCTTCTTCAATAGTTTTTTTAGGACTTTTACCTTTAAATGATTCATTTAGATTATATTCATCTGCAGAAATAATTCCTTGAAATGATTGATTTCTCAAGGATAAATTTAATACATCTAAAATCCTATGGCGCATAAAAAATGATGTTGGTATGCTTACACCTACTTTTTGAGCACAATGTTTTATTGTTCCACCTTCTATCATAAAACGACAATATTTTATCCATGTATCGAGACTTAATTTAGTATTAGAAAGAGGTGAAAAACTTCTTTCATCAAATGTAGTTCTACAATTTTTGCAAATATATCGTTGACGATTATTTGTTTTCCCATTTTTATTTAACTTAGAATGTCCACATTTTGGACATTTTAATCCATTTTTAAACCTTCCTCGAAGTATTTCGATATTTTTTTCTGAATCATTAGGGAAATTTCTCAAAAATTCGTCATCAGAACCCAATACGATTCCATAATAGTAGGCCATTTTTATTTTATTTTGAATTATATTAATTAAAGATTGCAACTCTTTTTTAGTCAAGTTATTAGTTAAAGATTCTAGGTTTTTAGATGCAAAAACACCATGTTCTTTTGGGACAGACATAAATTCACCACCTTATACGATAAATAAAATACAAATAAATAAGATCTTAAAAGTATATTCTCTACAAATATGAAGATAAAAAATCAAGATAAATAATAAAATGAAATAATAAAATGAAATCACTTGATTGTAATTAAAGAATTTAACTATAGTAAATTATATTTAAGTAATTTCAAACAAATGTATTGTATTGATTTTAATATTATATAATTTGAATTAAAAATATTATAGATAATTTCATTATGTCCACATCAGGGAATAATATACATTTTTCACAAAGTTATTTAATAGAGTTATAATGTGGTGAATAAGTATAAAATATGGTGAGGGAGTATCTATATAAGAGTAAATGTAGGGGAAGAAGTGATAATTAGTGTAAGGAAATAATACAATAATTTAAATATAATATAGGATAGATAAATCAGATATAGATAAAATGAATAAATAAAACATAAATAGATTAATAAATTAAATATAAATAGAATTTATAAATTAAATATATATATCATTTATAAATTAGATATTAACATAAAATTAGATATTAATTAGACAGGAGATAGAGTCGAAGATTGTAAAATTATAATTAATTTGGTAAAAATATAATTAAACGTGGAACACATTTTTTGAAAATCCATATATATTAAGTAAGACCAAAACCAATTACAATATATAAAACTCATTCCGAATTACTCCAAAGGGGAAATCCCTGTAGAGAATTATAAATTTATTTTATGTACAATCATTTTATATTCAATAATTCATTTTATACTATTTCCTGCATTGGGGTTATATGCAGGAAATTTTTTTTGATATGAAGCTAGGCTTTTTGTGCCTCGGCTATTTTTTTTGTATTTCTATTGTCTAGTTCTTGTTTTAATTCTTTTAAATATGGAGAGAATTGAACTTTGTCTGCACCATAAGTAAATTGTAAGTCGTATTCTAGAGGAATCCAAGTGCTTATGTCGGCTTCGTTGTGTTGGATTACGGCTTCTAGATTATCAAGGGCTTTGTAAAGTTTTGCTTCTCCAGTTTTTAATTCTATCATTTCTGTTAAAAGATCTGAGAATTCTTCTCGATATGGTTCTGGAAATGTTGAAACCCAGTTGAAGAATACTTCATCTTCTTTTTGGCTGTCTTCTTCTTTTTTATCAAATGCAGGTATATCACCTGTGAATGCTTCTCCTAAGTCGTGGATTAAGCACATGCGAATTACTTTGTCCATGTCTAGTTCAGGAAATTCATCACGCATTAATAAGGCCATTAATGCAACACGCCAGCTGTGTTCTGCGACGCTTTCGTGGCGGCCTGAAGATGTCCATGAATGTCTTGTGTTACATTTTAGTTTTTCGGCTACTTTTAAAATTTCTAAAAATGTTGATGTATTCATATGAATTTCCCCCTGTCAAATTTCTTTATAATAGTATAACAAATAAAATTTGATATGACTATGACCATTAACTAGAAGAAGTTATTTATTTTTAAATTTATAAAAGTAAAAATAAATGTGGTTATTGTAACAAAGTTCTACATTATTTATAATAATTTTAGAATTAAATAATAAAGATATCTATTTGATATAAGATATTTATTAAATAAGAAGATAGCTAACATATTGAGTTAATATAGGATATTTATTTAATACAAGATAGCTAATATATTTATTCGATATAAGATACCAAAGATATCGATTTAATAAGAGACAGAATAAAATTTAAAAATGGACAGTATAAAAAGGAGGAAATTATGTCATATATCGAGATAATAGACGAGTATAAGAGGTACCAGGTGGGGGACAGTGTGGTTGCTGCTAACAATGGTGTTAGTTTTTCAATAGAAAAGGGGGAATTTGTTATAATTCTTGGACCGAGTGGAGCAGGAAAGACAACTGTGCTTAATATTCTTGGTGGGATGGACAATTGTGATGAGGGCCAAATTATAATTGATGGCGTTGATATTGCTAAGTTTAATAAAAAACAGCTTACGAATTATAGACGTTATGATGTGGGATTTGTTTTTCAATTTTATAATTTAGTTCAAAATTTGACGGCGAAGGAAAATGTGGAGCTTGCAACTCAGATTTCAAAAGATGCTCTTGATGTTGATGAAACGCTTGAGCTTGTTGGGCTTGGGCACAGAAAAAACAACTTCCCATCACAACTTTCTGGTGGTGAACAGCAGAGGGTTTCGATAGCGAGGGCAATTGCGAAAAATCCAAAGTTACTTTTATGTGATGAGCCGACGGGTGCGCTTGATTATAAAACTGGGAAACAGGTTTTAAAAACGTTACAAGACACGTGTAAAAGAACACAGACAACAGTAATTGTAATAACTCACAATTCGGCTCTTGCTCCAATGGCGGATAGGGTTATCCACATAAGGGATGCAAAGGTTAAGGAAATTAATATAAATGAAAATCCAGTATCAGTTGATGATATAGATTGGTAGGATGTGATATGGCAAAAAATAAGACTTATAATAAATCAATCAAAAGGGAAATTGCATCTTCAAAGGCGAGATTTATCTCAATAATGGCGATAATTTTTTTAGGAGTTGCTTTTTATGCAGGGATTAAATCGAGTGGGCCTGATCTTGAAAAAACAATAAATGATTATTTTAATGAGAGAGGGCTTATGGACAGTAAGATTGTTTCGAGTCTTGGTCTTAATGAAAATGATTTAAAATTGTTAGAAGATAACGATAAAATAAGCGACTATTATGCTACAAAAAGCGTGGATGTAAATATGACAAACACGAAAAATGTTGTCAAATTTATGGAGTACAAACAAAATTCGACTATGAATAAGTTAGAAGTTGTTGAAGGAAGAATGCCTAAAAATAGTGGTGAAATTGCACTTGATGAGCAGGCATTGAAAGACAACCCTAATTTAAAAATTGGCGATACTTATAAAGTAGAATCGGACGAAGATACGGAAGCATATTTTAAAAAGAAATCTTTTAAAATAGTAGGTTTTGTGCAAAGTCCAATGTATATAGACTACCTTTCGAGGGGTACAACGACTGTCGGAAAGGGAAGTATAGACTATTTCGCGGTGATAAATAGCAAAGACTTAGACCTAGACACATATACAGAAATCTATGTGAGATTTGCAAATACGGCCAAGTTAGGTGCGTATAGTGATGAGTATAAAGAGACAATGGAGAAAAATACAAAATACCTTGAGGATTTATATTCAAAAAGGCAAGTTGAGCGAATTGAAGAAGTGAAAGCTGATGCTAAAAAATCTATGGAAGATGAAATGCAAAAACAGATGGAGCAGATGATGAAATCATCTGGACAAGGAGTTTTAAATCAGCAAAGTGGTGAAGTAGCAAATCAGCCAAATAGCAAGATTATAAATCAGCAAAGTAGTGAAGTTGTAAATCAACAAAATAGTAATGTTAATCAAGGTGGTAGTCAGCTTTCAGGAGGAAATTTATCTTATCAAGGGGCAGGAATGGCGACTAATCAGTCGGCGATTATTGATGAGAAGATAAGTGAGTTGGATAAGCAGCTTGCGGGAAGTAAGTACTATTATTTTGATAGGGAAGACAACTCGGGTTATTCGACTTATAAGGGATCGATTGAGAGTTTGGACAAGATTGCGTCTGTGTTTCCTGTGTTCTTCTTCTTGGTTGCGGCGTTGATTTGTTTGACGACTATGACGAGAATGGTGGAGGAAAATCGTACGGAGATAGGTACGTTGAAGGCACTTGGGTATAGAGATTATGAGATAGCTAAAAAGTTTATCGTGTATGCAACGTCAGCAACCCTGGCGGGAAGTGCGCTTGGAATTGCTGTTGGGTGCGGGATACTTCCGCAGATAATAAGCCAAGCCTACGGCTCTGCGTTTATGCTACCAAAAGTCAAACTACAGCTATATCCATCATATATAATACAGTCGGTGTTATGCTCGCTAGTTTGTACAGTAGGAGCGTCGATATTTGTATTAAAACAAGAACTTCACGAACAACCATCAGCGTTGATGAGGGTTAAGGCTCCAAAAGTAGGGAAAAAAATCTTGCTTGAGAGAATAACTCCAATTTGGAAAAGATTAAACTTCAACCAAAAGGTAACTTGCAGAAATCTTTTCAGATATAAACAAAGAATGTTGATGACGATTATAGGAATAGCTGGGTGTACAGCTATATTAATAGCAGGGTTGGGACTTCAATATTCAAACGACAATGTAAGCGACATACAGTTTGGCAAGATAATAAAATACGATGCACTTGTAGTATTTGGTGAAGATTCGACACAAGAAGACGACAAGGAATACGAAGATAATTTAAAAAACTTGCCTGAATACAAAAGCAGCTTAAATGTATATCAAGACTCAGTTACGTTTAATAAAAAGACAATAAGCAAGCAAACGGCGACTATGTATGTACCAGAAAAACCGAAAGAATTATCTAAGTATATGGGATTATACAACAGGGAGACTGGTGAAAAGTATGAGTTAAGCGACGATGGGGCTATTATAAATGAAAAATTAGCGAAACTTTTAGATGCAAAAGTTGGCGACGAGATAGTTATGAGGGATTCTGAAAATAATCCATATAAAATAAAAGTCGATCATATTACGGAGAATTATTCAGGACACTATGTATATTTATCACCGACATATTACAACAAGGTATTCGGACAAAAAGCGAGCTATAACGCGCAACTTTTAAACTTTAAAGACAATGTAGATGACGAGGATAAAGTAGCCGAAAAAATAATGAACAACAACAAAGTCACAAATGTGACATTAGCATCTAAGATAAGAAGCATGAGTGAATCAGCGGATTTAGGGCTAGTTATGTTAGTTATTATAGGTGCATCGGGAAGTTTAGCATTTGTCGTTTTATACAATCTTATAAATATAAATATATCTGAGCGTATAAGAGAGATTTCGACAATAAAAGTGCTAGGTTTCTACGACAATGAAGTCGACATGTATATATTCAGAGAGAACATAATCCTAACTCTTTTAGGAATTCTTGCAGGCTCTGTATTAGGTCGATTCTTATATTTATTCCTAGTCAGCACGTCAGAACTCGACAATATGATGCTGATACCAGTAGTTCATATGGTGACTTATGTAATAGCGGGGATCATCACAATGATTTTCGCCGTATGTGTTATGTTTATGATGCATATAAGATTGAAAAACATAAATATGATAGATGCATTAAAATCAGTCGAATAGAAGAGAGCAGAATAAAAGTAAGCAAAAGTAGGTGTATATAAAAATACCCCTACTTTTTTTAATTATAAGGAAATTATATATTATCTGGTTTGTGGATAATGTATAATTTCCAACCTATTAACTAAAGCAACGGACACAGTCGTTAGCGCCATGAACGAAGTGAATTTTAAGCAACGGACGCAGTCGTTGGCGCAATGAGCGAAGTGAATTTTTTTATTTTACAGGTGGGCGCGATATAAGCAAAGCCAGGTTCAAAAAATTTTCAAATTTATTTGATTATTTTTCGAACAATTTTAATGTATAATTATAGTATGGGCAGTTTTAGTTCGAGCATAAATATAGTCTAATTTAATTAAAAAAGATAGATTATTTATAAAAAGGGGGAAGATAAAATGAATGTTATAGGTCAAGTTGTTGAGCACAAATCTCTTGGGGAGGGGAAAATTTGTGATCATAAAATCAGAGAGAGAGAGTCATATATTATCGTTGATTTCTCTGGTGACCAAAAAGAATTCCAATTCCCAGATATTTTTAAAAACATTATTAGAGCGAAGGACGAAAAATTCAAGGCTTATGTGGCTGATTTGGTACAAAAAAAGGAAGATATAGATAGAAAAGAGGCAATCATCAGACAAAGAGAGATTGAAAAAGAACAGAAAAATCTTATTAGGGATGAGCCGATAATTAGAAAGACAAAAGTAGGAAAGAGAGCGAAAAAGGAAGGTAAGAAAATAACTTCTACAAAGGAAAAGGGCAAGCATAACAAGAGTGATAAAGGGCATAATATAGCATTTAAGTGCAATTATTGTGATGGTGGTAAGTCCAGCGAACAAGTTGGATTTAGTGGGATATGTAGTAACAGAACGATTGCTCAAAATATCGATAGGGGCAGGGGCGAATGGTGCAAATTCCAAGACTGCGCATGTCGACATTATTACGACAATATGATTGATAGAGATAAGTTGGAGCAAATTTATGAAGATGAGGGTATTTGCTATGAAAGTGATTTGTTGAAAAATTGGACTGCATATGCAGGCGCTACCCTCGATGAAAAAAGGGAGTCAGTTCCAAGAAGAATAGTCGGAGCGAAGGAAAATCACCTTGCAATCTTAACAACTGTAAATCCAGACATGGCAGAAGACAAGCGATATATATTTGCGGTGTTTTTGATTGATGAGGTGTTTGCGGGCGACCCTGAAAATAACGAAGAAGGATACGTTATGTCGGCTCCAAAATCGAGATATAGAATAAAACTTTCAGAAGGTGAAGCGAAAAAAATGCTCTTTTGGAATTATTACAGCAACAGCGGAAAAAAGGAAAACACAAGATGGGGAACTGGCTTGTTTAGATATATGACAGACCAAATGGCAGTACAAGTTTTGAGAGATATTGCAGACATGAAAAAGGGTACAAAGTACGAAAAATCTGCAGATGACCTTCTAAAATATTTTTGCAGCATAAACAATATCGACTTAACAAGTATCGGCCCCGAAGTAGGCGCATTAAAACAAAGTGAGTAATAAAAAGTTAGTAATTAAGAAGCAAGTAATGAAATAGAAGTTAGTAATAAAAAGCGAGTAATCAAATCGAAGTCAGTAATATAAATTTGGCAGTATTATCATATAGTTTCCCTAAAAAATAAAGGACAATCTATGACATTTAAAAATAATCATTTAATATCATACACGACCTGCAATAGCAACGACTGTAACCGCATTTATAGGAGCTAATTCGATTATAAATAACAAATGATTTAAATTTTAGATATATAGTTTGATTAAGCAGTGCTTGTGCGCTGCTTAATTTAATTGTGATGAGGGGAAGTTTTTCTTGATGAGGGCGAATGAGTCGATAGAGCATATTTTTTCGGAATTATATTCAATAAAAGAAAACAGAAAACCTGGGTATTTAAAGATAAAAGTATTGGAATTACTACTTTTTTTGAGTGATTTAAAAGGAGAAGATGCGTTTAATGAGATGGAGTATTTAAATCGAAACAGGGTGTATAAGATGAGAAAAATCCACGATTTTATATACATATAAATATGTTGGATATGATGAAAACACAGGATTTTATCAATTTGAAACAGCTGACAAAGATGCAGGCGAATTCACTTACTTCTGCTTAGCACCCGACACACCACAATCAACTTATCATATTGAGTTTCGCTATGGCAGTGATTTAGACGAATTATGCAAATATGACCAAGGTAAATATGCTTATTGGATGGCATCAGGAATACCAGTGGATGCAGATGAACAAATGGCAAAAGATGCAATCAATCTATTCTGCACAGAAAATTTATCAAACTCTGAAAAATAATATTAATATTTAAATAATGTTTCGGTACTGGAATATTGTGGTATACTACAATTAAAGACCAAAATGGGAGGGGTATAACATGATAGAAATAATAAAACCAGAAGAAATATTAGCAGAGTTAGAAAGAATAACTCAAAAGGATCTAGAATGTATATATATCACAACAAATGCATTCGATATATATTTAAATGATGCGAGTTCGCTAAAGATGGACACAAACAAGGGGATAACTGGTATATATTTCAACACAAATGTGAACATGGAAAAATTCAAAGTAGATTCTATTGAAAAATTAGTACATGCAACAGAAGCATTTGACATGTTTACTGAGTATTATGATGAAGATGACGAATACGACTATTACAGAATTGACTTCAAAGACAGCGAAGTAAAAATATTCTTTAATAATGAACTATAAAACGAAAGGCTAGGTAGCAATACCTGGTCTTTTTATATTAAAAAACTATATGTTGGAATAAAATACAAATGAATATAAAAAACGTTATAATATAAATAGGCATAATTACGATATACTAAAAATAATTTTTATGGGGTTGTATAGAGTAGTTATTGATAAGAGATAAAATGGGAAAAGGGAATATTAAAGGAGAAATTTAGCATTATGGAACAATTAAACAACAATGTGATAGGGGAGTTTTTTGAAAAATTAGGAATACTAGAGGAAAATGATAGAGATGAATTTTTCAAGAAAATAGATGAAAAGCATAAGGTGAATTTAACACAAGATTTGGATTTGGCAGTAGCTCTTAGAAAAGATAAAGGAAACGGAAAAATATACACGGTAAAAAATAAAGATTTAGAAACAACTATGGATTTTGCCGGATATTACTATGATTTATATAGACAATTTTTTGCATGGTTTATAGATTTTAAAAATTCATATGATAAAAACCTAGATGGAAAGAAAATACTTGATTTAGGATGTGACAATGGTATAACTACTTGTTTTATTGCAAATCTTTATCCAAATTCAGAAATAATTGGTGTGGATAAGTGTAAAAAGGGAATTAAATGTGCAGAGGAAATAGCTCAAAAACTAGGGGTTGAGAATGTAAAGTTTGAAGCAGTTGATGCAAAAAAAGTGGACAAATTCTTTAAAGAAGAAAAATTTGATTTAGTTATATCTAATAGATCAATGCTTGAAATTACTAATTTACCTAAATTAAAAAGCTTTTGGAGCATAGATGAGGTTGAAAATTCAATAGTTGTTGCAAATAGTGTACTTAAATTCTTCAAAAGCGTAGAAAAGGTAATGACACATGATGCAAAACTTATAACATTCGAGAGATTAGATGGTCTTGAAGAGATATTAAACTTTATAAAATCTATGCATGCATCAGGATTATATGCAGATACAGATGCTATGTGTAAAATCCAATTTAACGAACTTAATGATGTTGAACAAATGCCACTTATAGTATTTGATAAAACTGAAAGAGATGAAATAGGATTTTATGATGCTATTGAAATATATAATAAACTTCCAATTTTAAATAAACAAAAAGACATAGAAGACGAATTTGCAATAGAACTACAATTTAAAGCACTTGGCGAAAAAGAATTAGTATATGGTACACAAATAGACTATAAAACTGGAGTAGGTAGTGAGAGAAGAGAAGTTTGGAAAGTTGGAGATAAATATGTAACTTACAAATACAGTAATGTTGGCCGTAGAGAATTAGTAACAGAAGGAATAGAAAAAGATAAAGCTATAAATGAAATCAGAGCAATGTCTAACTTTATCGGAAGAATTGGTCATAAGGTTACAGAATATCATAGTATAGAAGAGAGAGAAAAACTTGTAAAATAGATAAAAACTCCCATGTTGATTTAAATTTCGATGTGGGAGTTTTTAATATATTTGATTTATTTTAGATTTTAGATGATTGCAATATTATACGCATTTTGCGAAGTTAATATAAAGTCTATTACATAAGCCTGTGAAACTGTCAATATATAATTAAAATGGATTGAAAATAGATTCTGATAGCTAACTTAGTGATTAATAATATATAATATAATTAAGTTCGCAATTGTTATATATTACGAATGAAATGAAGGGGGGAATTAGTATGTTGAAAATTTCATTATTTATGTCATGTGCATTATTATTCGTATCATGTATGTTTTTTCTTCTTAAAGATAAAGCATCCATATTAATCACTGGATATTATTTCATATCAAAAAATGAAAGAGAATTATATGATGAATTTAAACTAAGTAAAGATTATGGAATAATAATGTTAAAATTAGCTTTAATACTTTTAGTAGGAGCAATTGGCTATGTTCTAATATCTAAATTAGTTTTATGGATATCGATTGTTATTTGGATTGTATACTTTGTGAAATTTACTGTTACTTTTAGATTTGATAAGTATAAAATTAATACTAATAATTAATTTTATTAGTATTAAACAATATTAATATATTGCGAATCACTTACAACAAATTAAACAAGCATGCCTTAGTATCTGTTGACATTACTAAGACATGCTTATTTTTTTTATTATCATACAGATTTTATTATAATTTTCTTATGCTTCTGCATCACATAATTCATGGTTAGGGGCATCATTTGTTTCTTCTTTTTTAAATAATGTTCTCGACAAGAAGAATAAATAAACACCACATATTACGATTTGAACAATTGTAGATGATGGAGTTGCAAGACCAACTCTAAATAAAGAAACTGGTTCAATTTTACTCATAACATAAGCAACAGGTATTCTCACGAAGAACGCACCGACTATACCTTGAATCATTACGATTGTTGTTTTTCCACATCCATTTAAGAAACCAATCATGCAGAATAAAAATGCAGTAAAGAAGCAGTCTATTGCATATGATTTTAGATAATCCCAAGCAGCAAGAATAACTTCATGATCAGTAGAGAATATCGAAGAAAGCATATCTCCTTTGAAAAATGCCAAGAAGAACATGCAAACACCACAGCATAATGAAGTTCCAATTGCATAAATAAGTGCTTTTTTTGCTCTGTCGTATTTTTGTGCTCCGTAGTTTTGTGCCACAAATGCCGAAACACCTTGTGAGAATGACGATGGAACAAGCATTATAAACGCCGCTAGTTTTTGGGCAACACCCATACCAGCTGATGGAACAACACCCATAGAATTACCAATCATTACGATTACTAAGAATGATATTTGAACAAGTAGTTCTTGTAGAGCTATCGGTGCACCGAATTTTATTATTTGTGAAGTTAGCCCTTTGTGGAATTTTATGCTTTTTAGCGAAAACTCAAAAGGCAATCCTCTTTTTGCGATTATTACTAGCGATAAAATAACGCTGACAGCTTGTGCAAGAACAGTTGCAAACGCAGCCCCAGTAGATGCCATATTAAAATAACCGACAAATACTAAATCGCCTACAATATTTACAATACATGCTATTAAAACAGTCATAAGTGGAGTTTTTGCATCTCCAAGCCCTCTAAAAATACCGCCGATTACGTTGTATGCAACTATAAAAATAGACCCAGCACAACAAATTCTGATATAAGTTGAAGTGCTATCAAATGCCTCTTTTGGTGCATTCATAAATGACGCAACGCCTGGCGCAAATGTAACGAAAACAATAGTTAAGATGATTGCTATTACTGCAAATATTGAGATACCGCTGCCGACAACATCACCAGCGTCCTTTTTCTTTCCTTGACCTAGTTTTTGACCTATTAATATAGTTATTCCCATTGCAAGCCCTGTAACTGTAAGAGTTATAACTTGCATAAATTGACTCCCAGTCGAAACAGCAGAAACATCCGCCGCATGACCAAATCTACCAACTACAAGTAAATCCACCGCACCATACATAGTCTGCAAAAATAATGCCGCTAATATAGGGATGATGAATGTTACTAGAGGTGAGAAAATTTTTCCCTGTGTAAAATCTTTAACCTTTGACATATATGTGCCTTCCTTTCCAAATTTTAATATAGTTATTTTCATTGATTTATATAAGGTTTATATCAATATAGATAGATTTATATCAATATAAATCAATTTATATATATAGACTTATATTGATAATCTTTAATTTAAAATAACAGTGCTATTCAATATTTGATCTAATTTTACCCAACATATTTAAAAGACTGTTTATCTCGTCTTGCTCCATATTTTCTAATAATTTACCTTCAACAGAATCTATAGCAGATGAGATTTTCCTTGATATTTCAACAGCCTTTTCTGTTAAAACAAGTTTTTTCAAACGGGCATCACCAGCTACTGGCACCCTCTTTATAAGATCGTGTTTTTCCATATTATTAAGCATAAGACTTACCGAAGAACGCTTTAAATCAAACTCAAGCTCCAAGTCCTTTTGGAATATGTCTTTGTCTTTATTGTCAGTTATAAAATCTATTACATATGCCTGAGATACTGTGATATTGTCATCAATCACGTTTAAAACAGCAGCGTCCACCTTTCTCGATATTATACGACTAAGCTTATTTATATGTAGTCCTATTGGAAATTGTGATTTCATATTTGCCTCCTAGAAAAAATGTTTTGTACAAAACTATTTATCTATAATTGTTTTGCACAAAACAATATTACAACGATAATTCAAAAATATCAATAAATAAGTATCTCAATAAATAAGTATCTCAATAAATAAGTATATTGATATAGATATTAATATACAACTTAAACCAAGAATATAAATCACCAAAAAATATTGGTAAAATAAATATATAGTGATAAACTTACAACAGAGAAAATAAATAATATTTGGAGGAAATTATGAACAAAAGGGAATTTAATTGGGCAATATTAGGAACAGGGGTAGTTGCAAATGAAATGGCAAATGCTTTGAAAAAAGCGGGCAAATCAATATATGCAGTCGGCAACAGAACGCATAGTAAGGCAGTTGATTTTGCAGAAAAATACGGAGTACAAAAGGTATACGACGATTTTCACGAGATGTTTTCTGATAAAAATGTGGACATAATCTATATAACAACACCACACAACACACATATAGACTTTATGATGGAGGCGATCTCTAACGGCAAACATATACTTTGCGAGAAATCAATAACATTAAATAGCGACGAGTTAAACAAAGCGATCGAACTTGCAGAGAAAAACAACGTCGTGTTAGCAGAGGCAATGACGATTTACCACATGCCTTTATATAAAAAGTTAAAAGAAATAGTAGAGCGTGGCGACTTAGGTGAAGTGCGAATGATTCAGATGAACTTCGGAAGTTATAAAGAGTACAATATGAAAAATAGATTCTTCAATATGAACCTAGCAGGTGGAGCACTTCTCGATATAGGAGTTTATGCTATTTCATTTGTGAGATGGTTTATGTCATCAAAACCAAACCAAGTGCTAAGCCAGGTGAAATACGCACCAACAGGAGTAGACGAACAAGCAGGAATCCTTCTTATGAACGATGAGCAAGAGATGGCGACAATATCACTTACACTTCATTCAAAACAACCAAAACGAGGGATGATATCTTGTGACAAAGGTTATATCGAAATTATGGAATACCCAAGAGCACAAAAAGCAGTCATAACTTATACAGAAACAGGCGCAAGAGAAGAAATCGAAGTCGGCAAACACGAAGATGCACTGTTTTACGAAATGCAAGACATGGAAAAAGCAGTAATGGGCGATAGAGAAGTCGCTCACCTTGACTATACGAAAGATGTTATGGAGATAATGACTGGGATAAGAAGAGAGTGGGGACTTGTTTATCCTGAGGAGAGAAGATAAATACATAGTACGTATATAATAATATAATGCTGAAATTTTATAAAAATCCACCAATACTCATATCAATTAGATATGAGTATTTTGCTATACAAAATAAAATTAAAAAATAATATTAGCAAGCATATGATAAAATAAATAATACAATACACTGCAGAAAACTATTTCAACTAGCCAAATAGGTTGACGAATTTATATAAGACAAGAAAGGTGGACAAAGATGTCAAATAATATAAAAATAAAAAATACTGACTTAGTATTAAGTAAAATAGGATTTGGAACAGTAAACGCTGGACTTGCATGGGATAATGAAGATGCGTTTGAAATATTAGAAAGATATATTAACCTAGGTGGAAATGTTATAGACTGTGCAAGAATTTACTCTGATTGGGTTGAACCAGAGATAGGTCGTGCAGAAAGAGTTATAGGTGATTGGATAAAGCATAGAGGTAGAAGAGATGATTTAGTTATAATGACTAAAGGTGGACATCCTAAAATGGATACTATGAATATAAGTAGAATGAGTAAAGAGGATATGGAGTATGACTTAAACTTAAGCTTAAAAGCATTAGGTATAGATTGTATAGACATATATTTTTATCATAGAGATGACTTAAGCCAACCTGTAAGTGACTTAATAGGGGTTATGGAATCTTTTGTTAAACAAGGTAAAATAAGATATTATGGATGTTCAAACTGGACAACTGAAAGGATGATAGAAGCAGATAATTATTGCAAGGAAAAGGGATATAGAGGATTTGTGGCTAATCAAATGTTATTTAATATTGCATCTGACAATATGAAACCATTCCCTGATGAAACTATGGTAACTATGGATAAAGAAATGATAAAGTATCATAAAAACTCTAATAATCTAGCTATGCCATACTTCGGATTATGCAGTGGGTTTTTCCAAAAGCTTGAAACTAAAGGAAAAGAGGCTGTTATAGATAGCCCTTACTTTACTGAAGGTAACCTTAAAAGAGGAGAAAAGATAAAAGCTTTAGAAGAAAAATATAACTGCACAACATCTCAAATTAGTAGAGTAGTTTTCCCGGAACCACTTGGCCCAAGAATAGCAACAAGTTCATTGTCACGAAGATTTAAGCTTACATAATTAAGAGCTGTTTGAACTAAATCTCCAGTTAGCCGTATTTCTTTTTATAGAAACTATGAGGATAAAGATAGTGTAATCAAAGAGTATATGCACTTAACAGTAAATGAATGGCATGAAAATCATTGTAAAATGATGAGCGATTATAGTGAGGATGATATTATTGGAGATATATTTGCCTATCTCACAGAATACAAGGATTTCTATTTACTATTAAAAGATAGGGGGATTTTGTATTTTCTTAAAGATATTATTATGGAGCTTTTAGGACCTAAGGAGGAGTATACAAATCTTGATGCCTATACGGTAGCTTTTATTGCTAATGGTATTTATGGGTGGATTGAAGAATGGTTTTTGAGAGGAATGCAGGAATCAGGGGAAGAAATGACAAAGTTACTAAAAAGTAGAAACCTGTAAAAAAGTAACATGAAAAAATTATCATTTGTAAAAAAGTATTTGGAAAAATATTGTTTTTGTTTTAACAATATGATAGTATACTAGCATAAATATATAAATAAAAAATTAATGATGGGGTGAAAAAATGTTATATCCAATAATGACAGAAACTAGACAAGTTATTGACTTAAATGGTATATGGAACTTTAAATTAGACAAAGGTACTGGATTTGAAGAAAAATGGAATGAATCTGGACTTAAAGATGCTATAAGAATGGCTGTTCCATCTTCTTACAATGATTTAGTAGAAAGTGCAGAATTTAGAGACCATGTAGGATGGGTATGGTATGAAAGAGAATTTATAATAAATAAGAATATGTTAGATGAAAGAGTAGTTCTTAGATTTGGATCAGCTACTCATCATGCTAAAGTATACGTTAATGGAAAATTATTAGTTGAGCATAAAGGTGGCTTTACACCATTTGAAGCTGAATTAAATGATGTTGTTGCTGTTGGGAAAAACAGAGTAACTGTTGCAGTAAACAATATATTAGATGAAAGTACATTACCAGTTGGTATGATACACGAAACTAAATTACCAGATGGTTCAACAAAAATCACAAATCCTGTTAACTTTGACTTCTTCAACTATGCAGGAATTCACAGACCAGTAAAAATATATACTACTCCTAAAACTTTTGTAAAAGACGTTACTGTAGTAACTGATTTTGAAAATACTTTAGGAAAAGTAAATTATGAAGTAGAAGTTAATGGAGATGCAAACGTTGTTGTAAGCATAATAGACGAAGATAACAACGTAGTAGCTAGAGGCGAAGGAGCAAAAGGTAATTTACAAATAGAAGATGTTAAGTTATGGGAGCCAATGAATGCTTACTTATATAACTTAAAAGTAGATTTAGTAAATAATGATGAAATAATAGATACATATGAACAACCTTTTGGGGTTAGAACTGTAAAAGTAGCAGATGGACAATTTTTAATAAACAATAAACCATTCTACTTCAAAGGATTTGGAAAACACGAAGACTCTCACATACACGGAAGAGGATTCGACGAAGCATTAAATGTTAAAGATTTCAACTTAATGAAATGGATAGGAGCAAACTCATTTAGAACAGCTCACTACCCTTATTCAGAAGAAATAATGAGACTAGCAGATAGAGAAGGTATAGTTGTTATAGACGAAACTCCTGCTGTTGGTGTACATTTAAACTTCATGGCTACAATGATGGCTGGTGGAGAAAAAAGAGATACATGGAAAGAAATCCAAACTTTTGAACATCACCAAGATATAATAAGAGAATTAGTAGCAAGAGATAAAAACCACCCTTGTGTAGTAATGTGGTCTGTTGCAAATGAGCCAGCATCAGATGAAAAAGGTGCAGATGGATATTTCAAACCACTTATAGAATTAACAAGAGAATTAGACCCACAAAAAAGACCTGTAACAGTAGTTACTTACTTAAAATCTACACCAGATAGATGTCAAATAGCAGAGTTAGTAGATGTACTTTGCTTAAACAGATACTACGGATGGTATGCTCAAGGTGGAGATTTAGAAGCTGCAAAAATGTACCTAAATGCAGAACTTGAAGGATGGAATAAAAGATGCCCAGGTAAACCAGTAATGTTTACTGAATATGGTGCAGATACAGTTTGTGGAATGCGCGACACTACTTCAGTTATGTTCACAGAAGAATACCAAGTAGAGTACTTAGAAGCTAACCATGAAGTAGTTGATAAATTCCCTAACTTCATAGGAGAACAAGTATGGAACTTTGCTGATTTTGCAACAAGCCAAGGTATAATACGTGTTCAAGGAAACAAAAAGGGAGTATTTACAAGAGATAGAAAACCTAAAATGGCAGCACACTATCTACGCAATAGATGGCATAACATACCTGACTTTGGGTACAAAACTAAATAGTAGATTTTGCTTTAAAAGTATTAATTGAATATAAAAAAGCACACATATAAGTAAACGGTAAATTTTAAATTTGCCGTTTATTTTTTATTATTAAAATTCTAAACAACAAATCAAAATATAGTGTAATATTAAATTATAGAAGTATTAGATAAATAGTGACATCAAGAGCAAAAACATTTAGAATATATATGGAATTAAAAAAGCAGAAATCGAATAATTATAATTTATAGGAAATACAAGGGGGATAGCAATGATAAGACAAATAGTAAAAGATGTATTATTTCTAGAACAAAAATCAGAGCCAGCAACAAAAGAAGATAAATCAATAGTAACTGATTTAATCGATACACTAAAAGCAAATCTTGACAGTTGTGTAGGGCTTGCGGCAAATATGATAGGGTTCAAAAAGACAATACTAGTTTTTGCTGTAGGAGGAAATATAATAGTCCCTATGGTAAACCCTGTTATACTAAAAAAAGAAAAACCTTACAAAGCAGAAGAAAGCTGTCTGTCTTTAGAAGGAGCAAGACCAACAACTAGATACGAAACAATAGAAGTAAAATATCTAGATGCAAATTTCAAAGAAAAAACACAAGTATTTAACGGATTCGTAGCCCAAATAATCCAACACGAAATGGACCACTTTGAGGGTATAATAATCTAACAAAAAGGAGTAGGTATAAAATATATCTACTCCTTTTTTAAAGCAACGGAATCTCCGATTCGTTGGCGATATGAGCATAGCGAATTTTAAGCAACATAATCTTTGATTCGTTGGCGACATGAACGAAGTGAATGCATAATAAACCCAAAATTGCAAAAACTCTAACTAGAGGTGAAAGCATGAGACATAATCGAAAAATAAAAGAACCGATAATAGCAATTACAAAAGGAATGACAGAGGGTCATTCGCTTGAAAAGGCGCTTGATATGTTGCCTGTGGATAAAATTATAAAAAAGGGCGACAAGGTAATAATCACACCAAATGGAGTGAAAGATAAAAAGCCGAAAGATGGGGTTGTATCAGGACCAAAGACGCTTAAAAAATTAATACAATATGTAAAACAAAGAGAGCCATCAGAAATATACATAGCATTTGGATCTGGAGGAACTGATAGCATGAAGGTCTTACAAACTGCGGGATTTGACAAAATAATAGAAGAAGAAAACGTAAAGTTTGTAGATATGAACTACGGTCCTTTCTTTGATATAGAGCTAGACGGACCGATTTTAAAATCGACACCTTTAAACAAAGTAATTGAAGATGCAGATGTTATAATTTCATTTACTCAACTTAAATACCACGAAGAGGCGACAATCACAGCGAGCATCAAAAACATCTGTCTTGGGTATCCTCCTGCTAGTGTGCATGGATTTCCGAAAAAGAACACAGGAATCCACGAAGACTTGCATGGATTTATACGCAGTTTTGCAAAACAAGTTCCAATTGATTTATCTATAATAAGTATGGACAAGGCTATGATAGGAACTGGGCCAATTTTCGGAAAGGCAGTAGACACACCAGGGCTTATAATCGCAGGCACAGACCCAGTTGCAGCAGACTGTATCGGTGCGAGATTGCTTGGATTTTTGCCACAAGCCGTAAATTATCTATACATGCTTTATAAAGATAATCTTGGAGAGGCCGAGCCACAAAAGATGACTATAAAGGGGCTTGATGTTAAAGAGGCAGAACAGCTATTCAGCAAATGTGCATATGGCGACAAAAAGAGCATCTTAGACCAAAAATATGTAAAAGACTTACACGACGAGAACAAAAAATAAGCTGAAAAATATAAAAAATCTTGTAACTTTTTGTAACTTGAGTAACTTATATTATTATGATAAATTGAAGATAATTTAAAATATAAGGAGAAGGCGCATGAAAAAATTTATAAGTATTTTTATGGCGACAATAATGCTACTTTCATTAGTAGGGTGTAGTTCAAATAAAACTAAATCAGATCCAGGTTTATCAGAGGACTTAACAAAAATCGTAGAAAAAATCTACGAAACGGCTAATTTCGACGACAAAGAGATGAATGATTATCTAAAAGGATATGAAAATATTACATTAGATAAATCAAATGCAGATATGTACTTAGGAGATAGCAACATAGACTTCAAAGAAGGTATATGTTCAGAGCCAAGCATGAATGCAATCGCTTATGAATTAGTATTACTTAGATTAGACGATAATGCAGATGTCGAAGCTGTGAAAAAACAAATAAAAGAAAATGCAAATCCAAGAAAATGGATATGTGTTGAAGCTGAAGAAGTAGTAGTAGAAAACGTAGGAAACGTAGTACTATTTTTAATGGCGGATAAAGAAGAAGCGACTCCAATAAAAGAAGCTTTCTTAAACTTAGCAAATTCAAAATAGAAAAAAGATAGCCTGAGAAGAAATTTTTCAGGCTATTATTATATAAATTTGGAGGTTAAAAGTGTTATTTTCGAGTGTAAGTTTTTTATATTATTTCTTGCCAATTACTTTGATTTTATATTTTGTATCTAAAGACAAATATAAAAATATTATCTTATTATTGGCGAGTTTATTTTTCTATTTTTATGGAGAGCCAAAATACACAGTGTTGATGTTGATATCGGCGTTTAGTGCGTATATTCACGGTATTTTAATAGAGAAATTTAGAGAAAAAGGATATTCAAAATTATTTTTAGTAAGCGGTTTAGTAGTGAGTTTGGGTATTTTAATTGTATTTAAATATATGGATTTTATAATAAAAAACATAAATTACATCTCAAATTCAAATATAAAACTATTGAGACTTGTGTTGCCGATTGGAATTAGTTTTTACACTTTCCAAGGGCTTAGTTATATTGTGGATGTGTATAAAAAAGATGCTAAAGTATGTAGAAGTTTTGTAGATTTTGCGACTTATGTATGTCTATTCCCACAACTTATCGCAGGGCCTATTGTGAGATATACTACGATAGAAGATGAGCTAAAAAACAGAACACATTCATTTGATAAATTTGCATACGGTGTAAATCGATTTGTGGTTGGTCTTGCTAAAAAGATTATCTTGGCAAACAACTTAGGAATGATAGTCGACATTATGACTAAGAGTAATGAAAAAAGCGTCCTGTCTTATTGGATGGTGGCGATTTTCTTTTCTCTACAGATTTACTACGATTTTTCGGGATATAGCGACATGGCAATCGGGCTTGGGAGGATGTTTGGGTTTGACTTTTTAGAAAACTTCAACTATCCATTTATATCAAAGAGCATAAAAGAATTTTGGAGAAGATGGCATATTTCGCTTTCTAGCTTTTTTAGAGATTATGTATATATTCCTCTAGGTGGAAACAGAGTGAGCAGGGGAAGATGGATTTTTAACTTACTTATAGTGTGGAGTTTGACAGGGCTTTGGCATGGAGATAGCTGGAACTTTATTTTGTGGGGGCTTTATTTTGCTCTACTTCTTATAATAGAAAATCTGTTTTTACAAAATATATTGAGCAAACTCCCAGCATTAATTCAACATATATATGCAAAATTCTTTATCATAATAAGTTTTGTTATTTTTAATAATGAAAATATAAAAGATTTGTGGTCAAGTCTTTACAATATGTTTAATTTTAGGGGGTTAGATTTATACAATGATTTTTCTACTTATTATCTAAAAAGCTACACAGTACTTTTGATAGTAAGTGTGATAGGTGCGACGCCTATTTTGAAAAATATTATTCAAAAGGTAAACAAAAATGTCACAGGGCAAAAAGTAGTCTCTACAATAAATCCAATATTAAACATAGTTTTATTAGTTGTTGTGACAGCATATTTAATAGACGGTTCGTTTAATCCGTTTTTATATTTTAGGTTCTAGGAGGGATTAAGATGAACACAAAAATAAAAAACATAGTTATAAGCTGTAGTTTTGGAATTTTCTTAGTTTTATTTATGATAGTAAATATTTTTGCAAAAGACAAAGAAATATCTTATGAAGAAAGACGTAAATTAGCACAACTTCCAGAATTTAAGATAGAAAAATTATTAAATGGAAACTATTTTGAAGAGATGGAAGAATACTTACTAGATCAATTTTATCTTAGGGAAAACTTCAGAAAGATAAAGACTTTTGTAAATACAAAGATATTTCACGAAAAAGACAACAACGATATCTATATAGTAGATGACGGGATTTATAAAATGGAGTATAAATTAAACGAAAACTCAATTTACAACAGTGCTAATTTATACAACAAAATAGCCCAGACTTATTTTAAAAATTCAAATATATACTACACAATAGTTCCTGACAAGAACTACTTTGTAGCACAGAAAAATGGTTATCTACACCTAGATTATGAAAAACTTATAAATATAATGAAAAACAACACTCATAATATGGATTATATAGATATTACAAATGATTTAAAAATTGGAGATTACTATAGGACTGACTTGCATTGGAAGCAAGAAAACCTAACACAAGTTGCAGACAAAATACTGAAATCCATGGATAATGATAAAAAAAGAAATGATGCTTATAGAAAAAAAGTATTTGAGAATTTCTACGGTTCATACTACGGTCAATCGGCGTCTAATATAAAACCAGACAAGTTGACATACTTAAATGACAAAACAATAGAAAATTGCAAGGTGTATGATTATGAAAAACAAAAATATGTAAAAGTATACGACGACAAAGACTTTAAAAACGTAGATTCATATGATGTGTTTTTAGGTGGGGCGAAATCTCTTTTAACTATCGAAAATCCATCAAACACAACAGGCAAAGAGCTCTATATATTTAGGGATTCGTTTGGGAGCAGTTTATCGCCACTTTTAATAAAAAATTATTCAAAAATACATCTTATAGATTTGAGATATATAAATTCAACGCAGTTTGAAAAATATATAAAAATAAAAGAAAATAGCGATGTTTTATTTATGTATAATACATCAATTTTGAATAATAGCAGTATAATTGCCAAGTTTTTTAGATAAAAATAAACAAACTGCAAGCATTTTACAAAAAATTATATAAAAACATATATAAGTTAGAAGTTTTACAAAAATCTACTTTAGAGATAAAATAAAAGATAGCAGATAATAAGTAATAAATAGGGGGAATATATGAAAAGAAAAATAACATCAAATTATGAAGCAGCATGCTTAAGATGGCAAGAAGTCTTTGTGAATATGGACAAAGACCGACTTAGAGTTCTTGTGCCAGAGCTTAAACTTGAGGGAGATTATCTTACAATATACCACTTTGGCAGAAAGTTCGGTATACATATTGAAACTGGGGAAATTATTTCAATGGAAGATGATCTTCCAATCTCTATCTCAGAAAAATTCAACATATATCTTTTGTTTTACTATGTGAAACCAGGGGCTAAAATAAAAGGCGAGTGGGTAACGTTTGAAAAACTAAAAAATACATCTCAATTTAAGCCCGCATTCGTAAGAACTGTCTTAAAACCTTTTGCAGAAACATTCGCAGGTCATATGGATAAATTACAATACGCATGCGAAAAAATAGGAGCAAAAAGGATAAAAGCATCTGACATGGGGTATGAAATAAATGCATTTGAATGTATGCCGATTCAGTTTTTATTTTGGGATGAAGACGAAGAATTTGAAGCTAGAGCAAGTATGCTATTTGATTTAGGTTCTACAGATTTCATCCACGAAGAAAGCATAGTCACAATTGCATCAGTCGGGGTTGAAAGACTGGTCCAAATAGCAGGGCTCGACAATAACTTAAATGGATTTGAGATGAAATAAATTTTCAAATTTATTACATTATATTACAAAACTGTAATAAATATGGAAAATGATGTCGACTTTATGGTATAGTGGAGCAGATAAAAGTAAAAAATTCAATAAATTAAGGGAAAAGATATATTTATTAATAAAGCATGATTATTTTTAAGGAGAAAAGATGGAGAATATAAACAAATTTCAGAGCTTAGTAATATTATTCATGGTAGCTTTAGGGTCAAATTAGGAAGATATATAGAAACAGATAATTATAAATTACAAAAAAATCATTCAAAAATTATTAAAAAGATTACAACTAAAAATATTCATTTAATGCATATCTTAAAATCTATTATTGAGGTATTAGGAACTTTCTTGTTTATTGAGAATATAAAAATAATTAGGGGGAAATAATTATGTGTGGATTTTCGGGTTTTATAGATAATATACCGAATAAGAAAAATGTTTTGGAGAGTATGATGGATGAAATAATCCATAGAGGTCCAGATGAAAGTGGAGAATATATAGATGAAAATGCCGCTTTAGGATTTAGAAGACTTAGTATAATCGGTGTAAGCAATGGGCTACAACCATTATACAACGAAGACGGAAGCTTAGCTTTAGTATTTAACGGAGAAATATACAACTACCAAGAATTAAGAGAAGACTTAATCAAAAAAGGACATATATTTAAAACAGAAACAGATAGTGAAGTATTAATACACTTATATGAAGATTGTAAAACTGAAATGGTTAAAAAACTAAGAGGGATGTTCGCTTTTGTAATTTGGGACAAAAACGAAAAAACTCTATTTGCCGCAAGAGACCATTTTGGTATAAAACCGTTCTACTATACTCAAGTTGAAAAAGACGGACAAAAAAGTTTAATATTTGGTTCAGAAATAAAGAGTTTATTGATGCATCCTAATTTTAAAAAGGAAGTAAATAAACACGCTTTAAAACCATACTTAACATTCCAATATTCAGTACTTGATGAAACTTTCTTTAAAGGAGTTTTCAAACTAAAACCAGGTCATTTTATGGTTTATAAAGACGGAAAAATAAAAATAGAACAGTATTGGGATGTAGAATTTAATCAAGAAAATATAGACTTACAAGAAAGTATAAATAGAATAAAAGATGCAGTTAGCGAATCAGTAGAAGTACACAGCCACAGTGAGGTGCCACTAGGTTCATTCTTATCAGGTGGAGTAGATTCAAGTTATATCGCAAAATGCCTTATGCCACAAAAGACTTTCTCAGTTGGTTTTGAGCAAGAAAACTTCGACGAATCAGACTTAGCAAAAGATCTATCTGACATATTAGGAATAGAAAATGTGAGAAAAATGATAACTGCTGATGAGTGTTTCGATATGTTGCCGACTATCCAATACCACATGGATGAGCCACAATCAAACCCATCTTCAGTACCGCTATATTTCTTAGCACAACTTGCCAGAGAGCATGTAACAGTTGTTTTATCTGGAGAAGGTGCTGACGAAATCTTTGGTGGATATGAGTGGTATGATGATGATGAAAAACTTAAAAAATATAAAAAACTACCATCATTTATAAGAAAACCAGTAGCAAAAGTTGCTGAAAAAATGCCTTACTTCAAAGGTAGAACAACTCTTATAAGAGGTGGATCTTCTGTTGAAGATTACTTCATAGGACAAGCACAGATATTTGAAGAAAGAGAAGCGGTGGATATATTACAAAGTCCATATACAAAATCTCCATCAATAAAAGAAATAACAAGACCTGTATATAACAATGTAAAAAATGAAGATGATGTAACTAAAAAACAATATCTTGATTTAAAACTTTGGTTAGCAGGTGATATACTTCTTAAAGCTGATAAGATGAGTATGGCTCACTCTATAGAGCTTAGAGTTCCTTTCTTAGATAAAGAAGTTATGAAAGTTGGAGAAAGCATACCAACTAAATATAAAGTTAATGACGAAAATACAAAGGTTGCACTTAGATATGCAGCAAAAGAAGTATTGCCAGAGGAGTGGGCGAAAAGACAAAAGAAAGGATTCCCAGTTCCAATAAGATTCTGGTTTAAAGAACAAAAATACTACGATATGGTTAAAGAAGCATTTACAAGTGATTATGCTAGTGAGTTTTTCGATACAGCAAAAATTGTTAAACTTCTAGATGACCACTTTAACGAAAGATGTAACAATGCCAGAAAAATTTACACTATATATGTATTCTTAGTGTGGTATAAGAGATTCTTTATCGCTTGCTAATTGTTTGTTGTATTTTTCTTTATTTTACATAAAAATTCAAAATAAGCGAAAATACTTATAAAATACTGAAAAATTTGTAAGATAAAAGAGGAAAATTGAAAGTAGTATAGAACATATAGTATTGTGAAGTTAATAAGACAACTAAAATGGTGTTTATTGGCAGAAAAATATATACTAATTAAATAAAAAAACAACATTAAATAATAGGATTTGACGTAACTAAATAATAAAAAATTAGGGGGAATCCATATTATGAATGAAAAACAATTAGAACAAATGAAATCTAAAAAAGGCTTTATAGCGGCATTAGACCAAAGTGGCGGAAGTACACCAAAAGCCCTTAGATTATATGGAATACCAGAGGATAAATACAACAACGACGACGAAATGTTTGATTTAATCCACGAAATGAGAACAAGAATAATAAAAAGTCCTTCATTTACTGGTGATAAAATAATCGGTGCGATTTTGTTTGAAAAAACAATCGAAAGAAAAATCGACGATAAATTTACAGCAGATTATCTATGGGAAGAAAAGGGCGTAGTTCCTTTCCTTAAAGTTGACAAAGGTCTTCAAGAAGAAGCAAACGGAGTTCAACTTATGAAAGACATTCCTACTTTGGACGAACTTCTTAAAAAAGGTATTGAAAAACACGTATTTGGAACAAAAATGCGTTCTGTGATAAAATCTGCAAATGAAGAAGGAATAAAAGCTATAGTAGCTCAACAGTTTGATATAGCTAAAAAGATATTGTCTTATGATTTAGTTCCTATAATCGAACCGGAAGTAGATATCCATAGTGCAGACAAAGAAAAATGCGAAGAAATACTTAAAAAAGAAATATTTGCAAATTTAGATAAACTAGATAAAGATCAAAAAGTTATGCTTAAACTTACTATCCCATCAAAAGAAGGGTTCTATTCTGACGTTATCGCACACGATAATGTACTTAGAGTAGTCGCTTTATCAGGTGGATATACAAGAGAAGATTCTAATGAAAAACTTGCGAAAAATCCTGGGCTTATTGCTAGTTTCTCAAGAGCTTTGACAGAAGGACTAAACGCAGGTCAAACTGAAAAAGAGTTTGATGATTTGTTAGAAGAGTCAATAGACAGCATTTATCAAGCATCTATAAAATAAGCATATTACAATATAAATTATATAAAAGGAGATATCAAAACAAAGATATCTCCTTTTTTTAAACAGGATTTTAAGAAGGAGGTTTATATTGTAAATAATAGGTATATTAATTATAATGTAGAGAGTGGAGAGGAGGTAGACAAATGAATATAATTGTTTGTTTAGAAGATAAAAATGGAATGATGTTTAACAAGAGAAGACTTAGCCAAGATAAAGTTATAAGAGAAGATATATATAACAATATGGACGGAAAAAGTCTTGTAATGAACAGTTATTCTTTTAAAATGTTTGAAAAAGATAATCCAACGATAGATATTATTGTGAGAGAAGATTTGCCTCTTTGTGATAAGGATAATCTTCAGTTTATTGAAGACAAACAATTGGGCAAGTTTGAATCAGAAATTGATAAAATAATCGTTTACTACTGGAACAGAAGATATCCAAGCGATTTGAAGTTTGATATTGATTTTTCAGATGGTAATTGGGAAGTAATATCTGAGGAAGAATTTTGCGGTAATTCACATGAGAAAATCACCAAAAAAATTATTTTAAAGAAATAGATATTTAAAATTATTAGTATTTATAATAAAACAAGAGATTGTTTATATAGGGGGAAATATGAAAATTTTAAAATTATTAATGGCTTTTATCTTGTGTATAACCTTAGTCGGATGTCAAACAACTACCAACCAAAATAGTGGCGAGAACACAAATATTTCACAAAACAGCAATATAGACGACAATAGAGATAAGGGAATAACATTAGATAATTTGCCAGAATATCCTGGGGAACCTTTTGTTGCATTATATAATAATGTACCTGATTTTGATAACGAAATAGACAAGGCTAAAAAGTCTTTTGAAACATATAGCGATTTGGACAGTTTGGGAAGATGCGGTGTTGCATATGCGAATATAGGAAAAGACTTGATGCCTACAGCCAAAAGAGGCAATATAAGCAGTGTAAAGCCAACTGGATGGATAAATAAAAAATACGATACTAGCTTAGTTGATGGCGGATATATCTACAACAGATGCCATCTTATAGGACATCAGCTTGCTGGTGAAGATGCCAACGAAAAGAACTTAATTACAGGAACTAGATATTTTAATGTTGAGGGAATGTTGCCATTTGAAAATATGGTTGCTGACTATGTAAAAGAAACAAACAACCACGTATTATACAGGGTTACTCCGATTTATGATGGAGATAATTTAGTCGCAAAAGGTGTTCAAATGGAGGCTCAGTCTGTAGAAGATGACGGCGAAGGGATAATGTTTAATGTCTTTGTTTATAATGTTCAACCTGGTATAAAAATAGATTACAAAACAGGAGATAGCGAGCTTAATCAAGACGACAACACTACTAGCCAAACACCACAAAATAGCAAAAATACAGAAACTAACTAAGAGAGAAAATTTACAATTAAATAACCAAACTAGTCATTTGATTTATGAATAATTTCTGTCTAATCATATGTTTAAAATAATGCAATCAATAAATTTTAATTTCAGAAATAATCGAAGTATAGATGAGGAAGGAAATAGACAAATGAAATTATTGAGATTTTTAATGGTATTCTTACTGAGTTTAATGTTAGTAGGATGTGAGGAGGATGACACATCTTTAAATAACAGCTTATTAGGAGCAGTAAAAGGCAGTACTACAACTACAGATTCTTCTGTAAATAATATACCAGAGTATAGCGGTGAAGATTTTGTAGCTTTAAACAACAACGTACCTAATTTTGACGAAAAAGATAAAACAACAACATCTTTTGAAACATATAGCCCGCTTGACAGCCTTGGCAGATGTGGTGAGGCATATGCAAATATAGGTAGAGATTTAATGCCTACTCAAAAAAGAGGCGATATAAGTAGTGTAAAACCAAGCGGATGGTTAAACAAAAAATACGACACTAGCTTAGTTGATGGTGGATATATCTATAACAGATGTCACCTTATAGGACATCAGCTTGCAGGAGAAGATGCCAACGAGAGAAACTTAATTACAGGAACTAGATACTTTAACGTTGATGGAATGTTGCCATTTGAAAATATGATTGCCGACTATGTAAAAGAAACAAATAACCACGTATTATTCAGAGTTACTCCAGTTTATGATGGTGACAACTTAGTTGCAAAAGGTGTTCAAATGGAAGCTTATTCTGTTGAAGATGACGGTGAAGGTGTAATGTTCAATGTATTTGTTTATAATGTTCAGCCTGGAATCGAAATTGACTATGCTACAGGTGAGAGCTGGTTAAGTGGAGAGGAAAGACCTGCACAAACTACAAATAATAAAAATAATTCAAATAGCAATAAATCTAATAATGTAGATAATAAACAATCAACTAATAGTAGTCAAAATAATAGTGTTAATAACAGTAATAATAGCACTAGCAACAATAAAAACACTAATGCTAGCACTAGCAATAAAAACAATAACATTAGCAACAATTCTAATTCAAACCAACAAGCATCAGGCGTGATAAGAGGAAACTCAAAATCAAAAATATATCACTGCCCAGGTCAAGCAAATTATGACGATATGAAAGATTCTGCTAATCTTGTTGTATTCAATAGTGAGCAAGATGCGATAAACGCTGGATATAGAAAAGCTAAGAGATAGATTATTAAAATACCCTATACACAAAGCACATGGGATGCTTTTGTATAGGGCTTTTTAATTTCCAACTTATTATCTAAGCAACGCACTAAGTCATTGGCGTTATGAATGTAGTAAATAACTTATATTTACAATTCACTTTTAAAATCTTCTACAAAATCTATAAATTTCTTTATTGAAAAATTATACTTAGTACTTTTGTGTTTTGCTAAAACAACGGACAATTTTATACTTGGATCTAGTGAAATTGTGTTTATATTTTTCTTGTGAAATACTTCAAAGTTGCTCTTTGGAAGCAAGCTAATACCTTCATTTATAGAGACAGAGCCGAGGATGGATTCTGTTCTAGCAGTCTTTATTATATTTGCGTTTATGTTATGATTTTTTAGCTCATTTATGCAAAGCTGATAAATCGATGTATAAGGGTTCATCAAGATAAAGTCCTCGTCAGCAATATCATAAAAAGTGAGTTTATTATATTGTGAAAATCTATGATTTGATGAAAGTGTGACAACAAGTTCATCTTGTGTAAGGAGGTAAGTTGTAAAATTTGCTTTATCAAACATAGCCTCTCTTGCAATTATCAAGTCGTATTTATTTTTTTCTATCCCCTCAATAAGTTTATCATCTTCAACCTCAGTAATTTTAAGGTCTATATTTGGGTTTTGTCTTTTAAAATTGTTAAATAACTCGTTTAAATTGTACTGAGTTTGGATTGGAAGAACTGCAATATGTAGTTTATTTTCGTGAGTAGTTTTGAAGTTTTCGACGTTTTTTAATGTATTTTGATAATGTTTTACTAATTGTTTTGCCTCATTATAAAAAAATTCCCCAGCTTGTGTTAAAGTTGCACTTCGAGATGACCTATCAAAAAGTTTTAAATCTAGCTCCTTTTCAAGTTTCATAATATGCTTAGACAGGCTAGACTGTGAAATATTCATTTTGTAAGCAGCATCAAAAAAAGTATCACTTTCTACAACAGCAATAAAATAATTTAGTTGTTCAAAAGTCATGATATCCCCCTAATTTAAATATATTTAAAGTTGATAAATTCATAATTATCATCTTTTATTTGAATGTTTCATTTTCTGAATGAATTATAACATAAGTCGAATTGATTTTCTATATTGCAGATTTTAAACTGATAATTAAGGTAGAAAATTAAATTAATTAAATGTAGAGAACTGAAAAATTAATATAGAAAATTGCAAAGAGAAGGAAATTTATAAGTATAAAAGTATATTTAATATAGGAGGAAAGATGAATAAAGTAAGGGATTTGAGAAGTGCATTAGAATTATTGCAAAAGGAAGAAAATCAATTAATAGAGACGGATGTTGAAGTTGATCCAATGGCAGAACTTTCTGGAGTATATCGACACATCGGGGCGGGCGGAACAGTACAAAGACCGACAAAAGAAGGACCAGCTATGATATTTAACAACGTAAAAGGTCATAAAGATGCGAGAGTTTTGATAGGGCTTTTGGCAAGTAGAAAAAGAGTGGCAATGCTTTTGGGCGAAAAACCTGAGAATTTGGGAAAACTTCTTTATAAAAGTGTCGATAATCCAATACCACCAGTGCTTACAGATAAGAAACCACTTTGCCAAGAAGTCGTTCATAAGTCAACTGATGAGGATTTTGATTTATATAAATTAGTTCCAGCACCGACAAACACGCCAGATGATGCCGGACCATACATAACACTTGGGATGTGTTATGCAACACATCCTGAAACAGGATGCAGTGATGTAACAATCCACCGTCTATGTATACAAAGTAAAGATGAATTATCAATATTCTTTACACCAGGGGCTAGACATATAGGTGCAATGGCAGAAAGAGCAGAGCAATTAGGACAAAGGTTACCAATTTCTATAAGCATAGGTGTTGACCCTGCAATCGAAATCGGCTCATGCTTTGAACCACCGACAACGCCAATGGGGTATGATGAGCTTGCAGTTGCAGGTGCACTTAGGGGAGAGGCTGTTGAGCTTTGCAAGTGCTTAACTGTCAACGAAAGAGCTATTGCAAATGCTGAGTATGTTATAGAAGGTGAAGTAATTCCAAATGTAAGAGTAAAAGAAGATCAAAACAGTAACACAGGGTATGCAATGCCAGAGTTTCCGGGGTATACAGGGCCGGCAAGCGACCAATGCTGGATGATTAAAGTAAGTGCAGTAACTCACAGAAAAAATCCAATTATGCAAACTTGCATAGGTCCTAGCGAAGAACACGTATCTATGGCGGGAATTCCAACAGAGGCGAGCATATATGGAATGGTCGAAAAAGCAATGCCGGGCAGATTACAAAATGTGTATTGTTCATCAGCAGGCGGTGGAAAATACATGGCAGTACTTCAATTTAAAAAATCTGTTGCAAGTGATGAAGGACGACAAAGACAAGCGGCATTGTTGGCGTTTTCAGCATTTAGCGAGTTGAAAAACATATTTATAGTTGATGAAGATGTCGACTGTTTTGATATGAATGATGTTTTGTGGGCAATGAACACTAGATTCCAGGGAGATGTCGATATTATCACAATTCCAGGAGTTAGATGCCATCCACTAGACCCATCAAACGACCCTAGTTTTTCACCAAGCATAAGGGACCATGGAATAGCTTGCAAAACTATTTTCGATTGTACTGTTCCATTTGACCAAAAAGATAGATTTAAAAGGGCTAGATTTATGGAAGTCGACCCTAATCGTTGGTTATAGGATAAGGATTTAGATTATATGAAAAGTTTAAATCACGAAATAGATAACTTGAAATAGATAACTTAAAATATATAACTTAAAATATATAAAATGAGAAAAAATATAACACTTGAATAATTAATAGTAAAATTTAGATTATTTAGGATTTAATAATAGAAATAAAAATACATTAAATAATTGAGGCAAACGGAAAAATAAATAATAATTAACGCTAATAAAAAATTATATTAAAGCGAGAAAAAAGCTAGTAAAAAGATAATAAAAATCTAGTGGAAATCTAATAAAAATCTAATAAAAAGCTAGTAAAAGGAGATTGTAAGATGGAGAAAAATATCATAGTGGCGGCGACTGGGGCGAGTGGACTACCGCTATTAGTTCAATGTTTAAAAATTATAAAAGAAAACGACGATTTTAAGTCGTATCTAATAATGAGTGACAGTGCAAAACTCACACTAAAACAAGAAACTAATTATTCATTAGAAGATGTGTATAGCTATGCAGATTTTGTACTAGATCAAAATGATATAGGAGCAGGACCGGCTAGTGGCTCATTCAAAACGCATGGGATGTTGATTGTACCATGTAGTATGAAGACAATAGCCGGAATTAACAGTGGTTATGGGGAAAACTTAATACTTAGAGCGGCCGATGTAACAATAAAAGAACAAAGAACTTTAGTCATAGCTGCGAGGGAAACTCCACTTAGCCCAATCCATCTTAGAAATATGTACGAACTTTCACAAATGCCAGGTGTGAGAATAATTCCACCTATGATGACATTTTACAATCTACCAAAAGATATAGACGAGATGATGTACCATATCAGTGCGAAACTATTAGAACCATTTGGGATTGAGGCAAAGGAGTATAGACGATGGACGGGACTTCATACGAAAGAAAGTTGTCATTTTCAACAATCAAGTTACACGTATTAAAACTTGGTGATGACTATAATATAACGATTTTTGGCGGGGACAAGCCCCACATAGGCACAAGCGTACTTTCTGTACCGAGGTTGTCTTTAAGTGGCGACAACACAATAAGTGCAACTTCCTCTGTAATAAATATGATAAGTCATAAAGACGAGCACATATGCAGATACGTTGCAGAAACAGTATGTAAAAAGAAAAATGCAGTTGTACTTTGCTCAGGTGGGTTTCATGTCGACAATATAACTAAAGATATGATAGATGAAGTATTAAAATCAGTTAGAGAATTGGCTGATATGATTTAGTTTATAATTTTTATATGCATTTTAGAAATGATTTAATTAAAAATTACAAACTATAAGCTAATAAATCATAAGTTAAAAAATCCCCTATAGATTAGGCGCTAAAAATGTCTATCTCTATAGGGGATTTTTATGTGATGATGTTTGTATGTATTCGTTATGGTATAATTATATAAAATAAGACGATAATAGAAAAATATATCTTTTAGAGAGGAGGAAATTGTATGGGGTTATATTTAAATAGTGATAGTATATTGAAAAAATACACTAGGTTATATAAGAATGAATATTTTGTAGACAAATCATTAATCATAAATCAAATAAATAAACTGATAGGCTCTTTTGATGTTTATTTATGTATAACAAGACCTAGAAGATTCGGAAAAACAAGTTTAATAAATATGCTTGGAGCATATTATTCAAAAGCAGCAGATGCAAGTAAAATTTTTGATAATCTTAAAATAAGTGAAGTTGATAGATATAGGAAACATTTAAATAAATACAACGTAATAAGCATTTCATTTAACGAAATACCAGATAATATGAAAACTTATGAACAATATATAAATAATATAACTAATCAAGTCAAAAAAGAAGTTATAAGTGAATTTGATTTAACTGATATTGATGAGTCGGACAGCTTAAAAAGAGTTCTTCAAAAGTCAAATCAACAGTTTATTTTTTTACTAGACGAATGGGATTATATATTTAACAACAATCTATTTGAAGAGAGCCAAGATGAATTTTTAGAGTTTCTTAGAAATCTATTAAAAGATGAATCATATGTTGAGCTTTGTTATATGACAGGAGTACTGCCAATTAAAAAATACTCGAGTGGTTCGGCACTAAATATGTTTGATGAATTTACATTCTTAAAAGATAGAAAATTTGGTGAGTATTTCGGATTTACAGAGGACGAGGTTTTAAATTTATGTGAACAAAATAAGTACATGGATTTTAAAAAGTTAGAAGAATGGTATAACGGATATACAACTGCCAGAGGAATTAAAATTTACAACCCACGCTCAGTAGTAAAGGCGCTAAAAAATGATTACTGTGAAAGTTATTGGACAAACACTGGTGCAATGGACGAAGTATCCCAATACCTTAAATACAATATACTTGAAATTCGAGATGACGTAATAAAAATGGTATCGGAACAAGAAATTGATATCACAATAGATGAAGAATTTAGAGCAGGGCAGGGAACACCAAAGACAAAAGAAGAAATATATTCAGCAATGATTGTGCTAGGATTTTTATCATATAATGATGGATATTTAAAAATACCGAATAAGGAACTTATGATTGAGTTTGAAAAAGTACTGAATTGATTGGAGATAAAGAAGAATACTGTTAATTAAGTTGTAAAGGGGGATATACATGGCAAATATTATAGCTGTTGTTTGGGATTTTGATAAAACATTAGTTGATGGATATATGCAAGATCCTATATTTGAATATTATAAACATGATGCAAATAAGTTCTGGATAGAAGTAAATAAACTTCCTGAAAAATATGAATCACAAGGAATAAAAGTAAATAAAGATACTATATATTTAAATCAATTTATTAAATATGCAAAAGAAGATAAATTTAAAGGTTTAAATAATGATAAATTAAGAAAATTTGGTGGAAAACTAAAATTTTATAATGGAATACCTGAAATATTTAAAAAGACAAAAGAAAAAATAAATAAAAATACAAAGTACAAATTATATGGAATAGAAGTTGAACATTATATCGTTAGTACAGGGATGAAACAAATAATAGAAGGATCTGATATTAGAAGACATATAAAGCAAGTTTGGGCATGCGAATTAATAGAGGATAAAAATCCAAACAGACCTGAAGAAACAATAATAAGTGAAATTGGTTATACTATTGATAACACATCAAAAACAAGAGCATTATTTGAAATAAATAAAGGAGTTGGCATATGGGAAGATATTGATGTAAATATGAAAATAGAGAAAGAATTTCGAAGAGTGCAATTTGAAAATATGATATATATTGCAGATGGACCGAGTGATATACCTGCTTTTTCTGTTGTTAAGAAAAATGGGGGATCAACTTTTGCTATTTATCCTAAAGGGAAAGAAAAAGAGTTCAAGCAGGTTGAACAAATGAGAAAAGATGGACGTATTGATATGTTTGCAGAGGCTGATTATTCAGAGGGAACAACAGCATATATGTGGATAATGAATAAAATAGAGGAATATGCTGATAGGATTTATAATAAAGAAAGAGATAAAATTTCATTAAATACTATACCTAAACATATTATAGATTAATAGCTAACTTTTTAAGATAATAAATACATGAAAGTAATAGGATTCTTAAACAAGTTGCACAATAAAAGTACATATTGTATAATAGGTTAGGAAATTATGTAGACTAAATTAATATTAAATATAAATTTAAATACTGTATAATTGGTAAAATTCAAAGGTTAGTTACTAAGTTAAAGTAATAACTTTTGAATTTTTATTATTTCAAGAAGAAATCGAGATAAATGAATAAATATATATATACACATAATATATTTAAAGTTGGAGACGAGGAGGTTAATGCAAATTATGGAATTAAATAATAAATATAAGGTAGCTAGCTTTTTTGGTGGTGTCGGAGGAATAGATTTAGGATTTGAACAAACTAAAAAATTTGAAACTATTTATATAAATGAATTTGATAAAAATGCTCAAGAGACAATATCTGTTAACTTTCCTCAAGTTAAATTAGATAGAAGAGACATACATGAAGTTGGTAACATAGAAGTACCTAAAACAGATATTATAGTGGGAGGATTTCCGTGTCAAGCATTTTCAATAGCGGGATATAGAAAAGGTTTTGAAGATGAAAGAGGAGATCTATTTTTTGAACTTTTAAGAATAATAAAATATCATACACCACAAGCAATTTTTATAGAAAATGTTAAAAATATGGTGACACATGATGAAGGGAATACATTTAAAGTAATAAGGGAAGCTTTAACGTTAAATGGATATTATATTAAATGGAAAGTTATAAATGCAAAAGATTATGGCAATATACCGCAGAATAGGGAACGTATATATATAGTGGGATTTAAAGATAAAGATGCTTTTGAGAGGTTTAATTTTCCTGAAAGTATAGAACTTACTAATAAATTAAATTCTGTAATAAATTTTGCAGAAGAGGTAGAAGAAAGATATTATTATACAGAAAAATCTTGCAGTTTCTTTGATAAACTTAAAGATGTAATTATATCACAGGATTCTGTATATCAATGGAGAAGACAGTATGTTAGAGAAAATAAGAGTGGAGTAGTACCAACATTGACAGCTAATATGGGAACAGGTGGTCATAATGTTCCACTTATATTATCTGATAGAGGAATAAGAAAATTAACTCCAAGAGAAACTTTTAATGTTCAGGGTTTTCCAAAAGATTTTAAGTTACCTGAAATAGCAAATGGTCAACTATATAAACAAGCTGGAAATAGTGTAGTAGTACCAGTTATAAAAAGGATAGCTCAAAATATAGCAGAGGCACTAGATAAAAGTGAAAACTTAAAAAGTAAAGAAATACATTTTGAAAGTATAGATAATAAAAAAAATGCTTGTATCTATGTTGATTTAAAAAATAGATATGAAGGTGAAAGTTATTTATATTCACTTATTTCAGAAGATAAACTGGATGACTTTATAAAAAATTCATTGTTACCAATTATAACAGACGAAGAGTATTCTAAACTAGTAAAGAAACATGTATCAAAGAAATTTTATTCTATAATATCAAAATAAAAAGACAAAAGAGGAATCTTTTGTCTTTTTATTTTGATATTATGTTCATTTACCTATAAAGTTGATATAATATAGATAAAAAATATATTATTTGGGGGACATATATGATTTTAGAACCATTAAGTTTAGATGAACTTGTTGATATTTTTGATGAAACTTCTGTTAGTGTATTAAAGTATTATATGAAGAAAGCTATATTGCTTCAACCAGAAACTTTATTAGGACAAGAACCATTACCAATTCAAATACCAAAAGAACATATGGAGCAATGGATATTGCAAGCAATAGGTGGAGAATCTGTTGGTGCGGGAAATTATCCAGTAGATCTTATTAAAGATGGTTCTGGATTTGATATAAAAATGCTTTCATGCAAGGTTGATAAAAATGGTGAATTAACAAATTCAGATTCAGGAGAAGCATCATTAGCACAAAAATTTACAGAATCAGGAACTAACTTAGATCAATTATTTATAGAAAAAAAATATAATCAGATTGTTGATTCCTGGATAGATATTTTACAAGATAAATTTAAGAAAGTAATACATAAGCACAATTTGAAAAATATTTACTATATATTTGTACTTAGGGCAAAGAATACTTTTTATTTATGTGGTACGAAGGTAAATATAGATCAAATACAGAATTTAAAAGTGAAAAAGGTTAGTGGTAAAAGTGTATTTGTAGATAACTTAATCGATGAAAAATATGGAAATGGTAAAATATATCAGTCTAAAAAAAGATTAGAATTAAGATTAAAACCAGCAGCTTGGGTTAATAGCGGTTATGTAATGATATTCCCAATGGGATTTAAAGTAAATAGTGCAAATATAAGAGAACTAATTGAAAAAGGCGAAATATCTGAATTAAAGAGTGAAATATGTAAAAAGTTAACGATGGCGGAATAAAATTTTTATAATAATATTAATTTTATAATATATGTTTAAAAAGATAAATATCAAAATACAAAACACAGGTTCAAAAAACCTGTGTTTTTTGTTTTACCATGAAAATTAAACTGCATAATGAAGTGCCAAGTAAAATTTATAGAGAATTTATTCAAAAGGTATAAAAACTAAGGTAACAAAAAAATAAAAAAATACCAAACATATGTAATATAAGCATAAAATCAAATAATTAGAAATAATCATAAAAAATCATAATATAAACTCATTAAAACAAGTTTTATAATATTTGTTTTAACAACTTAGTCATGGTTAGTCATGTTATGTACAATTTGACACAAAAATAAAATAAAACCATATGATATATAGAAAAGCCTATGTATTATACAAAAGTAAAATAAATCTACATTATATTAATCAAATGTAAAATAAAATACATATACACCCAAACACAATGCTTGAAATAAAAAAACCAAAAATGGTAACATGTGTAAAAGGGGAAAATATATTATTAAAGGGAGAAAAACCATGAACTTAAGTACAAGAAATAAATTAACTGGAAAAATAATCGATGTAAATAAAGGAGCAGTAAACGAGGTAGTAAAAGTTGAATTACCAAACGGGATGATAGTAACTTCAACAATAAGTTTAGCTGCTATAGAAGAATTGGAGTTAGAAGTAGGAAAAGAAGCAACTGCTGTAATAAAAGCAACTTCTGTTATGATGGGATAATCCTAAATAATTTATTTAAAGATTATATATAAAGTAAATAAAATAAATTAAAACAAAGTATATAGAAATTCCTCTCTAGCGGGCAAGCCACAAGGGAGGAATTTTTTTAAGCAACGGAATCTTTGATTCGTTGGCGCCATGAACGCAGTGAATTTTTAAGCAACGGACGAAGTCGTTGGCGCCATGAACGCAGTGAATTTTAAGCAACGGACGAAGTCGCCCACGCATAAACGCAGCGAACATATACTAGTCATAAATAATACCCAAATGACTATATATACTACTTATCTGTTTATATAATTGTGAGCCAAACGTCTCTCTAGTTGCACATATTTTATCAGCTAAGCATATAATCCACGCCTCTTTTGAAGCTGGGGGGATTGGGTTTAGCGGAAACATATGGTGCAGGATTATGTCTTTTTCTTTTTCGTTTAGATCGAATTCTTCGCTGGCATTTCTCAGAGCGATTTTCGGATGCCTAAATCCATGAAGTTTGATTGGTTTGTTTTTATCGTGCCAATCGTATAAAAAATAGTCGTGCAGAAGAGCACCCCTTATGAGCGACCTCTTGTCTACTTTAATATTTAATTTGTTTGCAATTTGACAACTCATATAAGCGACGAATATGCAGTGTTCGTACACGCTTATATCCCCATGTTGTATAAATTCTTTAGTAAGCGGGAATCTAGATTTATTATTTAGTTCGTTTATAACTTCTGAAAAATCTCTAATAAATTCTGGAATTCTATTCATTTTGACCATTCCTTTTTTATTTAAAATAGTATTATATACATAAATATAGTCTACAATCTTATTATAGACAAAAATCTAACTATTTACAATTTAAGTAACATTAAATTAAGTTAATCTTAACTTAATTGTAAGACTTAAAATTCATGAATAAAACTATACATAAGTGTGCATAATAATAGTTATTATTTGGATTATTCGAAAAAATGAATAAATTAATCCGTTAGAAATCTAAAAAAAATAATATTATGCATATTACTGTGCTATAATATATTTATATACAAAATACATAATCTATAGAGAAAAGAAGGGATCAAAATGCAAAACGCAGTATTTAACATTAGTGAAAGAACTGAGAAAGGCAAAAAAGTAAGAATGGAAGGTAGCATACCTGCTATAATGTATGGTCAATCATTGGGAGAACCAATTCCTTGTCAAATAACAAAAAGAGAATTAATAGACTTACTAGGATCAAAAAACTCTGTTTTATCATTAAAATTAAATGATAAAATCGAAAATTGTGTATTAAAAGAAGTACAAAGAGACGCATTCGGAAATATAGTACATCTAGATTTCCAATACGTTAAAAAAGGTGACACTATTAAATTAAGAGTTCCAATAAGATTTTCAGGAACTGAATCATTAGACGCAAGAAAATTATTATTAGACGATGTAATAACAGAAGTTCAATTACAAGGTAACCCTAGTGAAATGCCTGAACATATAGAAGTAGATGTTGCAGGATTAGAACATGGTGCTCAAATTCTTGCTAAAGACTTAGTAATACCTGAAACATTAAAATCTGACTTAGAACCTGATACTGTAGTCGCTAGAATAGGTTCATTAAAAACTTCATCTATAGAAGTTGAAGATGACAATAATGACGAAGAGACAGCTGAGTAATATAAATCAAAATGATACTAACTGGTACATACCAAATAAATATATTTTTTAATAAATATTCTAACAAAGATATTACTGGAGTAAATTCCAGTAATATTTTTTTGTGCAAAATTTTGGTGAGCATTAAATAGATTTATATTTTGTGATGTGGGTATATAAAAAGAGTATGGTAAAATAATCCCAAGATAATAGGCAAAATATGTATATTTACGAATTGAAATATAATAAAATTGATATAGTTATAATGTTTCAATTTTTAAAATATGGAGGAGAATTATGGACGAATCAAGATTTATTAAGATGATAAATATAAATCCTACTCTTATAGAAAATATAAAAAATCCAACAGATGAAATGAAGTTACTTGCAGTTAGAAAAAACGGGCTAGTAATTAAATATATAGAAAATCCAACAAAGGAAATGCAAGAAATCGCAATAAGCAAAAATGCAAAGGCGATAGAATATATAGAAAATCCAAGTGAGGACATAATGCTAAAAGCTGTTAAGAGCGGGTGGAGCAGTTTAGCATATATAAAAGAGCCGACAGAAAATGTAATAAAAGCTGCAATTGAACAAGCGGGATGGGCAATACAATACATAGATGAACCAAGTGAACAGTTGCAATTATCGGCGATTAGAAAAAATTACGATGCAATAAAATATATAAAAAATCCATCAGAAAAAGTTCAGTTAGAAGCGATAAAAGAGAATTATGATGCGATTAGATATATAAAAAATCCAAGTTATAAAATAGAATTAGAAGCAATAAAAGAAAACGAATCAGCTATAAACTTTATACAAGATTTAGATGAAGAAAAGATGGTATCATTTTTAAAACAAAATATCTTAGTTATAAAATATTTATACAAAAAACTAAGTATAGAAAAGATAGAAGAGGCTTTAAAAGAAGTGATGTCAAAAGAAGATGTAGAAGAAAAATATATAAGGGATTTTTTAAATTGCAGCGTTATAGATAGAAATAGTGATGCAATAAAATTAGATAAAGTAATATTTATATATAAATACGGAAGCAAAATGGCTAAGAAAATAGCTATGGACGAAAAATTAAAAATGATGTAATTATAAAATAGTTTAGGAGAAATAATATGAATTTTTTAGATACATTTAGAAGTATTGAGCTAATACTAGAAACGGGAGAAGTACCTCTAGTAGTTGGTGAGAGTGGAATCGGAAAGACAGCTTTAGCAAACAAAGTAGCAAAAGATAATGGATGGAAGGTCGTTGTAATAGACGGAAACTTATTAAAAGAAGGAGAAATCGGAGGACTTCCAACTGTTGAGTCTTATATAGTTAAAAGTGAAGAAGGATGTAAAATAGAAAAGAAAACAACTATTTATGCAGTCCACACAAAACTTAGAGAAATAGACAAAGAAATCGAAAATGGAAACGAAGTACTTTTATTTATAGATGAGTTAAACCGTTGTGAACACGCAGTCCAACAAGAACTTATGAACCTTATATTAAATAGAGAGATAAACGGATATAAGTTAGACAAAAATGTAAAAATACTAGCTGCAATGAATCCATCAAACGAATACGGAGCAGAGCTTGACTACCAAGTTGTAGATATGGACCCAGCACAAGAAAACAGATTTGTTTGGCTTAATATGGAGTCAGATGCGAGCGAATGGATAAACTGGGCTATGAACAACAATATCGAGCCAAAAGTAGTTGAGTTTATATCTACATTCCCAGAATATCTACACAAGGTAAACGAAGGCGATATAAATGCAACACCTAGAAGTTTTGAGAGAATTTCTAAAACTTACTCAGTTTATAAACAAAAGAAAGACTCAATCCCTAAAGAGGTATTTTTAAACGTAATTAAAGGTAATGTGGGAAGAGTTATAGCACAAGAATTTATGAGTTTTATAAATTCTGATGCAAAACCAATAATAAGTTATAATGATGTGTTTAATGGAGAAGAACTTGACGAAAGAGTTGTAGAACAAGTTAAAAATGAAAACCATACAAGACTATACATCAGTGCTATGAATATATTAAAATCACTAGAATCAGACATACAAAACAACAAATTAAATTCAGGTGGATTTGATTATATACAAAGATTAGTAGAATTTTCAAGATTATATCCAGTTGATTTAATGGTTGGAATTATGAAAGATATAAAAAATAATTATGGCGAATTATACAAAATAGCTAGTGAAAATGAAGAATTTATAGATTTATATTTTCAATCTTACAGCTTAATAAGGGGATAAGGTATGGAAACTTATTTTAATAAAAAGAAAGAAGAACTCTACGCTCAAGCTGTTGAATTTGTTGAAAGAGCAAGTTACGATGAATCGATTGATTGGGATAAAGACATTGAGATAGAAGTGTCTGATGAATTTAGGAGGGAGTTTTTCTCTCTTGTAGATAAGGTGAATTTTAACTTAATGGAAGACAAAGATAACTTCTATGGGTATTTTTTATTCCAAATGAACAGAGATTTGAAGTTTGATATGAGTAGCCCGAGTGGAGTGAATTTTAAAGGAGCTAAATACGTAATATATTTTAATCCACTTATATTTTTAAAATTAAATATGAGTCAGATGGAGACGACGATTAAACACGAAATTTTACATGTTATATCTCTACACTTAGTAAGGGCAAAGGAGCTAAAAGAAAACGGACGATATAGCACTTTGGCGATAAACTTGGCGATGGATGTAGTTGTAAACCAGTATTTAGATGCACTCCCACCATATTCAACAACTTTAGAATGGGTAAATTTAAATTATAATCTCAAGCTTGAAGCATTTCAGACTTTTGAATATTATTTACAAAAAATCCAGATAGAATTAGATTTACAAGAAGAAAACGAAGACGGAGAAGAACACGATACAAATACTGATGATGAGTTAGAAAATGATGAATCTCAAAATATGGAGTTTAAAAATGAATATGATCCAGCAAAGACTCACGATATATGGGATGATTCAGATGATATAGATGAGAAGACAATGTCTGAGTTTACTCAAAAGTTTGTCAGCCTTTCGCAAAAAGGAAAGACTCCAGAATACCTAGATTCAATAATATCTAAGTTAAAAAGCAAAAACGGAGAACTACCATGGAATCTATACCTTAAAAAGATAATGGGGACAATAGAAGCGAACAAAAAAAAGACAATAACAAGAAGAAGTAGAAGACAACCAAATAGGCTCGATTTGAGAGGAGAGCTTAGAAATCACAAAGCCGAAATTGCAGTCGCAATCGACATAAGCGGAAGTATAAGTGACGAAGAGTTCAAACAAGCTATAAAAGAAGTTTTAGCAATCGTCAAAAATCACAACCACGAAATAACTATAATAGAGTGTGACAACGAAATAAAAAAAGTATATAAAGTAAAAAAATTAAAAGATGTTCAAGATAGAGTTACAGCAGGTGGAGGAACTAAGTTTGGCCCAGTGTTTGAGTATTTAAATAACAGCACAAAAAAATACAACATGCTTATCTACTTTACAGATGGAAAAGGTGAAGACTGCTTAAAAGTGCATCCAAGGGGATATAAGGTGCTTTGGGTTATTTCAGGAAAAGGAGATAAACTATCTCTTAAAGAACCATATGGTGCAGTTAAAAAACTTAGCAAAGTAAAAGAAAACAACAAAAGCAACAATATAGACTTAAAAGATGTTATGTACGATGGTTATTCAATGAATAATCAGCAGCCAATTTTATAAAAATCTAACTCTATATATAAATCAAAATTTAAAAAGACACAAAAAGCCTTCTATATTATATAGAAGGCTTTTAACTTATCTAACATTATAGTGGATATTGCTTTTTATACAAGTAGCAAGCATTTCAATCTTATTTCTATTCAAATTATTAAAAACAAAAACTATGTGATAATTTCACATAGTTTTTTATTTTGCACAAATACTAATTATAACTAAAAATTTGAGGTATGGAGATAAAATGAACAATTCAGAACTTATAATAACACTTACATTAATAAAAGGATTGGGTCGAAAAACTATAAATAAAATAATAAGACAAGGTGAATTAAATCATTTAAATAGCAGTGAAATTATAGACTATTTAAATAATATAAACTTAAAAATAAAACGAATTATAACTAAAGAAGAACTAAAATATGCAAATGAGATTGCAAAAAGGGCAATACACATTTGTGATATAGAGAATATCAAAATCTCAACCTTGCTAGATAAAGACTTTCCTCAAAAACTAAAAAATATAGATGATAACCCAGTAGCTATATACTATAAAGGAAATTACGATTGTTTAAATGATAAATCTATAGCAATTATAGGTAGTAGAAATCCGAGTTTGCATGGTGTAAATGTTTCTTACAAAATATCTTCAATATTATCACAAAAAGGATATACAATAGTCAGTGGCCTTGCTAATGGATGTGATACTTTTGCACATATGGGAAGTCTAAGTAATTTTGGAAGGACAATAGCAGTCATGCCATGTGGATTAGATATTGTTTATCCTAAGCAAAATACAAATCTATTTAAAAATATAATAGACAATGACGGTTGTGTTATAAGTGAATATCCACCAGGACAAAATGTTTCAAAATATCAACTAATCGAAAGAGACAGACTACAAAGTGCACTTAGCGAAGGGATAATAGTAATTGAAAGTACAATAAATGGAGGCAGTTTTCATACTGTAAATTACGGTTTTAATCAAAATAAAATCGTAGCTTGTTATAAACATAATCAACATTATTTAAATATAAAAACAGCAAAGGGAAATATAAAATTATTGCAAAATGAAGAAGTTTTACCTATTTATGATAAAGAATCATTAGATGAATTTCTAAAAAGAGTAGATAGTTTTTATAAATATAAAAATCCACAAATATATAAAGAAAAAACAGAACAAATTCAATTTAAATTTCTCAATTAAATATAAAAAATAAAAATATCTATAGTAGTATTATTTCTTGAGAAAGGCACTTAAAAATCATACCATAATTTGGTCTATATATAAGTTTGTTATTTGTACATACTATAATCAGGATACTTTATTCTAAATAACTGTAGCTTATTTACACTACATCTTCTAAATAACTACAGTAGGTCAAAAGGAGAGCTATTATGCAAGATAAATGTACAAAACCATGCGTAGGATGTCAATGTCATAAAGGAAAAGACCCAAAAGTTAAAAAACATCAAGAACACGTAGATTTCGAGAAAAAATCTGAAGTAAACAATAGTTGGGTTTCTGCAATGCATCAAGATCCATCTACAGATGAACAATCTCATGTACAAGTCAATTACAGACAATATAAGTAAAATAGCTAACTTTGCACCAGATTTACTATAATAATCAATTAAGTTTTAGTCAGGAGAAATGCCAAATTCATTTATTTGGCATTTCTTTTGTTTATAACAATATGTTAAAAATTTTCTATACTATGTTAAAAAAATGTAAAATTAGGAGAAGAAAAAGGAATATCTGCTAATATACATAGTAAGATATATTGATATAAAAATATATCTAAGTAAAAAAATGAAAGGGGAATAGTAAATGGAAGCAAAAAGTCACTCGCATAGGAATAATTCAATAGGAGAAGAACCTCCTTCGTGTCAGAGTATAGAGACACACTCGAAAAATATCCACCTAAATGATTCAAACTGGTACAAAGTAAGCACAACAGAGACATTACACAGACTTAATTCAGACAAGAATGTGGGGTTAAGCGAAGAAGATGTATCTTTTAGAAGGAGTAAATACGGAAAAAACAACTTAACAGAGAGCAAAAAAGAAAGTAAATTGGTGAGATTTTTAAAACAATTTAACAATAGCGTGATTTATATACTGTTAGTTGCAGGTGTATTGACTTTATTTATGGGACACATCTCAGACACAGTCGTAATAGGGATAGTAGTACTTGTAAATGCCTTAATAGGTTATATTCAAGAAAACAAAGCAGAAAGTGCAATTTCAAAAATAAAACAGATGTTAGTCGTAAATGCCACCGTTATTAGAAATAGTCAAAGATTAGATATAGACGCAGGGGATTTGGTACCAGGGGACATTGTCTATCTAGAAGCTGGAGATAATGTACCTGCTGACATAAGAATTTTGGAAGCTAATAATTTAAAAATCCAAGAATCTGTTTTAACAGGTGAATCAGACTCAGTTCAAAAAGATAAACAAACTCTAATCGGAACACTTACAGTAGCAGACCAGACAAATATGGCATTTGCATCTACAAGCATAACAAATGGAGATATGACAGGAGTTGTAGTTGCGACTGGCGATTATACTCAAATAGGTAAAATAAATAAAAGTATCAACGATGTGAAACAAGAAAAAACACCTCTAATAATTTCAATAAATAATCTAGGAAAATATATATCTTATGCAATAGTATTAGTTGCAGTTTTACTTTTTGGGTTTGGCGTATTATTTGACATCTACGAGATTCCAACACTTTTATTGTCGATAGTGACGATGGTAGTTGGCTCTATTCCAGAAGGATTACCTGCTATAACATCAGTAATTCTTGCGATAGGTGTTCAAAATATGGCACGAAAAAACTCGATAGTAAAAAATCTACCTTCAGTTGAAACACTCGGTTCAGTAAATATTATAGCAACAGACAAAACAGGTACATTGACTAAAAATGAAATGACAATAAAAGATATAGTAACAAAACACCACAATTATATTGTTACGGGAGATGGATATTCTCCAGAAGGGGAAATATTCGAGAGTAAGGGGAAACAAGATTTATTAATTAATAAGTCTAGTGAAAAAATAAGTAGTAAATTAAAGATAGAAGGTGACTTGAAAAAGTTAATATTAATAGGTGCACTTGCAAATGATGCCAAACTAAATCAAGAAAATGACAAATGGGTTATAAATGGAGAACCTACAGACGGATGCTTTTTAACACTTTGTAAAAAGGCAAATTTAGACACATCAAATTTTATTGAAATAGACAAAATACCATTTGATTCTGACTTTAAATACATGGCTAAAATAGTTGATTTAGAAAATAGTAGGTATTTAGTTGTAAAAGGTGCCCCAGATAAATTAATCGACGTAATTAAAAAATCAAATAATAAATTTGATGATATATATTGGCAAAATGAAGTTAGCAAATTAGCTAAAAAGGGAAAACGTGTTGTAGCAGTAGCATATAAAAATCTATCTAAAGATATAACAAAGATACAACACGAATTATTGGATAATGATTTAAACTTAGTTGGTTTAGTGGGAATATTAGACCCGCCAAAAGAATCTGTTATTGATGCAATATTGCAAGCTAGAAATGCAGGCGTAAAAGTAAAGATTATAACAGGGGACCATCCAGAAACAGCCGTACAAATAGCTAGACAAATCAAATTGTCTGACGAAAATAGAGTTATAACAGGTAGTCAGCTCGATAAACTTACAGATAGTGAGCTAAACTCAGTTATAAAAGATTACGACATATTTGCTAGGGCAACGCCTGAAAACAAACTTAGAATAGTTAAAGCATATCAATCAAATAACTTAATAACAGCGATGACAGGCGACGGTGTAAATGATGCACCAGCATTAAAACAAGCCGACATTGGGATATCTATGGGAATCAAAGGTACAGACGTAGCCAAAGAATCTTCAGATATGGTTTTAGCAGATGACAATTTCTCAACAATAGTAGATGCTATAAAAGAAGGTAGACGAGTTTATGACAATATCAAAAAAACTATAAAGTTCTTATTGCCAACTAGCATAGCAGAAGGGTTGATAGTTTTAATAAGTATAATATTAAACAATCCACTTCCACTTGAGCCAGTTCAACTTTTATGGATAAACATGGTATCGGCCATAACTATATCATTTGCGTTTGTGTTTGAACCAGCGGAAAATGATGTTATGAATAAAAATCCTCGTAAAAAAAGCGATAGTATAATAAAATCACAAGATACAATAAGAATATTATACGTTGCTACTATGATTGCAGGATTAGGATTGATAATAAGCCAACACCTAACATCACTAGGAATATCACAAAACATAGTGAGTACAGTAACTCTTAATATAGTAGTTTTTTGTAAAATATTTTATCTTTTCAATATAAGAACAGACCACAGTGCAATATCAAAAAACTTATTTACAAATAAAGTTGCGTTCTTAGTCGTAGGTATACTTATATCATTGCAGATGGCGATTACCTATATGCCACAAATGCATATTATATTTAGAACTGCATCACTTCAAATTACAGATTGGTTATATCCTTTTTATTGCGGTTTGATATTGTTCTCAATAGTGGAGATTGAGAAGTTTTTGAGTAATACATTAAAAAAAGTTAGATAAACTTTAAATAAAGATAATATTGGTGGAAATTACAATTTAACTATGTAAAATACTATCACGAAAAGTCTGTAATATTTTTTACAGGCTTTTTTAAATTCTAAGGAAATTATATAAGTATATATTTAACTAAATAGAAATTTATATTATAATTTAGAAGGAAAACGATAATTATAAGGGTGATTGTAATGAAGAGAGGAGAAAACAGTAAAGCAATTAAGATGATATTATGCTGGCTAATACCTACAATTATAATTATATTAATGGTTATATGTACGCCTATTTCGCGTGATGAATTAGCACAGTATAAGGAAAAATAAGATGAATATTATGAACAACAAATGGAATATGAAAAGTTTGTTTCTATGAATGAAAACTACGATACAGACTATTATGAGTTGTATGAAAACTACAATCAGCTTAAACAAGAGTTTGATTCATTTAAGGCAAGTTATAATGAAAATACAGACTTGAATAAAACACTAGAAGATCTTGAATATAAAAAACAGAAGTATCTAAATTTAATTAAAGAGTACTCAACAAAGCTAGAAAATTTATAGAGGAGAATATAATAGGGAATGAAACAAAAACATAAATATTTTTTAAATATTACAATATGTATAGCTGTATTGATACTATTTATATTTAGTAGAAATAATACTTTAATTTTAAATGAAAAGTTATATCAATATAGAAATCTAGATTCTAATATAGCTGAATTAAAATCAGACACTGATCAATACTATAGTGAAAATAGCGATAGAATATCAAAATATTTAGAGTTAGAATCAAAATATGAAGAACTTGAAGAAGAATTTATTAAATACAAAGAAAACTATCCAAGTGATTTAGTAACTGAAATAGAAGATAAAAAAGATGAAGTAAATGAATCTTATAAAGAAGCAATAGAATTAGAACATAAGTTAAACAGTGCTAAGCAAAATAAAGAATCATCACAATCATCTAATTCATATTCAAGTGGAAATAGTAATAATTATAGTTCTAGTAATAATTATAGCCATAATCATACAGAGTCTAATAAACATATAGGAAAAAGAGTCTATGTAGCTAATGGAAATAATTATTACCATGCTATTTCAAATTGTAGTTATTTAGAAGGTGCCCCTACTTATATTGTCACATTGACATCTGATATGAGAAAGTACGAATGTAATTGTTGGACAAATCCAAGAGTTTATAAAAAGCCAGCACAAAATTACAATAGTGGAAGTGCAAATTCAGGAGGACAATTAGTATATATAGCTAGTGGGAATAGATATTACCATAAAAATGCTAACTGTAAACACTTAGGGGGAGCAAGTGTTCAAGCTGTTAGTATTAATAATGTTGGTGGAAAATATCCATGTAACTGTGTAAAATATTAATTTGAAGAAGTTTATGAAACTTATGTAGTAAAAATTACCTTGATAATTACCAAGGTGATTTTAATATTTACTACTATAATATATAGTATAATAAAGTAGGAACCAATATAGTTTATTTTTTACTTTATTATATAAAATAAGAAAGAGGTGAAAGTTTGCAAGCAGTGTTTAAAATGACAGACGAAAATAAGGTGTTTTACAAAACTTTAGTTGTATTATGTATTCCAATTATAATTCAAAACTTAATATCGACATTGGTAAATATGGTCGATACTGTGATGGTTGGAAGTTTGGGAGAAGTATCGGTGGCAGCGATAGGGATAGCTAACCAGTATTTCTTTTTATTTAATATGGCATTATCAGGTATTATAGGTGGGGCAGGAATTTTTATGGCCCAATTTTATGGAAAGGGAGACAAAGACAGTATAAAGAAAATAACAGGACTTAGTGTTATTGCAGCGCTAGTTTTAGGAATAGTATTCTTTATATTGGCAGTATTTTTCCCTAATTTAATAATAAACTTTTTCTCTCACGACCCACTAGTTGTCAAACAGGCGAGAGAGTATTTTTTAGTTATAGGATTTTGTTATCCAATTATGGCAGTTAGCTATATTTTTAGTATGGGATCTAGAAGTGTTAGAAATCCTCGTTTAGGAATGGTATGTAGCTCTATATCTCTTGTTATAAATATAGTTTTAAATTATGTATTTATATTTGGATATTTTGGAGCTCCAGCTTTAGGCGTAAAAGGAGCTGCTGTTGCGACAGTTTCTGCAAGAATTGTTGAATTTATTTTATTAATATTATATGTATATTTTATAAAAGAAGATTATGAACTTAAATTCGGAATCGAAGATATAAAAGGAATAACAAAAGAACTTGCGACAAATGTAATTAAAAAGACTACACCAGTATTTTTAAACGATACATTCTGGGCATTTGGTAGCGTACTTTATTCAGTAGCATATGCAACTGCAGGTACGTCAGCTATGGCAGCTAGCCAAATCGCAAGTACAACAGGAAACTTCTTTATAATGACTGCTGTCTGTATAGCTATCGGTTCGTCAATAATGATGGGTAACGAACTAGGGGCAAACAACATAGATACAGCAATAAAATACTCTAAAAAATTCTCTGTATTAGTTACTATTGCGGGAATTTTATTCGGTGCATTATTAATAGCAGCTACTCCAATATTATTAAAATTATTCAGTGTTTCAGATAGCTTAGCTCCAGATATCATAAAGATATTTAAAGTTATGGGAGTACTAATGGCGCTTAGAACATTTAATACATTTATAGTAATAGGTGTGCTTAGAAGTGGTGGAGATACTAAATACTCATTATTCTTAGAAATGGGATGTATGTGGTTAGTTTCACTTCCAATAACATTCTTTGCTGCATACAAAGGAGTGCCAATTTATATTTTAGTTGCACTTACTTATACTGAAGAAGTTGCAAAATTCATATTCGGAGTGCCGAGAGCAATTTCTAAGAAGTGGGCGAGAAATATAGTAGATAATATTTAAATAAGTGTTGAAAATAATATAAATAATTTGATATATAATAAAAAGCAACTATAGATATATAAGTTATATCTAATAAGTTGCTTTTTTAATTCTAAGGAAATTTAATTCAAAAGATTAATTCCATCTAAAATCATTTTACTTGTAAGTTGTGCGATTTCTTCTGGTGACTCTTTTAGCCCATTCAGTAACCAAGAATCGATTATGCCGATACATCCATATAGTATAAAGTTATAAGAATATGTAAAATGTTCTTCTTTATTAAAATCAAATATATTGATGCATTTTTTAAAGACAATATCTAGTACAAGTTTTTTTAGTTTATTGATAAAAGTGATTTCGCCTGTATCACCTAAAAGCATTGTACAAAAATCAGCATTATCTTTTATAAGTTGAAGTATATCTCTAAGTAGAGGTTCTTGCGAATTTGTAAGATTATTTTCATAGTCAAGGGAGTGTTTGTCTAGTACGTCTTGAAGAGATATAAACAGTGAACTCTCTAATTGCTCAGATAAATCATAAATATCTTTATAATGTAGATAAAAAGTCCCTCTATTTAAATCTGTCAATTCGCAAAGTTCTTTAACAGTTATATCTTTAAGATCCTTTCTCTTTCTAAGTTGTATAAAATCATCTTGAAGTTGTTGTTTTGTTTTTCCTACCCTTCTATCAATTTTTTTCTACATAACAAATCTCCTTTTATACCCAATTTTATATAATATGTTTATTTTAAGACAATAAGGTTTGTATATGTTGATATTTAAACATGTACGAGACTTATTGATTATTGAAATATAACTATGATGAAATTATAATTTATTTTGAAAAATAAATCAACACGATGTTAATTAAAAGGGGGGCAAATATATGAGGAAGTTTTATGAGGTGATTGTCAATCATAGAAAGATAGTAATCGTTGTGTTTTTCATCAGTGTGGTTATTTGTGCTCTTTGCGGGACTATGGTAAATGTAAATTACGATATGAATGACTACTTGCCAGATGGGACGGCATCAACAGTTGCGCTTGATACTATGAATAAAGAGTATGATATGAGTATACCAAATGCCAGAGTTAGATAACAATGCGTTGTTTACAGTAACAGTAGATGAACAAACAAGACTAGAGACAGTAAATGCAATTAGAAAATTAATTGGAGATGAAAACTCAATGTCTGGTTCAGCAGTCAACACAGCAGTAGCGACACAGGCGACAAATAGCGAGATAAAGAAAATTATTCTTTTAGTATTGCCTAGTTGTCTAGCAATTTTATGTATAACTTCACACTCATGGATAGAGCCGATATTGTTATTGGGGACAATTGGGGTAGTGATAATATTAAATAAAGGAACAAATTTAATGTTTGGAACTATTTCATTTGTTATAAATGCAGCAGGTGGAGTATTACAACTAGCTGTATCTATGGACTATTCAATATTTTTATTACACCGATTTGAAGAAATGAGAGCACAAGGCCAAGAGCCAAAAGAAGCTATGATAAATGCCTTATGTAAATCGACAAGTTCGATTTTATCGAGTGGTCTTACAACAATAATTGGATTTGCAGCTCTTATACTTATGAGGTTTAAAATAGGTCCAGATATGGGGATTGCAAAAAGATTGACAGCATATTTGGAAAATCAAATAATTTAGTTTTGATGGTGCCAAAGGGAGATTTACAAAAGGAAACAGAGCTAAGCGATAAGTTGCATGAAATACCTCAAGTATCTAGCATTATTTTATATGTAGATAGTGCAGGTGCTGAAATTCCTATGGATTATGTAGAAAGTGACGTTTTAAATAAATTGATTTCTAAAAATTACAGCAGAATGGTTTTAACAGTAGATGCAGTATTTTTAGTTTTACTTATAACTATGAAATCTATATCTATCCCTATAATCTTAGTATTGGCGATAGAAACTGCGATTTGGATAAACTTATCAATACCTTATTTTTCAGGTAACTTCTTATTTTATATATCATACTTGATAATAAGTTCTGTCCAATTGGGAGCAACTGTAGACTATGCAATACTTTTTACAACTAGATATCTTGAAAATAGAAAAGTTTTACCTAAGAGGGAATCTATCGTAGATACTATAAAAACTACTACAGTATCAATTATGACATCAGCATCAATACTTACTCTTGCGGGAGTATTGTTGTGGAAAATCTCAACTCATGGTGTTCTTAGCCAATTGGGACACTTATTAGGTAGGGGAACAGTTTTATCTACTATTATTGTATTATTTGTAATCCCAGGTATGTTGTATATTTTTGATACATTAATAAGAGAGACTACAGTGGGAGCAAATTTTTATGAGGGAAAACAAGAAAAAAAGAAGAGTGAAAAAAGAGAAATAAAAGAAGTAAAAGAAAGCTATTAAAAAAACATTCCCTATATAATAAAAAGACATCTTATTATATAGGGAAGTATATAAGGTTATAAAAATATGATTTATGTATATAATAAAAATTTATGTACGCAAGTTTTAAATTAATGTAATACTGTAACACCATTGAGCATGACTTTGCTCGCTAATTGGGCCATCTCTTGTGGTGATTCTTTAAGACCGCTATTTAGCCATGACTCGATTATACCTATACATCCATAAAGCATAAAGTTAAAGAAATAATCAAAAGTCTCTACCTTTTTAGGTTTACTAAATAGTTCTGTCCAATATTGAAAACATCCATCGCGGATTATGGTTTTTAATTTATTAAAAAATGTCATCTCACCAGTATTACTTAAAAGGCAAGTACAAAAATCGGCGTTTTCTTTTATGATTTCGAATGCTTTACACATAATGGTTTGTGGTGAAGTTTCGCCATCAACTGAATATGAATTTAAAGCCTCTTCAAATTTAAGAATAATTTCATTTTCCATTTGCTCTGATAAATCATATATATCTTTATAATGTAGATAAAAAGTACCTCTGTTTAGATCTGTCAATTCGCAAAGTTCTTTGACAGTGATATCTTTAATACTCTTACTTTTTCTAAGGTGGATAAAACCTTCTTGTAATTGTTGTTTTGTTTTTCTAATTCTTCTGTCAGTTTTTTTCTCCATAATATCCTCCTAAAAAATCAACATATTTAAAAAAAGTGTTGATTTGTATACAAAATAAAATAGTACTGTCTAAATTTAAACAAAATTAAAATCATTGATTATTGAAATTCAACTATTATGAAATTATAATGGATTTTATCATTTAAATCAACACGACGTTAATTAAGGAGGATAATTTATGAGAAAGCTTTATGAGAGTATAGTCAATCATAAAAAAACAGTAATAGTTGCATTTGTTATGGCTATGATTGTTTCTGCAGTTTGCAGTACTATGGTAAATGTCAATTACGACATAAATGATTATTTACCAGATGGGACAGCATCAACAGTGGCTCTTGATACTATGAATGAAGAATACGACATGAGTATCCCTAATGCAAGAGTTATGGTTTCCAATTTGACCGTTGCACAGGCACTTGAGATGAAACAAAAGTTATCAGAAATTGAAGGTGTAGAAGATGTAACTTGGTTAGATGATGTTGTAGATACGGATATACCATTAGAAACATCTGATAAAGATACTGTAGAAAATTATTATAAAGATAATAAGGCATTATTTACAGTAACAATTAATGAACATACAAGAATTGAGACAGTAAACGCGATTAGAGATTTAATCGGTGACGACAATTCTATGGCAGGGGCAGCAATAAATACAGCTATTGCAGCACAAGCAACAAATAAAGAAGTAAAAAATATAATATTCTTAGTAATACCAATATGTTTAGCAGTTTTATTCTTAACTTCAAGTTCATGGATAGAACCTATATTATTACTAGGGTCAATAGGGGTAGCAATATTACTTAATAAAGGTAGTAACTTAATGTTTGGTACGATTTCATTCGTAACAAATGCAGCCGGTGGTGTACTTCAGTTGGCGGTATCGATGGACTACTCGATATTCTTATTACACCGTTTCCAAGAAATGAGAGAAGAAGGTCAAGCTCCAAAAGAGGCTATGATCAATGCTCTTTGTAAATCGACAGGTTCGATTTTATCAAGTGGACTTACAACAGTAATCGGGTTCGCAGCACTTATACTTATGAGATTTAAAATAGGTCCAGATATGGGTCTTGCAATGGCTAAAGCTATATTCTTAAGTTTAATAACAGTCTTTGTATTATTCCCAGTAGTATTACTATACTGTTATCCACTAATAGATAAAACAAAACATAAATCATTCTTACCTGACTTTGGTAAATTTGGACAATTTGTTACTAAACTTATGGTCCCAGCAGTATTAGTATTTGTATTATTCATAATACCTTGTAACTTAGGTCAAAAAGAGAACTTCTTCTCTTATGGATCATCACAAATATTCAGTACTGATACACAAATAGGTAGAGATACTAAAATAATAGAAGATACTTTTGGAAAATCAAACAACTTAGTTTTAATGGTTCCAAAAGGTGATTTAGAAAAAGAAACTGAATTAAGTAAAAAATTACACGATATGCCAGAGGTTACAAGCATACTTTCTTATGTAGATAATGCTGGGGCTGAGGTACCTATGGATTATGTAGATAATGAAACATTATCTAAATTAATATCAGATAACTACAGTAGATTAGTTCTTACAGTAGATGCTGATTTTGAAGGTGAAAAAACTTTCAACCTTATAGAAGAAATTCGTTCACTAGCTAAATCTTATTATGGAGATAAATATCTTTTAGCAGGTGAAAGTGCAAGTACTTACGACTTAATGGATACTATCACAAAAGACAACGATAGAGTAAATCTTATAGCAATAGGTGCAGTATTTGTAGTATTACTTCTTAGTATGAAATCAATAACTATACCAGTTATATTAGTATTAGCAATAGAAACTGCAATATGGATAAACTTATCAGTGCCATATTTCACAAATGACTTTGTGTTCTATATAGCATACTTAATAATAAGTTCTGTTCAATTGGGGGCGACAGTTGACTACGCGATACTTCTTACAAGTAGATATATGGAAGTTAGAGAGACAGCATCTAAAAAGAAAACTATAGTAGAAACTTTAAGATCTACAACAGTATCAATTATGACATCAGCATCAATACTTACTATTGCTGGTCTTCTACTATGGAAAATATCAACACACGGAATACTTAGCCAATTAGGACATTTATTAGCAAGAGGTACGGCATTATCAACATTAATTGTTCTATTTGTAATTCCGGGAATGTTATATATATTTGATGGATTAATCCAAAAAACAACAGTTGGAGTTAAATTCTTCAATAAGAAAGAAAAAGAATCATACGAAAAAGATGGTTATAAAGGTTTAGAGTTAGACTAAGGTTTTTACCTTAGTTTAACCTAAGATTAAAACGATAAATTTAGTTAATAAAAATAGATTTAAACTTGATAAAATAGGAGAGTGCGTTATATGAAAAATTACAATAAAATCGTTGCAGTTGCGATGGCTGGGGCAATATGTGGTTCTAGTGCATTTACATCAGTTTCATTAGCAGCTACAAAATCAAGTGAAAAGGAAGAAGTAATTTATGCAAATTTAAGTACTTCTGGTGAGATAGAAAAAATATATGCAGTAAACATATTTAAAGATAAAGATATAGTTGACTATGGAAATTACGACGAAGTAAAAAACATGACTTCAAGTGATGAAATAAAATATTCAAATGGAAAAATAACAATAGATAATTCTGGGGACGAATTATACTACCAAGGTATTATGAAATCAAATACTGAAATGCCATGGAATATAAAAGTAAAATATAAATTAGACGGAAAAGAATACAAAGCACAAGATCTTGCTGGTAAAAGCGGTAAATTAGAAATAACAATTTCTATAAAGAAAAACGAAAACTGCAAAAAGAACTTCTTTGAAAACTATGCATTACAAACAGTTCTTCAATTAGATACAAACTTATGTAAAAACATAGAAAGTGAAAGTGCTACTATGGCTAATGTAGGTGGTTTAAAACAACTTACTTATACAATATTACCAGGAAATGAAAAAGAAATAAAAATATCAACAGATGTAACCGATTTTGAAATGAGTGGAATCCAAGTAAACGGAATAAACTTAAACTTAGGATTAGATACTGATTCTATAGATACATCAGCTTTAACTGATCAACTTACAACATTACAAGATGCAGTTTCTGAATTAGATAATGGTGCTAACGAATTAAACGACGGTGCTAATCAGTTAAACACTGGAGCAGTTTCTTTAGCAGATGGTATAAAAACTATACAAGATGGATTAAACCAATTAAACTCAAAATCATCAAGCTTAAATAGTGGTTCTAGTGAAGTATTAAGTGCATTAAAAACAATACAATCATCACTTAACAATGTATCAACTTCAGCAGATGATTTAAAACAATTATCAGCAGCATCTACTAGTATAAAAGGTGGAATAGACAGCTTAGTAGGAGGATTACAAACTGTAAACTCTAGTATAAACCAATACAACAGCAGTTTAGCAAATGCTGGATTAAGCAGTGGTGCAGAACTTGCACAAAAAAATCAAGCAGCTTTACAATCTTTAGGAATTACTAGCACTCAAAGAGCATTATACAGTGCTTATACTTCAGGTGGAAACCAAGCTGTAATAAGCAAATTAGCTCAATTATCTCAATCAGGTAATCAAGAAGCTGCAGCATTATATGCACAAGTAACAGCTGGTAATACAGCAGCAGTTACACAATATGTTCAAACAGCAGGTAAATTAATATCTGTAGAAACTTTATTAAAAGCAGATGCAACATATATATCAGGAAGTTCTCAACTTATAAGCGGAATAAGCGCACAAATGAGTACATCTTCTGGTCAAACAACTTTAATGAGTGGTGCATTATCATTACAAAGTAACTACAAAAAATTTGATGAAAGTATACAAGGTTTAGTTTCTTCATTAAATAACTTAATGGCAAACATGACTCAATTAAAAAGCGGAATAAACAAATTAACTGATAACTATGCAGTTTTAGATAGCGGAATAAAAGAATACACAGGAGCAGTAAGCAAAATAACTGATGGATATGGAAAAGTTTATCAAGGGGCTCTTGATTTAGTAAGCGGAACTAACAGCTTATACAAAGGAACAACTGAACTTACTGAAGGAACTGGTGAATTCAAAAAAGAAACATCAGATCTTGATAAAAAAGTAGATGATGAAGTAGATTCTATGATAGAAAGTTTTGCAGGTGGCGATTTTGAAGTAGAATCATTCGTATCTGACAAAAACACAGATGTAGATTCAGTACAATTCGTAATAAAAACTGAAGATATTAAAAAACAAGAAGTTAAAGCAGTAGAAGAAAAAACTGAAGAACTTAACTTCTGGCAAAAATTATTAAACTTATTCCGTAAATAGGTTTAATAACAAGATAAAAATTTAATAACTTTAATAATAAATTAAATAAACCTAATAAAAAAGCTCTTATAAGTAATGATACTTGTAAGAGCTTTTCTTATATAGGAAATTATATTATAAAGCAATTAAAATATTTGTATAACTTTAATGAGTTATAATTTTAATAAATGGTCTAAATTACTTTAATCTAGATTATTTTAGTCTAAATTATTTTATAGTTAAATAGTCACCATAAACATATCCTACTTTGTCAGTATTTCCGTCTTTATCTTTATATTGTACTTTGTACCAACCATCAGTAGCTTTACCTAATACAGTAATTGTATCGTTTGTATATAATACACCAACTTCTTTAGATTTAGTGTTAGCAGATTCTCTTATAAATACTGCATGAACAGCTACACCAGTTGCTGGATATTTAACTTCAGGAGTAGTAGGTGTATCAGTAGTAGATTTTACAGTAACATATTGAGCAGCTACATAGCCATAACCTTTATTATATTTTATTTTATACCAAGCGTTGTTAGTAGTTTTAGCAACTATTTCAACTTTAGCGCCTTTTTTAACGCTACCTATTTGTTTAGAAGAAGTAGAAGCAGCAGCTCTTACTTTAAGGTTGTAGTTAGGAGTACCAGTTGCAGTATAAGCAGTTTCACCAGTAGTAGGAGTAGTTGGTGTGCTAGAACCTACAGTAACATATTGAGCAGCTATATAGCCATAACCGTTATTGTATTTTATTTTATACCAAGCATTGTTAGTAGTTTTAGCAACTATTTCAACTTTAGCGCCTTTTTTAACGCTACCTATTTGTTTAGAAGAAGTAGAAGCA
>NZ_JBCLNH010000001.1:0-139442 GCF_039062665.1 Clostridium sp. 2218st1_F5_2218SCRN_220325 | reverse complement strand
GCAGCAGCTCTTACTTTTAAGTTGTATTTAGGAGTACCAGTAGCAGTATATTCAGTTTCGCCAGTAGTAGGAGTAGTTGGTGTACTAGAACCTATAGTAACATAAGAACCAGAAACATATCCGAAATCTTTATTGTATTTTATTTTATACCAACCATTAGAAGTTTTAGCTACTATGTCGACTTTAGCACCTTTCTTTAATGAGCCTAATTTATCATAAGAAGTACCGGCACCTTTTCTTACATTAAGGCTATTTTTAGTAGTACCAGTAGCAGTATAAGCTGTTTCAGTAGTTTCTTCTTGTGTAGTAGAAGTTTTTACATAAGAACCAGAGATATAACCATAACCTCCGTTATATTTTATTTTATACCAACCATTAGAAACTTTAGCAACTATATCTACTTTAGCATTTTTACCTAAAGTACCTAATTTAGTTGCTGAAGCAGATGGAGATTTTCTAACATTAAGACTTGTTGTTGTAGTTCCTGTAGCAGTGTATTCTGTTTCAGTTGTCGTTACATCAGAGTCTTTAACAGTTATATAATCTTTATAAGAATATCCATAACTATTTTTATATTTTATTTTGTACCAACCATTAGAAGATTTCGCAACTATATCTACTTTAGAACCTTTAGTTAAAATAGTTATTTTACCATAACTAGTACCAGGTCCTTTTCTTAAAAATACATTACTATTTACTGTACCAGTAGCAGTCATTGCTGTATCTTTTATTGTTGCAGCATAAACTGCGTCTACAGAATTTAAGTTACTGTAATTTGGTAAAGTCGCTATTGACATGCTTCCAGCACAAACGATAGATGCTAGACCAGTTACCATTACTTTTTGAAAATTATTTTTCATATTAAATACCCCCAATAGTTTTTAATTTAGTCTTACGATTTGACGCATACTTTTAAATATTTTTCAAATTACTAATGTTGCTTTAAAATCTTTATTTAAGATTTCTTATTTTCTTTACAACAACTCCATTATAGCATCATAAGTGATTAATGGTTAGAAAAAATATATATTGCAATCAAATAGTAATAAAATTAATAAATAGTAACAATTAGTAACAAAAATGCGAAATAAGATGTATTTTGTAGACAATATTGTAATCAAATAGTAATAAATAAAAAGAAGGAAGAAATTTGTCTACACAAATTTTTAAAGCTGTCATAAGATTGTCAGAAGTTTTTATTAAGATATAAATAGAAAATTAATTATAGAGGTGTAAATATGAGTATATTAAAAGCTGAAAATTTGATAAAAATATATGGTCAAGATGAAAATGAAGTAAAAGCATTAGACAATATAAGTTTAGAAGTAGAACAAGGAGAATTTGTTGCAATCGTTGGGAGTTCTGGTAGTGGTAAATCAACTCTTTTGAATATGTTAGGAGGCTTAGATAAGCTGACTAGTGGGGATGTATATATAAATAATAAGAAATTAGGCGATATGAAAGATGAAGAACTTACTATATTTAGACGAAGAAATATAGGATTTATATTTCAAAACTATAATTTAGTCCCAATTTTAAATGTATATGAAAATATAGTTTTACCGATTGAGTTAGATGGAGTTAAAATTGATGAAGATTATATAGATTCAATAGTAAATACGCTTGGACTAAATCAAAAATTGACAAATATGCCGAATAATTTGTCGGGAGGACAACAACAGCGTGTTGCCATAGCTAGAGCAATTGCGACAAAACCAGCGATAATTTTGGCAGATGAGCCAACAGGAAACTTAGACAGCAAGACAGGAATGGATGTTATTGGACTTTTGAAGATGACTAGTCAAAAATTCAACCAAACTATTGTTATGATCACTCATAATGAAGAAATCGCACAACTTGCAGATAGAATTATAAGAATCGAAGATGGAAAGATTGCAAGAGGTGACGATTAATGAAATTTGAAAACAATAATAAAGAAATAATAAAAAAAATTACAAATAGGTCGCTTAAATCAAATAAAACTAGAAATATTTTTGTAGTTATAGCGATAGTTTTGACAACTTTTATGTTGGCATGTGTTTTTACCTTGGGGATAAGTTTTAATAAAAATTATCAACTTATGAATTTAAGAGATGCAGGTAGCACAGCAAATACTTATTTGAATAATCCAACAGAAAAACAAATTTCACAAATCAAGGATTTAAATATAACAGATAGTATAGGAAAAGAGATTACAGTCGGAAATGTTAATTCAAATAAACTAAAAAATAATGATTCAAAAGTATATCTTGAATATATAGACAAAGAAGCTTGGGAAAAACAAATTTCACCAGCAGTTGGAGATATAAAAGGTAATTATCCAGATAAAGAAAATGAAATTATGTTATCGCAATCTGTAATAGATTTATTAAAATTAAAAGATATAAAGCCGGGCGATAAAGTAATATTAAACTGCAATATAAATAAAAAGACAGAATCGATAGAATTTGTAGTAAGCGGTACTTATACAGATTATTCAATGGAAAAAAGAAATGATATAGATAAATTATCATATGTTTCAAATAAATTTGTTAAAAAACATAACTTATCATTAGAAAAAAACGGAATACTTACTATTGATATAAAGGACAGCAAAAAAGAGAATGCAGAAAATATATTAAAATCCGGTGTAGATTTAAATAAAAATCAATCATTTGTAACTTTATATGAACAATCAAATTCTGAAGAAAATGCAAAAATTACGTCTTTAGCTATAGTAGTAATAGTCAGCTTTTTTATGATTTTAAGCGGATATTTATTAATTTACAATATATTATATATTGCTATAACAAAAGATATACAATTTTATGGAATGTTAAAAACAATAGGTGCATCACCAAAACAAATTAAAAAAATTGTAAAAGGACAGGGCTTGAGACTTTCATTAATAGGAATTCCAATAGGTATAATCTTAGCAGTAATAGTATCATTTTTAATAGTACCGTCAGTATTAGAGGGATTTAGTGCAGGGACTTATTACGCAGATATGTTGCCAACAAAGGCACATTTTACACCAGTAGTATTTATAGGAACAATACTATTTTCATTACTTACAGTTTGGATAAGTTGTATAAAACCAGCTAAAATAGCGAGCAAAATTTCTCCAACAGAAGCGCTTAACTATACGGGCAAAAAAAGTAAAAAACAAAAGAAAGACAGAAAATCTACTAATGGTGGAAAGTTGTATAAGATGGCTTGGTATAATGTATTTAGAGACAAAAAGCGAGCTTTATTAGTATTTTTATCATTATTTGTAGGTATAATTACTTACTTAAGCGTAAATACATTTACAAGCAGTTTAGGTTTAGAAAATTATCTTAGAGAATACTATCCACATGATTTTGAAATAGTAGATTTAAATTCAAAGAGTAGTGATAAATTAGACAAAAATATTGATGAAATCAAAAATATAGAAGGGGTTACATCAGTAAATGCAGTAAAATTTGATAGATTAAAAATGGATTTTAATAAAAATGTGATTATGCCTGCTTTAGAAAATTCATATAAATTATATGGAGATCCTGATACTTATAAGCAAAATTTAAATAAATATATACAAAAAATAGAGAAAAATCCATCTAAACTAGAAACTGCAACTGCATTTATAGATAAAGATACTATAGAAAAAATAAATAAAGCAGAAGGCGGAAAAATAGACACAAAATCATTTAATGAAGGTAAATTAATACTTGTGGATAACTTTTTCTATGACAATAATAAAAACTACGACTTTTCAGATGAAAAATTGACATTTAGAAATAATAAAAATGAAAAAATAATTTCGGCAAATATACAACTATTATCAAGCAATAAAGATATAGTAAAGTTTATCGAGGATAATGAAGTTGGAGTACCATGTATATATATGAGCGAATCTCTTATAAATAAATTTAAAAATGATAAAATGACGCTTTTGGCGACAATAGACTGCAAAAAAGAATATAGCAAGATTATAAAAAAGAAATTAGAAGATACAAAATACAGCACATATGTAAATGCAAAAATAGATGGAGCTGAAAACTTTACACAAAGTAAAATTATGATGAATGTAGTAGGCGGGGGAGTATCATTGATATTTATATTTATAGGCTTGCTTAATTTTATCAACGTCATGGTCACAAATGTCAGTACAAGACTTAGAGAACTTGCTATAATGGAAAGTGTAGGAATGACGAAAAAACAAATTAAAAAAATGCTTACATTTGAAGGATTATATTATGCACTAATAACATTGTGCATGATATTTACACTCGGCATAGGAATAATATATATAATAGCTATGTTGACGGCAGACTTAGCTGATTATGCCAAATTTATTTTCCCAACGAGTCAATTGATTTTTTTAGTCATAATTATAATTTTAGTTTGCACAATAACACCGGGCATAGTATATAAATACAGCTCAAATAAAAGTGTTATAGAAAGACTAAGAGAAATAAATAACTAAAATATGCTGTGGCTTGTAATAATATATTTATTACAAGCCTTAGTTTGCTGTATTAGGAGGGCTTTATGAGAAATATTTTAATTATTGAAGACGACAAAATCTTAAATAAAGGAGTTGCATTTGCTTTAAAAAAAGAGGGGTATAATGTTATAAGTGCATATACAAAACAAGAAGGCAAAACAGCAGTAGATAATAATGAAATTGATTTTTTATTATTAGATATTACCTTACCAGATGGTAGCGGGTTTGATTTATGTAAAGAAATAAAAACAAAAATAAACTTTCCAATTGTATTTTTTACAGCAAATGATACAGAAGAAGATATGATAAAGGGATTTGAATGTGGTTGTGATGATTATATATCAAAGCCATTTTCAGTAGAAGTTTTAAAATTTAAAATAAATGCTATATTAAAAAGAAGTGATATAGTAGAGAAAAAAATATTTATATATAGAGATTTAAAGATGGATTATGATGCAAAGAGAGTTTATAAAAATGATAAAGAAGTTAAATTAAGTGCTACGGAATATAAATTACTTGAGATTCTTTGTAAAAATAAAGGTAGAGCAATGACAAAACAAATACTATTAGATAAACTTTGGGACTATAATGGAAATTATGTAGATGACAACACATTATCAGTAAATATAAGAAGACTGCGCAGAAAGATTGAAGACGACCCTAAAAACCCACAATATATAATTACTTTATTTGGGATAGGGTATATAATCGGAGAATAAATTATGATAAGAAAATTAAAAATTAATAAAAATTATAAAAAAGATAGCCTTAAAAATCTATCTAATATAGAGATAATATTAAATTTTATAATTATATTGATTTGTATTATATTTAATATATTTATTTTTATAAACCTTAAAGATTACAACATAAATATATTTATAATTACATGTTGTTTTACTATTATAATTTTAGGAATATTTTATTTACAAAAGATAGTTTTTAAAAATTATATAAATGATATACTGACAAAACTATCTGATATGCTTGCTACGATTTCTGATATGAATGAAACAGAAGTTTTTTCTATGATTGATGATTCTATATTTTCAAAGCTACAACATCAAACGTTGAGATTAATAAATATTTTAAAATCACAAAATAAAAAGATGGAATATGAAAAAAATGAGATAAAATCATTGATATCAGACATAGCTCACCAACTAAAGACTCCACTTACAAACATGAAGATATATAGTGAGTTTTTACAATATGAAAACTTATTAGAAGAAGACAGAATAGAATTTAATAAAGTCATAATGTTATCTTTGGATAAATTATGTTTTTTAGTTGAAAGTATGATAAAGATGTCTAGGCTTGAAAGTTCTATAATAAATCTACATAAAAGACCATCAGAAATAAATGAATCGATTTTAAGTGCAATAACACAACTTTATAAAAAAGCACAACTCAAAAATATAAAGATAGAATTTAGTCCAAAAGAAAATATAAAGCTAAATTATGATAAAAAATGGACCACTGAAGCTATATTTAACATAATTGAAAATGCTATAAAATATTCGCATAAAGATAGCACTATTTTTATAAATGTTGAGAAATACGAAATATTTACTAGAATCGATATTAAAGATGAGGGTATAGGCATATCTGAAGAAGAAATACCAAAAATATTTAAGCGATTTTATAGAGGGTCAAACGTATTAAATGAAGAGGGAATAGGAATTGGGCTTTATTTAAGTAGAGAGATAGTCACAAAACAGGGCGGATATATAAAGGTTAAATCATATAAAAATGGAAGTATATTCTCGATATTTTTACCAAATTAAAAAATTTATAGGACATATCAAATTTATAGAATAAAATCTATGTATTTGTAATATATATAAATTATATTTAAAATTGTTTGGGGATCAATTATCTATAAAATACTAAAGTAGATTTAACATCCTGAATGTAATTAAATTTTTTAATTCGTATGACGATAATCTTAGGATTACTTTAAAGTAGCATAAAGAAAATCAATCAAAAAACTTTTAAAAGCGAACATTTAAACAAGAGATTATCCGACGAAATCTCGGAGAAGAAAAATGTCCTCCATTTGCCAAAGTTATAAATTTTAGCAAAAAGATAGAGTAACAAGTGTTTTAACAAGCACTATGTTACTCTATTTTTTTCTAAGAAAATTATATATTATCTTATTTATAGATAATTTATAATTTCCGACTTATTATATAAATTAGCGGACAAAGCCGTTTACTATTATCTATTTAATATAAATTTATCGATAACGTGAGCAACACCGTCTTCATCATTAGTGCTAGTCACATAGTTTGCAATATTTTTAATATCATCAGTTGCATTCCCCATAGCAACACCAAGCCCTGCGTATTCTATCATGTGTTTGTCGTTACCAGCATCCCCAACACAGATAACTTCCTCTGGATTTATGCCAAGTTTTTCTGATAAAAGACCAATACCAGCACCTTTATTTGCATCACGATTTAAGAATTCTAAGAAAAATGGAGTACTTCTAACGATTGTGTATTTTTCGTAGTATTCTTCTGGTATTTTCTTTATACATTCGTTTAATATTTCTGGATGATCTATCATCATAAATTTAGACATAGCTATATCTTTAGGAACTTCATCTAATTCAGTTACGTTTAGATGAACACCAGTTAAGTAAGCCTCTAAAATAGTATAATCACTTACATCTCTATTAAAAGTATAAACAGTTCTTGTATCATAGAAATGACTTCTAGAGCCTACTTCTACACTAAGGTCATATAAATCACAAAGGTCTTCATAATCTAATGTTAAGTGAGAGATAGGTTTTCCAGTATGTGCATCTTGAACAAGAGCTCCATTAAATGTACTAACATAATCGCCTTCTTCTTTAAGATTTAATTCATCAAGAAAGTTCTCAACACCCTTTAGAGGTCTCCCTGTGCATAACACAACTTTGACACCTTTTTCTTTACTTTTTCTTATTGCCTCTTTGACATTTTCTGTGATTTGATTAGAACTATTTAATAAAGTACCATCAATATCTAATGCTATTAATTTATATCCCATATCTACCTCCTAAATATATTTGTTTTTAATTATAATTTAATATTTAAAAAAAGTAAATATGATAGAAATTTGTCAAAATAAATGAGGAAATAAGTCAAAAAGAATGTACTGGTAAAATTTCACGGAAAATATTGACAATTAATGACACGTGAGATAGTATATTTAAAATAAGGTCAAGGGAGAGTTATGACCAAAGTTAAAAATATATTATAAAGGGGGAATTTTTATGGAACAACGACAAACTGTAGAAAGACAAATTAAAAAGAAAAGTTTTTCAGACAAAATCTTAAGCAGTATCGAGACAGTAGGAAACAAACTACCAGACCCAGTGACAATGTTTATTGGTTTATGTGCAATTATTTTAGTAACATCTTATATTGTAGGAACAAAAGGGGTATCTGTAGTTCATCCAGGAACAGAGGAAACTGTAACCGCAGTCAATCTATTAAGTGTAGAGCAACTACAAAATTTATTAGGAAGTATAGTAAGCAACTTCCAAGGATTTGCACCACTTGGATTAGTTTTAGTAACTATGATAGGGGCAGGTGTCTGTGATAAATCTGGACTTATGGTTACAACAATAAAGGCATCAGTATCTAAAATACCAAAAGAAAGAGTAACTCTAGTAGTTATGACAATCGGTATGTTAGCTAATATAGCATCTGATGCAGGGACGATATTATTCCCACCATTAGCTGCATTAGTTTATTTAGGTGTGGGGAGACACCCATTAATCGGACTATTCTCAGGATATGCAGCAGTATGTCTAGGATTTGCGGCAAATATAATGATAAGTGTAAATGATATATTAGCTGCAAGTTTTACTGTGCCGGCAGCACAAATGTTAGATGCGAATTACGATGCTAATGCAACAATGAACTTAATATTTATGATAGCATCTACTTTTGTATTAATAGCACTAGCAACTTGGGTAACAGAAAAAATCATAGCCCCTAGATTTGGGAAATATGAAGGAGATGCCCAATTAGATGTAGATCAAAATATAACTAAAGAAGAATCTAAAGGTCTTAAAAAAGCTGGAATAGCTCTACTTATATATGCTGCTATAATAGTAGGTTTAAGTGTGATAGGGGAAAGACCATTCTTAGCAGACCCAGAAACAGGAGCTTTATTATCTAGTAATGCGCCTTTGATGAAAGGTATGGTTCCTATAACTGCATTAGCATTCTTTATACCAGGATTAGTTTATGGAAAAGCTGTTGGAATAATTAAAAAAGATAAAGATGTTGTAAAACTAATGGGAGAAGCTATGAGCGATATGGGTGGATATATAATCTTAGCATTTGTAGCATCTCAATTTTTACAATTATTCACAAATAGTAATTTAGGGATAATAATAGCTGTTAAAGGTGGAGAATTCCTTGAAAATGCAGGAATTGGTGGACCAGCTTTATTAGTAGGATTTATAATACTTTCATGTTTTATAAACTTATTTATAGGAAGTGCGTCTGCAAAATGGGCAATACTTGCACCTATATTTGTACCTATGTTTATGATGGTTGGATATAACCCAGCATTGACACAAATGGCATATCGTATAGGGGATTGTATAACAAATCCACTGAGCCCATTATTCCCATACTTCCCAATAATACTAGCATTCACTAGAAAATATGACGAAGAAGCTGGTATGGGAACAATAATAGCAAATATGCTGCCATACTCAATAACATTCTTGATAGTATGGACATTATTATTAATTTTATTTATGGTGTTTAATATTCCTCTAGGACCAGGAATACTACCATCATATAGCTTACATTAAGGATTTATTCAGGCATGGAACGAAAACTTTCCATGCCTTTAAATATAATAATTAAAAAATAAGGAGATGCAAAATGTTATCACAAGAGAGAATCATAGATACTTTTATTAAATTAGTTAAAATAGATAGTCCTTCAGGTGAAGAAAAACAAATAGCAGATTATTTAGTCGATCATTTAAAAGATAGAGGATTAGAAGTAAAGGTAGATAATGCAGGAGAAAAATTTGGTGGAAATGCAGGAAATATAGTCGCATATTTAAAAGGAAATAGCCAAGAAAAACCTATTACTTTCTGTGCACATATGGACCAAGTAAGCCCATGTAGAGGTGTTAACCCTATAATAGATGGAAATATAATAAGAACTGACGGGACTACAACTTTAGGTGCTGACGATAAATTAGGAATAGCTATAATTTTAGAGGCACTAGAAGATATAATCGAGTCAAACTGTGAACATAGAGATATATACATATTATTTACAGTATTTGAGGAAGATGGATTATTAGGAGCAAAACAATTTACTGGTGAAAATCTACCTTGTAAAGATTTGATTGTGCTTGATTATCTAGGCAAACCAGGAGCTGTTGCTTACAAGGCACCTGCTATGGAAAAGATTAAATGCACATTTAAAGGTAAAAAAGCACATGCAGGGATAGAACCTGAAAAAGGAATAAATGCAATTGTCGTTGCATCAGATGCCATATCAAATATGCATATAGGTAGAATTGATGAACTGACTACTTCAAATATAGGTCGTATAGAAGGTGGTGGAGCTACTAACATAGTTACAGATTCAGTTACTTTTACTGCTGAAATACGCTCTCACATAGATGACAAACTTCAAGCAGAAATAGCACATATGGAGAATTGTTGTAGAGAAGCTGCACAAAAATTTAAAGCAGAATATGAGTTTATACACGAAAATTGTTATCCACCATTTTCACTTGATTTAAATAGTGATTTATATAAACTTACAGAAAAAGCTATGTTAAAAGAAGGCATAACTCCAGAGCCAATTGTAATCGGTGGTGGAAGTGATGCCAATATATTAGCAGCACTAGGATATCAAAGTGCAATACTTAGTATAGGGATGTATGAACCACATGCAGTAACAGAATATCTAAAAATAGATGAAATGTGGGATACATTAAAAGTAGTCCGTAATATGATGGATATATAAACTTAAATTAAATAGGGAAATATATAAATATTTTAGGGAGAAATATTATGAATAAAAGCAAATTAAAACAACTGTGTATTAAGACAATAGATGAAAATAGAGATGAAATTATACGTATAGGTAATGAAATATATAAAAATCCAGAGCTAGGGTACAAGGAGTTTAAATCAACTGAAATCGTAAAAAAAGCGATGGAAAATTTAGAAGGAAGACTTGAAACTGAGATAGCATATACAGGGTGTAAGATTGTTGCTAATGAAGAAAAAAGTGGGCCAAGGGTTGCGATTATAGGTGAACTAGATTCAGTAGTTTGTGCAGACCACAAAGACGCAAACGAGCTTGGTAATATACATGCTTGCGGACATAATGTTCAAATTGCAAATATGATAGGAGCTGCATTTGGTATATTAAAATCAGGTGTATTTAAACATTTAGACGGTTCTATGGAGTTTATCGCAATACCAGCTGAGGAATGTGTAGACTATGAATATAGAGCTAATTTACAAAAAGAAAATAAAATTAAATATATAGGTGGAAAACAAGAATACTTATATAGAAATGGATTTGACGATACAGATATAGTTTTACAATGCCATATGATAGGCTTAGAAGAAGGAAAAGAGTGTATAATCAACACTGATACTAATGGGTTTATGACAAAAATGGTTACATTCTACGGCAAATCTTCTCATGCTGGATTTGCGCCACATGAAGGTGTAAATGCATTAAATATGGCAGAGCTTGCGATGAATAACATCCACGCACAAAGGGAGACATTTAGAGATGAGGACAAAGTAAGAGTAAGTATGGTTATAAGCAATGGAGGAGATTTAGTAAACGTAGTTCCTTCAAAGGTAACTATGGAGATTATGGTTCGTGCATTTAGCATAGATGCTATGACAGATACCAACAAAAAAGTAAACCGCGCACTTCAAGCTGCTGCACTTACGTTAGGTGGAAATGTTGAGATAAAAGACTCTATAGGATATTTACCTATGAAGACAGACAGAAACTTAGGTGATATTTATAAACAAAATATGATGGAATATGCAAATCTAACAGAAGACAACTTCATAATGGACTACCAAACAGCAGGTTCAACTGATTTAGGAGATATATCTCAAATTATGCCATGTTTACATGTTTGGTCTAACGGTGTTACTGGAGGATTACATACTGAAGAGTATAATATGGAAGACGAGGAAAAAGCTTATATACTTCCAGCAAAAATGCTAGCTCTTAGTTTAATAGATCTTCTTTATGATGATGCAAAACAAGCTAAAGATATAATAGGTAAATTTGATCCATTCTTTACAAAGGAGCGATACTTAAACTTTTTAGATGATTATGTAGCTACTCATAATTTTAATTATATGGAGTAGTTAAAGAATTGTTTTAAGTATAAAAATTAAAAAATAGTTTTTTAAAACAGAAGCCCAATTTGACTTAAGGGTTTCTGTTTTTTTATATTGTTAATATTTAAGAAATATTCGAAGGGTTTGACCATTATTAGAGTGAATTTACAAACTATAAAAATATATGTATATGTAAAAATTGGATGTTATAGTAAGGTTTTTGATAAAAAAATAACGGTAAAACATGGATAATGGGATGGTTTTAGACCCGATGAAATGTATGATATTGATATAAAAACGTTTTCTTAAAAACAACTACAAAAAATGTGATAAAAAAATAACAAAGTTGTTGACATTATGTTTTGAATCATTTAATATATAAATATGTCAAGCAGGACATAAGAAAAAAGGGTTTCTTAATTGACATGTGAAAGGGTAAATTAGATTTACAACACTAAAAAATTGTAAATCTTAAAAATAAATTAACAAAGGTATACATATAAATTATTGAGCAGACTATAAAGAACGTTTATATTATTACCGAGTATGAAAGACATAACAGGGGGATAAAACACATGATAGTAAATAGTGTAGAGACATTACAAAAGAAAATGGCTCAGGTAAGAGCAGCACAAGCAGAATTTGCAAAATTCACTCAAGAGCAAGTAGATGAAATCTTCTTCCAAGTTTCAATGGCAGCAAACCAAGCGAGAATACCACTTGCAAAAATGGCTGTAGAAGAAACTGGAATAGGGGTAGCAGAAGATAAAGTTATAAAAAATCACTATGCATCAGAATACATATACAATGCATATAAAGATGTTAAAACTTGCGGAATTATAGAAAAAGATGACTCATTCGGAATAACTAAAATAGCAGAACCAGTAGGGGTTTTAGCAGGGATAATACCAACAACAAACCCAACTTCAACAGCAATATTCAAATGCTTAATAGCATTAAAATCTAGAAATGGGATAGTATTCTCACCACATCCAAGAGCTAAAAATTGTACAATAGCAGCAGCAAAATTATGTTTAGAAGCAGCAGTTAAAGCTGGAGCACCAGAAGGAATAATAGGATGGATAGATGAACCATCTGTTGAATTATCAGGTGAAGTAATGAGAGAGTGTGACACAGTGTTAGCAACAGGTGGACCGGGAATGGTTAAAGCAGCTTATTCTTCAGGAAAACCAGCATTAGGAGTTGGATCAGGAAATACTCCAATAATATTCGACGAATCTTGTGATATAAAAGTTGCTGTATCTTCAGTAATACATTCAAAAACTTTCGACAACGGAACAATATGTGCATCAGAACAATCAGTAATAGTAGATGCATCTATATATGAAGAAGTTAAAAAAGAATTCAGAGCTAGAAAAGCTTATATAGCAGAAGGTGAAGAATTAGTAAAATTAAAGAAAATAGTTCTTGGAGCAAATGGCTCAATGAACGCTAAATTAGTTGGTAGACCAGCAATAGAAATAGCTCAAGAAGCAGGATTTGAAGTACCAGCTGATACAAAATTAATAATAGGTGAAGCTACTTCAACAGATATATCTGAACCATTAGCTCACGAAAAATTATTCCCATTATTATCAATGTATAAAGCTGAAGACTTTGATGATGCAGTAGATAAAGCAGATGAATTAGTACAAGGTGGAGGAATCGGTCATACTGCAGGTATATACATAGATGTTGTAAACAACCAAGAAAAATTAAATGAATTTGAACACAGAATGAAAGCTTGTAGAATATTAGTTAATACACCATCAGCTCAAGGTGGAATAGGAGATATATACAACTTTAAATTATCACCATCATTAACTTTAGGTTGTGGTTCTTGGGGTAACAACTCATTCTCAGGACAAGTTGGACCACTTCAATTAATAAATATAAAAACTGTAGCAGAAAGAAGGGAAAATATGCTTTGGTTTAGAACACCTGCTAAAACATTTATCAAAAAAGGTTGCTTAGGAGTAGCGATAAAAGAATTAGGACCAGAATATTATGATTTCAAAAAAGCATTTATAGTAACTGACTCATTCTTATATGAAAATGGATACACTAAACCAGTAACTGACCAACTTGATGCTATGGGAATACAACATTCAACGTTCTCAGAAGTAGAACCAGACCCAACACTTGCATGCGCTAAAAAAGGTGCAGAACAAATGAGATTATTCAATCCAGATGTAGTAATAGCTGTTGGTGGAGGTTCAGCAATGGACGCTGCTAAAATCATGTGGGTTATGTATGAACATCCAGAATGCAACTTCTTAGATTTAGCAATGAGATTTATGGATATAAGAAAAAGAGTATACCAATTCCCACAAATGGGTAAAAAAGCTAAATTTGTAGCAATACCAACATCTTCAGGTACAGGTTCAGAAGTAACACCATTCGCTGTTATAACTGATGAAGAAACTGGACAAAAATATCCACTTGCAGATTATGAATTAATGCCAACTATAGCAATAGTAGATGCTGACATGATGATGCATCAACCAAAAGGATTAACATCTGCATCAGGAATAGATGCTCTAACACATGCATTAGAAGCATATGCAGCAATGTTACAAACTGAATTTACTGATGGTTTAGCATTACAAGCAACTAAATCAATATTTGAATATCTACCAAGAGCTTATGAAAATGGAGCAAAAGACCCAATAGCTAGAGAAAAAATGGCTCATGCATCAACAATGGCTGGTATGGCATTTGCAAATGCATTCTTAGGTGTTTGCCACTCATTAGCTCATAAATTAGGTGCTTACCACCATATACCACATGGTGTTGCAAATGCACTATTAATAAACAAAGTATTAGAGTTCAATGTAAACTCTGCTCCAAGAAAAATGGGTACTTTCCCACAATACGCTTATCCAAATATGTTAGCTAGATATGCTGAAGTAGCTACATTTGTTGGTTGCACAGGAACAGACGAAGAAAAATTTGAACAATTACAACAAAAAATAAACGAATTAAAAGCAGCAGTAGGAATACCAAATACAATAAAAGAATTTGGTATAGATGAAAAAGCATTCTTAGATACATTAGATGAAATGGTGGAAGCAGCATTTGATGATCAATGCACAGGTGCTAATCCAAGATATCCATTATTCTCAGAAATAAGAGAAATGTACTTAAGAGCTTATTATGGAGATGCTCAATATGAAGCAATGAACTCTATAGAAACTCAAAGAGAAGAAATAAAAGCAGAATCTGATGATGAAGTAAAAATAGAACATAAATCAGATATAAAAGAAAAAATAAAAGCTAAAGCTGAAAAAGTTAAAGCAGGCGTTAGATAATAAAAAATTATAAACATAAATGTAATATAAAGTTATAAAAAGGGAATAGAAACGAATAGTACTTGTCTATCTGGGGGGATAAAAGGGAACTATACGTGAATAGAAAACATACAAACAAATAGATAAAACAAATAGATAAAATCATAAAATTCATAACAATATAGATAATAGATAAAAATATATAAAAAATTATAAAAACCGTAAAAAATAGTTTAGTTTAAAAAGTTTAGAACTGTAAAAATACCATGTATTAAAAAACACAATTTATATATCAAAAGAGGGGGCGGCCCCTCTTTTGTATTGTCAAAATAAATACAAATTTATTATATTTTTTAGAAAAATTTAAATTTATTTTGATATTTCTTGTAACAAAATGAAAGTAAATCTCATAAAATAAAAATACAAATAATACTATATATCTGTATAAAAATTATTAGAATGGTTAAAATATTAAAAATATTTATTGACAAGAAATATTTATTGGTGTAAATTATATATTATAAAAATTGGAAGAAAATTCAAAAGGCAATGAAGGGAAGAGTAATTATAAAGACTGAGTGAGAGCGAGCTGGTTATGGTGTGAGTCCAGTACAAAGTTTATAATGAAGAACATCCCAGAGCTACTAACCGAAATCATATTGAGAGTAGACTTAGTCGGAACCAAACCGTTACAATTGGTGGCGTATAATAGTACGCTAAATGAGGTGAACATTAGTTAATTTAGGTGGTACCGCGGAAGTTAAGTCTTTCGTCCTATAGATAGGATGAAGGGCTTTTTTTAATTTAAAAAATAAGGCATTGCCTTATGTTATCATCTGAAATATGATTTTGAAAACTACAATAAAAATATATTTAAAATTTAAAGGAAAAGGGAGTATAAGATTATGTGTTTAGTAATACCAAAAGAATATAAAAATAGTTTAGGTGTAATAGAAACTCAACAGGCAATAAAAGATTTAAAGGATTTCTTTGAAAACAGATTAAGTGAAATGTTAAAATTAACAAGGGTATCATCACCACTGTTTGTTTTACCAGAAACAGGTACAAATGACAACTTAAACGGTGTAGAGACACCAGTAAGTTTTGAAGTACCATATCTTCACAAAGATGCTGAAATAGTACATTCATTAGCTAAATGGAAGAGAATGGCGCTTAAAAAATATGGATTCCAAGTTGGTAGAGGTCTTTATACTGATATGAATGCTATCAGAAAAGACGAAGAGCTAGACAACTTACACTCATTATATGTAGACCAATGGGATTGGGAGCTTGTAATAGCTAAAGAAGACAGAACAATAGATACTTTAAAAGACGTAGTTAGATCATTATTCCAAGTATTTAAAGAAACGGAAGCACATGTTCATAAAATTTATCCAGAAGTAGGGTGTGAACTACCTGAAGAAATAACATTTATAACTTCTCAAGAGTTATTAGATATGTATCCAGGTTTAACACCAAAAGAAAGAGAAGATGCAATCGTTAAAGAAAAGAAAGCAGTATTTCTAATGCAAATAGGAAAGACTTTAAGCACAGGTGAAAAACACGATGGAAGAAGTCCAGACTATGACGATTGGGATTTAAACGGAGATATATTATTCTACAACTCAGTATTAGACCAAGCGATAGAACTTTCATCTATGGGAATTAGAGTTGATGAAGAAGCACTAGAAAGACAATTAGAAGCAGCAGGATGCGAAGATAGAAAAGAATTAGACTATCACAAAGCATTATTAGATGGAAAACTACCTTATACAATAGGTGGAGGAATTGGTCAATCTAGAATATGTATGTTCTTCTTAAACAAAGCACATATAGGTGAGGTTCAAGTTGGAATTTGGCCAGAAGATATGATTGAAGAATGTAGTGAAGCAGGAATAGAATTATTATAAAATTTAAATAGATTAAAAGGCTGTATAATCGGAGGATTTATACAGCCTTTTTTAATTATTTTAATTATAAGGAAGATAATTTCATTTATATAAGGAAATTATCTTCCTGTATATATTATTGTTAATTATAATTATTCTTCTATATTTAAGTAAATTGATATATTTGAAAACTATTTATAAAGATATAACAAATAAGAAAGTTTATTATAAAATAATATATATTTATCGAAAAACGATAAAAATAAATTGACATACAATAAAACGAAGAGTATAATTAATTTAGTAATATATTACAATGCTCAAAGATTATAAAGATAATTAATATCAATTTTAAAATTTGATTAGGGGGTATAAAGATGTTAAAAAATAAATCATTGATTTTAGCAACTTTAGTTGTGATTATATTAGGATGTATTTCGATTTTTTATTTTAAAAAGCCAGTTTTAGTAGAAGATTCATACAATATAACTGTAGTTAACAATACAGGCGAAGATATAAAAAGTGTAGGCTATGAGTCTAAAAAATATTCTGGAGGTACGATTAAAGCTGATAACAGTATGATACACAATAAAGAAGAGATGTATTTAGATATAAAAGAATCAAAATTTAAGATATTAATTACAAATAAAGAAGATAAAACAATTTTGAGTCAAGAAATGAATATAGATTTAAACGATAAAAACTACAAGGTATACGTTGAAAAAAATAAAGAAAATGAATTGGTATTTTATATAGAGGAGATATAGATATGTCATTTACAATGATAATTTTAGCAATAGAGGGACTTCTTATTATAGCATCCCTTATAGGACTTTTAACCAAGGCAAAAAAACTTAGCTTAATATGTGGTATATTGGCGATATTGTTTGCATTACTTTGGTATTTAGTTGCAAGTGGTATTTTGACAAACTGTGGATAAAATAAAACAACTTAAGACTTATATTATTTTATATAAAAATATGTTATCATAAACTTGTTTTTGAAAATAATATAGGGAGGAATTGAGATTTGATTAGTTTATTGTTAATGGGGCAAATAGGACAGCTATTTCTTATGATACTTATGGGGTATATTTTAGTAAAGTCAGGCTTACTAAAATCAACAGACAGCAAAACAATATCCGTAATTGTGCTTTACTTAGTAATACCATGCACAATCATAAATTCATTTCAAGTAGATTACACTGTAGAAACTAGAAATGGGTTGATTTTGGCAGTTATAGCGGCGATATTTATTCATATAATATTCTTTGCGTTGACAAAATTATTAGGTAAAATATTTAAATTTAACTCAATAGAAAAGGCATCAATTATATATAGTAATGCTGGAAATTTAATTATACCAATCGTAGCGGGAATTTTGGGAGATAAGTGGGTACTATATTGCTGTGGATTTATGTCTGTTCAGCTTGTATTTTTATGGACACATTGTAAGATGATGATAAGTGAAGAAAAGGGAGCAGACTTAAGAAAAATAATAATAAATGTAAATACAATAGCTATACTAATCGGGCTAATTTTATTTATAACAGGAATAAAATTGCCGGGAATAACTAAAGATACAGTAGCAGCTGTTTCAAAATTAATAGCGCCACTTAGTATGATAGTTGCGGGGATGTTGATGGCTGGTGTAAAACTTAGAACAATTTTTACAACTAAGAGAATTTACTTAGTAGCTTTAATGAGGATGATAATTTACCCAGCAGTTGTATTAGTATTTTTCAAACTAACTAACTTAACAAGTTATGTTCCAGATGGTTATACAATACTACTGATAAGCTTTTTGGCGACTATGACACCGTCAGCATCTACAGTAACTCAAATGGCACAAGTTTACGACAATGATGCAGATTATGCGAACATGATAAACGTATTTACAGTGCTTGTTTGTATAGCTACTATGCCACTTATGGTTATGGCTTATGAAATTATATTAAAATAATAGATAACTTATTTAATTATAAAATACAGATAAGCTATGTTTATAACAAAAGTATAAATTACATAAATTTATACTATTATAATATTTTGCAAATAAACTATACTATTTTATGATAAATGGTGGAGTTGCTTGACTAAATTAAAATAAAATAATATATTTAAAAAAAGAAGATTTAAAGGCTCTATAGTTTTAAGCTATAGGGCCTTTATTTTAAGGATTAAATTTTTAGATTAAATTCTAATTAAAATATGAAATTGTTGGCTCAATTAAAAAAGTAAATTATAATAACCATATGAAGCAAAAAAGGGGGAGGGGTATTTTGAAAAGTTTCCAAATAAAGACGAAGATTAATTTTGGTAAAGGTGCACTTGAATCATTAGAACAATTAGCAGGGAAAAAAGTACTATTGATAACAGATCCATTTATGGTTAAGTCAGGTTTAGTTAACGAAGTAATTAAATATCTACAAAAGTCTGAATATACAGTTTTCTGTGATATAGTTCCAGACCCACCTATGGAAGTAGTTACAGCTGGAATAAAAGAGTTTGAAAGATTTATGCCAGATGTTGTTGTAGCATTGGGCGGTGGCTCGGCAATAGACACTTCAAAAGCAATAGTATATTTTGCTAAGAAAATATTGAATTTAGAAAATATAAAATTAGAAGATGTAAAACTTATAGTAATTCCAACGACAAGCGGAACAGGCTCAGAAGCGACATCATTTTCTGTTATAACTGATGCTCAAAAGGGAGCGAAATATCCTTTAGTATCTGATGAATTGTTGCCAGATGTTGCAATATTAGACCCTGAGCTTGTGAAAAGTGTGCCACCAAATGTCACAGCAGATACAGGAATGGATGTTTTAACTCATGCAATAGAGGCATATGTATCTACACAATCACACGATTGTTCAGATGCATTAGCAGAAAGAGCTATTAAATTAGTTTGTGAATACCTTCCTAAAGCATATGCAGATGGAGATGATATAAAAGCAAGAGAAAAAATGCACAACGCCTCTTGTTTAGCGGGGATAGCATTTGATAAAGTTTCTCTAGGAATAAACCACTCAATTGCCCACGCAATCGGGGCAAAATTCCACATATCACATGGTAGAGCAAATTCACTATTATTAGTCCATGTTATAGACTATAACTCACAAATAAAAGGATATAAAACAATAGAGTTTTCTGAAACTGCGAAAAAATATGCAGAAATATCTTCATTTTTAAAACTAAATATTTTTAATGAAAAGATAGCTGTAGATAGCTTAAAAGATGCTATTATAAAATTGCAAAAACAACTAAATATGCCTCTTACTTTGACAGAGTGTGGAATAGATGCAAAAGAAGTGGAATCTATGAAAGATGAGATAGCAGAGCTTGCTTTAAATGATAATTGCACAAAAACTAATCCAGTAAAACCGACAAAAGAAGATATAATCAAAATTTTAGAGAAAATAATATAAAGTCATATAGAAAGGAAAACAAAATGGAAGGGGAAACTAAACAAAGGATAATACAAGAATATGTTCCGGGAAAACAAGTAACACTTGCACATATTATTGCAAATCCAGATGAAGATATATACAAAAAGCTCGGTTTAGTAGTAGATAAAAGAGAGTCACTTGGTATTTTAACAATAACTCCAAGTGAGGCTGCAATAATAGCAGCAGATGTTGCGACAAAAGCATCAGATATATCATTAGGATTTATAGATAGATTTAGCGGTTCATTAGTAATATCAGGAGATGTAAGTTCAGTAGAATCTGCAATAAAAAATATATTAAAGGTTTTAGGTGATATGCTAGGGTTTTCATCTACAAAAATTACGAGGACTTAATCATGAAGAATATAATTTTTATGGGGAAGACTGGCTGTGGAAAGACTACATTATGCCAAAAACTAGATAAATTAGAATTAATATATAATAAAACGCAATCGATACAGTTATATACTGATTCAATCGATACTCCGGGAGAATACATAGAAAATAGGGGATTTTATAATGCACTTATAGTTGCAGCAAGTGATGCTAAAATAATAGGGGTAGTTTATGATGCAACACAAGAGAGAAATTACATAGCACCTGGATTTGCAAGTAGATTTCCAAAGGATGTAATCGGTATAATCACAAAAATCAATTTAGCAACAGAACAACAAATAGATTATGCATGTGAAATGTTGAATATGATAGGGGTAAATAAAATTTTTAAAGTAGATACAATCGACAATGTGGGAATAGATGAATTATTTAAATATCTAAGAAATGATTAAAATAAAAAAGGCTATCTAAAATATATTATTAATTTAGATAGCCTTTTTGTTGTATATTGAAGTTGTAAAAAGCTTATTTAGATCTTTTATATGCCCTTATATCGTTGGCATATTGTTCTGATTTTTTAGTCATGAAAGTTAGATAATCAGAACTCTTTTTTAATTTTATATTATTGTTGTGTATTTTTACAATATTATATCTATAAATATAATTTATAAAACTATTATTTTCTATTTTTCTAAGTTTTAATATATTTAATTTTTCATTTTCTAATTCTTCAATTTTAGATTTATAGTTTAAGTATTTCTCTCTATCTTCTTCAGATAAAGCCCTTAAAATCATAGTGTTTTGGTGTTCAAATGAAAAATTATCAGCTTTTTTTATAGCAATCCTAGTTCTTGTATAAGTAAACCTTACATATGCATACCAACGTAATCTCAATTTTAGATAATACTCTGTATCGTTTGTTTCTCTAGTAGAGTAGTTTTTGGTAATGCTGAAGTCTTTTATAGTGAATTTATATTCAGATATAGAATTATATAAAAAACTGCTTATTATATAAGATAACTTATTGAACAGATTATTGCAAGTCTTATAAAATTTATAATCATATATATCGATATTTACTTTAGATAGTGAAATCTTAAATCTTATTTTATAATATAAAAATCGAAGTATAAAAAATAATACAATTAAACCGAATAATATTCTGAAATAAGTTGATAAATTGGAATCAAATAAGAAATAATGTCCTATATGATAAATACCAATTCCAAGTGATGCAAATATAACAATAAACAATTCACTCAAAATATATTCCCCCCTTTAGATGTAAAATTACAAAATATAAATCTATGTCAGCGTTATTCATATAAGAAAAACAAGGTTATAAATATAGTATCATAGAAGAATGATAAATTTATAATAAGCAAATATTTTGCAATAACTGAATAAAAAATTACACTTTATAAAAAATAGTTGCTTGTGAGTAATAAAAATTACTATTTCTATGATACTTATGATAAAATTTAACATATACAATAAATGGAAAACAAACTTTGATAGAATCTTATAATTATTTTAAATTTATTTTTAGCCTATTAATAGGAGGGCCAGATATTAACTATATGGTCTTTAAATAAGGGGGATTTTATATGGTTACAGATATTAAATTAGAAGAACTAATCGATATTAATATCCTACAAGAAATTCAGGATATATTTGCAAAATCAACAAATGTAGCTGCTGTAACAGTAGATTATGAGGGAAGACCCATTACCACTCCAAGTAATTTCACAAATTTTTGCACAGAAATTAGAAAAGATCCTAAGTGGAGAGATAAATGCTATAAATGTGATGCATATGGAGGGATACAATCATTAATTAATAGAAAACCACACATATATAAGTGCCATGCAGGTCTATATGATTTTTCTGTTCCACTTGTAATAAATAATAATTATATTGGGGCAATATTAGGTGGACAATCTAAGTTAATTGATGAAGATGAATGTGACGAAAAAACAGGGGCTTTTGGAAAGTTATCAAAATGGAGTGGTGAGAAATTAGAAAAATGCTACAATTCTATTGAAGAAAAAAAGTATGACGATTTAGAATCGGCAGCAGATCTAATTTACAGGATTTCTACATATATGTTAGAAAACAAATTTGTAAATATGATAAAAGAAGAATTAATGCAAAAAGAAACAAAATTGATAGAAGAAGAGAAAAAGAGAGTAGCTTTAGAAAAGACATTAAGGGAATTAAAATTAAAAACATTACAGTACCAAATAAATCCACACTTTATATTCAATGCGTTAAATACTATTCAAAACTTGGCATATATAGAGCAAGCGCCAAAAACATTAGATATTATACACAGTTTTTCAGATTTAATTAGATATAGTTTGAGAAATGAAAACGAAGGTATTACTTATTTATATGATGAGATAAATTATGCTGAGAGTTATATGAATATCCAAAAGGTAAGATTTGGAGAAAAAATAAATTATAGCATAGCCATAGATAAAAAATACCACGACCTCAAGTGTCCTTTTATGATACTACAACCAGTTTTAGATAACTTTATTAAATATGTAGTGGAGAAAAACATAAAAACATCAGAACTTAGAATAAAAGGATATGAGGATAGTAACAACTTTATAATAGAAGTAATTGACAATGGAGATGGTATTTCAGCAGAAAATATAAAGAGAATCATAGAAGATATTGATTATAAAAATAAAGATAAATCTACAAGTCTTTATAATATAAATCAAAGGCTGATAAGTTTATATGGACAAGAATATAAATTAGAGATGTATAGTGCTAATTTTAAAACAACAGGGCTTATCATAAATATAAAAATACCTATGGTTGAGGTGGAAAACAATGTATAAGATATTAATTGTAGAGGATGAATATTTGTCTGCTAATGTTTTAGAATTAATTATTTCAAAGGAATTTAAAGAAAAAGTAGAGATAATAAAAGTTGATAATGGTCTAACAGCTAAACATACAATAAATGAAAGAGAAATTGATTTAGCTATTATAGATATTAATATACCTATAATTAATGGGACAGAGCTTTGTAAATATATTAGAATAAAGAAAAATGATATGCCAATAGTAGTTATCACTGGTGATTGTAGTTATAATTTAGCAGAAACACTTTTTGAACTAGAAGTAAATGATTACTTTATAAAACCAGTCAGAGAAGAGATTATTATTAAGACAATAAATAAATATATGGATAAGGATAATCAAGAACTTCCAAAAGATAAAAATAGTTTTTTAGATTGTTTAGAAACAGATAGTGGGGAAGAAGTATACGACAAAGAATTAAACAATTTAAATGATTATACACAAGAGGCAATTCAATATGTCGAAAAAAATATTAAAAAGAATATAACATTAGAAGAAGTTGCAAAAAATATAAATATAACACCACACTACTTGAGCAAAATATTTAAAAAAGAAGTTGGAATAAACTTTGTGACATATGTTACAGATAGAAAGATAGACTTAGCTAAAGAGATGTTGGCTGATAAAAATATACCTATAGTAAATATATCTATATCACTAGCATTTAACCAACCTAATTATTTTAGCAAAGTATTTAAGAAAAAGGTAGGAGTAACACCTAGCGAGTATAGAGAGCAGTGCATAAAAAATAAAATGCATTTACGTATGTAGAAACAACTAAATAATGAATAGATAAGGCGGAGGAAAACCTTCGCCTTTGTTTGTATGATACTATTTTGTTATTACTATATAATATTTTGTTATCATTATGGCATAAAAGTGACAAATTATAGTTTGAAATTCAAAATTTTATTGTATCGTATACAATAAAAAAAGATAAATTAGATTTTACCTGTAAAAAGGTAATTTTTTTTTGCCAAAATATGCACTAATAGTTCAACTAATTCTCATATTAATTGAGATACACTTTTAATTAGGTAAATAAAAATAAAATTAAATAGCAACAAATTTATCAATTCTAAATAATATCTTATTTTGTCTGAAATAGGAGGGAGGTTACTAGATATGCAAAGAGAAGCTCTAGGAATGATTGAAACTAAAGGATTAGTTGGTGCGATTGAGGCAGCAGATGCAATGGTCAAATCAGCAAACGTTTTTTTAGTTGGATATGAAAAAATAGGTTCTGGGTTAGTAACTGTAATGGTAAGAGGGGATGTCGGAGCTGTTAAAGCTTCAGTAGATGCAGGAGCAGTAGCTGCTCAAAAAGTTGGAGAAGTAGTATCTATACATGTAATCCCAAGACCACATACAGATGTTGAAAGAATATTACCAAAACAACAATTATAAACCTATAAATTTAAGGAGGAATAAAATATGAACGAAGATTTAATGCAAAAAATTATGGGTGAGGTTATGAAAAAAATGGCTGATGCCCCAGAAGTACAAAAACAAGAAGTACAAGAAGAAAAATGCGAATCTAAAGAAGAAGCTAAAGTTCCTTGCACAGCAAATTTTACAGGTTGCGGATTAACAGAATTTGTTGGAACAGCTATAGGTAGTACTATAGGTCTTGTAATAGCAAACTTAGATGCAGGTATACATGAAGCTTTAAAAATAGACCCTAAATATAGATCAATAGGTATAATTGGGGATAGAACAGGGGCAGGTCCTCAAATATTCGCTGCAGATGAAGCAGTAAAAGCTACAAATAGTGAAATAGTATTAATCGAACTTCCAAGAGATACAGAAGGTGGAGCAGGACATGGTTCTTTAATTATATTTGGAGCAGAAGATGTATCAGATGCAAGACGTGCTGTAGAAGTTACATTAAAAGAATTAGATAGAACTTTTGGTGATGTATATGGAACTTCTGCTGGTCATTTAGAATTCCAATATACTGCAAGAGCAAGTTATGCTTTAAATAAAGCATTCGGAGCTCCAATAGGAAAATCTTTTGGTATAACAGTTGGTGCACCAGCAGCAATAGGTGTTTTATTAGCAGATACTGCTGTCAAAGCGGCAAACGTAGATGTAGTAGGCGTATCTACTCCAGGTAATGGTGGAACAAGCTTTTCAAACGAAGTTATATTAACTTTCTCAGGAGATTCAGGAGCAGTTAGACAAGCGATAATAGCTGCAAGAGAAGTAGGTTTAAAAGTTCTTAAAACTTTAGATGGAACAGAACCAACATCAACTACAGTTCCATATATATAAATAGATATTAAGGATTGAGTTTAAATAGAATAACGATTAAAGAAGGAGAGTGAACGTTTTGAGATCTAAACGTTTTGAAGTATTAGAAAATAGACCAGTTAACCAAGACGGTTTCGTAAAAGAATGGCCAGAAGTTGGTTTAATAGCTATGGAAGGACCAAATGACCCAACTCCAAGTATAAAATTAGAAAACGGTTTAGTTGTAGAGTTAGATGGAAAAACAAGAAAAGACTTCGACATGCTAGATTACTTTATAGCAGACCACGGTATTAATCTAGAAAAAACTGAAGAAGTTATGGCTATGGATTCTCTAAAATTAGCTAGGATGTTGGTAGATATAAATGTTACAAGAGCTGACATAGTAGGTTTGACAACTGCTATGACTCCAGCAAAAATAACAGAAGTTGTATCTCAATTAAATGTATTAGAGATGATGATGGCTCTTACAAAAATGAGAGCTAGACAAAGACCATCAAATCAATGCCACGTTACAAATGTAAAAGACAATCCAATCCAAATAGCTGCAGATGCTGCCGAAGCTGCACTTAGAGGATTTGATGAACAAGAAACAACAGTTGGTATAGTTAGATATGCACCATTTAATGCACTTGCAATAATGATAGGTGCACAAGTTGGTAGACCAGGTATACTTACTCAATGCGCAGTTGAAGAAGCGACTGAACTTGAATTAGGTATGAAAGGTTTTACTGCATATGCTGAAACAGTTTCAGTATATGGAACAGAACCAGTTTTCATGGATGGTGATGATACTCCATGGTCTAAAGGTTTCTTAGCATCTTCTTATGCATCAAGAGGATTAAAAATGAGATTTACATCTGGTACAGGTTCAGAAGTACAAATGGGATATGCTGAAGGTAAATCAATGCTTTACTTAGAATCTAGATGCTTATATGTAACTAAAGGTTGCGGTGTTCAAGGTATCCAAAATGGTTCAGTAAGTTGTATAGGTGTGCCTGCTGGTGTTCCAAGTGGTATAAGAGCCGTATTAGCAGAAAACTTAATAGCTGCAATGCTTGATTTAGAGTGTGCATCTAGTAATGACCAAACATTCACTCACTCTGATTTAAGAAGAGTTGCTCGTTCATTAATGCAAATGGTACCAGGAACTGACTTTATATGTTCAGGATATAGTGCTACTCCAAACTATGATAATATGTTCGCTGGTTCTAACTGGGATGCAGAAGATTATGATGACTGGAATATAATCCAAAGAGATTTAAAAATAGATGGTGGTCTAAGACCGGTTAAAGAAGAAGATGTAGTAAGAGTTAGAAATAAAGCTGCTAGAGCTATACAAGGATTATTTAAAGAATTAGGATTAACAGAAATAACTGATGAAGAAGTAGAAGCAGCTACTTATGCACATGGTAGTAAAGATATGCCAGATAGAAATGTAGTTGAAGATTTAAAAGCTGCAGAAGATATGATGGCGAGAGGTACTACAGGAATAGATATAATAAAAGCTTTATATAAAGCAGGATTTGAAGATGTTGCAGATAGCGTATTCAAATTGAGTAAACAAAAAGTTGCTGGGGATTACTTACACACAGCAGCAATACTTGATAAAGACTTCAAAGTTCAAAGTGCTGTAAACTGCCCTAATACATACGCTGGACCAAAAACAGGATATCAAGTTGAAGGTGAAAGATGGGAAGAAATCAAAAACATCAACAACGCTAAGAGTCCAGAGGATTATTAAAAGAGAGGTGATAGATTATGGCAATAGATGAAAAAGTTTTAAGAAGTGTAATAGAAGAGGTTATAAAAGAAATAGCACAAGAAGGGATAACACAAGAAGCTGCTCCTGCTAAAGAAGAAGTTAAAGCAGAAGCTCCAGCACCAGTAGCTAGCCCAGTGCCAGAAGAAGAAGTAAGTAAATTAGTTATAACTGAAGTTGGGGACTTTGTTCCAGACCACAGACCAGACGAAGTTGTTATTGGGTTAGCTCCAGCATTTGGCGTACATCAAACTAAAACTATAATAGGAATAGATCACGCCAAAGTATTAAAAGAAATAATAGCAGGTATAGAAGAAGAAGGTCTAAATTATAGATTTGTAAAAGTATACAGAACTTCAGACGTTTCTTTTATAGCTCATGATGCAGCTGAAATGAGTGGTTCAGGAATAGGAATAGGAATACAATCTAAAGGGACTACAGTAATACATCAAAAAGATTTACCACCACTTAGTAACGTAGAATTATTCTCTCAAGCTCCATTAATAGATTTACCAACATATAGAGCTATAGGTAAAAATGCAGCTAAATATGCTAAAAACGAATCACCAACACCAGTTCCAGTAAGAAATGACCAAATGGCTAGACCAAAATATCAAGCAATAGCAGCATTATTACATATAAAAGAAACTCAATATGCAGATAGAAATAAAAAACCTCAAGAATTAAAAGTTGAGTTTAAATAATAGGGAGGTTCAAAATGAGTCAAAATGATGTATTAATAAAACAAATTGTTGAAGAAGTATTAAAAAATTTAGGACAAACTCAAGCACCACAAGCTCAGTGCACTCCTAAGAAAGAATGTTGTAAAGTTACAGCAGAAAACTACCCATTAGGTGAAAAAATGAGCGAAAAAATAAAAGCTCAATCAGGTATGGCATTAGACGATTTAACTTTAGATAAAGTTATAAACGGTGAAATAAAATCTGAAGATATAAGAATAGCTCCAGAAACACTAGAAATGCAAGCTCAAGTTGCAGAATCTGTAGGAAGAGATGCCTTTGCATCAAACCTTAGAAGAGCTGCTGAACTTATTGCAGTTCCAGATAAAAGAATACTTGAAATATACAATGCTTTAAGACCTTATAGATCTACAAAAGCTGAATTATATCAAATAGCTGATGAATTAGAAAATCAATACAATTGTAAAATAAACGCAGCATTTGTTAGAGAAGCAGCAGATGTTTACGCATTAAGAGGAAGATTAAGAGCTGAGTAATTAATGTTTATGGAGGTATGCTATGGAAATAGTGGCAGGTATAGATATAGGTAATGCTACTACTGAAGTAGCTCTAGCTAAAATACAAAATAACAAAATTGAATTTTTATCTAGTAGCATAGTTCCAACAACAGGAATTAAGGGAACTAAGCAAAATATCAACGGTGTGTTTAATTCCCTTAGAAAAGCTCTAGATAAAGCAAATTTAGCTTTAAGTGATTTAGATAGAATTAGGGTTAACGAAGCAGCACCAGTAATCGGTGATGTTGCGATGGAGACTATAACAGAAACAATAATAACAGAGTCTACTATGATAGGACACAACCCAAATACTCCTGGAGGACAGGGAGTTGGAGTAGGTGTTACAGCTTTAATAACAGATTTAGAAAAAGTAAAAGAAAAAGAAGTTATAGTCGTAGTTCCCGAGCATGTTAATTTTGAATTTGCTGCAAAATTAATAAATCATTACAATAATATATTCAATATAAATGGGGCGATAGTAAAAAATGATGATGGAGTTTTAATAAATAACAGGTTAGACCATAAAATACCTATTGTCGATGAAGTAACTTTAATAGATAAGGTTCCTATAGGAATGTTGGCAGCTATAGAAGTAGCACCAATAGGTAAGGTTATAGAAGTATTGTCAAATCCATATGGTATAGCTACATTATTTAATTTGACTTCAGATGAGACAAAACATATTGTTCCAATTGCTAGAGCTCTTATAGGTAATAGATCAGCAGTAGTTATAAAAACCCCTAAAGGTGATGTGAAAGAAAGACGTATCCCAGCAGGTGAGTTAGAAGTAATAGGACAAACAAAAAAATTAAGGGTAAATGTAGATTCAGGTGCTCAAGAGATAATGAAATGCATAAATAACGTCAGCCCAATAAATGATATAAAAGGTGAAAGTGGAACTAATGCGGGTGGAATGTTAGAGAGAGTAAGACAAGTAATGTCTAATCTTACAAACCAACATCCAAATCTAATAAAAATTCAAGATTTATTAGCTGTCGATACATTTGTACCACAACATATAAAAGGTGGTCTTGCAAAAGAGTTTGCGCTAGAAAATGCTGTTGGAATTGCAGCAATGGTCAAAGCCGACAAACTTCAAATGCAGATGATTGCAGATGAACTAAGCCAAAAGTTAAAAATACCTGTAGAAGTAGGCGGAGTAGAAGCAGATATGGCAATAAGAGGGGCGCTTACAACTCCAGGTAGTAGCAAGCCACTCGCTATTTTAGATATGGGGGCAGGCTCTACTGATGCATCTATAATAACTCGCGAAGGTCACATAAAATCAATACATCTAGCAGGTGCAGGTAATATGGTAACTATGCTTATAAAATCAGAACTAGGCATAGATGACTTTGAGTTGGCAGAAGATATCAAAAAATATCCTCTTGCAAAAGTAGAAAGTTTATTTAACTTGAGACATGAAGATGGAACGGTTGAATTTTTTAATAATCCACTAGATTCAAAAGTATTTGCAAAAATAGTAATTTTAAAAGAAGGAAATATGATTCCTTTGGAGGGAGATTACTCATTAGAAAAAGTTAAATTAATAAGAAAAAATGCTAAAGAAAAAGTATTTGTAACTAATGCCCTTAGAGCTTTGGCAGATGTAAGTCCAACAGGAAATATAAGAGATATGGAATTTGTAGTACTTGTAGGTGGTTCAGCACTTGATTTTGAAATTCCACAACTAGTAACAGATGCTCTTGCACAGTACAAGATAGTTGCCGGAAGAGCAAATATAAGAGGGTGTGAAGGCCCTAGAAATGCAGTTGCTACAGGTCTTATTTTATCTTCTATTGAAGAAGGTGAAGCTATTGGATAATATCGGGAGATTTGCAAGTAAAAAACCTCAAATAAAAGTTTATTATAACGAAAACATCAAAAATATTGAATATATAAAAGAGATACTATTGGGAATTGAAGAGGAAGGAATTCCATATCAAGTAGAAGACAAACAATTTGGAAGTGCTGTTGAAATTGCACATGAGGCAAGTTTAGAGTCGACTCTTGGTGTAGGAATTGGTATCGATAATAATTATATAGTACTTCATTATAATAAATTAAAAGAAGAAAGCCCAATATTCAAAATAAAATTTATAAGTGAAGATAAACAAAAAAGATCTTTAGGGGCAAATGCAGCAAGATTAGTGACAAGAATGCCTTTTAAAGAAATTGAAAATTTAGGGTAATATCAAAGGAGGTATTGATATGTCCAAATTAGCAATTGGAATGATTGAAACTATGGGTCTTGCTGCTGGAATTGAAGCTGCTGATATTTGTCTAAAGGCTGCTAATATTAATTTGGTTGGATATGAGTTTGCAAAAGGAAGCGGAATGACTGTAATAAAAATAGAGGGTAATGTAGGTGCAGTAAAAGCTGCAATAAGTGCAGCTACAGCAGCCTTAGGTAAATTAGGCAAGGTTCATACGAAGATGGTTATACCAAGACCAAGCGATAGTATTGATATGCTTATAAGAAATGAAAGCACTGTGGGATATGAAGATGAAAAAGAAGAAATTCCACAAGTAAAACAAAATAACCCTCCTTCAGATAAAGAAGATAATTCAAATCGAGATAAAGCTGATGAGTCAGAACAAAAAGATGAAAATGATAAAAATTTAAATAATCAAGATTTAGATGAAGGACAAATAATAGAAGACAAAAATAACGAAGTGACTGTACAAGATGAGTCTAGTCAGGAATCTGATGAAGATTCAGATTATAATAACCAAGATTTAAGTGAAGAAACTTCTAAAGGATATACTTGTAACATATGTAAAGACCCTAAATGTCCAAGACAAAAAGGAGATTTAAGAATTTACTGTATTCACTACAAAGAAAATAAAGATAAAAATAAGGATAATAAAGATAAATAGGAGGCAAAAGCCATGGGTGAAGCATTAGGAATGATAGAAACTAAAGGGTTAGTTGGAGCTATAGAAGCAGCAGATGCAATGACAAAATCAGCTAACGTAGAATTAATAGGATATGAAAAAATAGGTTCAGGATTAGTAACTGTAATGGTAAGAGGAGATGTCGGTGCTGTTAAAGCATCAGTAGATGCAGGGGCAGTAGCTGCAGAAAAAGTTGGAGAAATAGTATCTAAACATGTAATCCCAAGACCACATACAGATGTTGAAAGAATATTACCAAAAAGAGCTGAATAATTAAATTTAAATATATAGGTGATTAAAATGAATATATCTCAAGAAGAATTAGTAAGTATAGTTACAAAAATAGTTATAGAAAAAATGCAACAAGATAATGACATTTTAATCCCTATAGGTGTTTCAAATAGACATATACACTTATCTAGGGAGGATTTAGATTTTTTATTTGGTCAAGGATATGAACTTACAAAAATAAAAGATCTAAAACAACCTGGTCAATTTGCAGCCAAAGAGGTAGTAACTATCCAAGGCCCAAAAGATTCGATTGAAAAAGTAAGAATCTTAGGGCCTTTAAGAGATGAAACACAAATTGAGGTTTCATTAACAGATGGATTTAAACTTGGGATAAAGGCTCCAATAAGAGAATCAGGCAAATTAGAAAATACTCCGGGAATAAAAATAATTGGACCAAAGGGAAGTGTTGAAACATCTAAGGGAACTATAGCAGCTTTAAGACATATCCATATGGATAAAGAAACAGCAAAAAAATTAGAACTAAATGATAAAGATATAGTAGATGTAGAAGTTAAAGGTAAAAGAAAAGGTATCTTAGGAAATGTTTTAATTAGAGTTTCTGATAAATATGTTTTAGAAATGCATATAGATACAGATGAGGCAAATGCTTGTTGTTTAAAAAATGGAGACTTAGTTAAAATTATCAGGAAATAGGTGATATTTTGAAATTAGATAACTGTAATAAAATATTAGAAGATTTCTCTACTTTAGTAAGAGATAAAAAAAGCAACGATTATAAAGGTAAGTTAAAAGTAGGGGTTGATTTAGGAACTGCAAATATAGTTTTATCTGTTTTAGATGAAGACAATAGACCTATAGCAGGGGCGACTTATCCATCTACTGTTGTAAAAGACGGCATAGTAGTAGATTATATCGGTGCCACAAGAGTAGTAAGAATGTTAAAAGAGCAAGTTGAAGATATGTTAGGGACAAAGCTTACTTATGCGGCAACAGCTATTCCACCAGGAATAACAGAAGGAAATACAAAGGTAATAGCAAATGTAGTTGAATCAGCAGATTTAGAAGTTGTAAATATTGTAGATGAGCCGACTGCAGCAGCTGAAGTCCTTGGAATTACAGATGGGGCAGTAGTTGATGTCGGTGGTGGAACAACAGGTATAAGTATTTTGAAAGATGGAGAAGTAATATTTACAGCAGATGAGGCTACAGGTGGAACTCATATGACGCTTGTATTGGCAGGATTTTTAAAAAAATCTTTTGAAGAAGCTGAAGAATATAAAAAAGACAAGAAAAATGAAAATGACGTTTTTACAATAGTAAAACCAGTAGTACAAAAGATGGCATCTATCGTAAAAAAATATATACAAGGATATGATGTAGATAAAATTTATGTAGTCGGTGGGGCTTGTTGTTTTGATGAATTTGCAACAGTATTTAAAAAAGAAATAAATGTAGATGTAGTAAAACCAATAGAACCACTTTTAGTAACACCTCTAGGTATAGCGATGAATTGTAACGTTTAGGGGGTGAGCATTTGAATAGTGAATTACAAAATTTAATTCAAAATGCATTAATTGAATATATCGTAAATAAAGTAATAGAAAAATTAGAACAAAGACAAAAAACTGCTTTAGTATTATTTACAGGAGCTAGCATAGGATTTAGACAATCTATAGAATCTTTAAATAAATTGCAACAAAATGGATGGCAATTTAAAGTTGTAATTTCTAAAGCAGCTGAGGACGTATTAACAGAAGATTTAATAAAGAAAAGTTTAAATATAGAAAGTGTAATAAAAGAAGATGATAAGCCCGATATAAAAGAATTATTAGATCAAAATAATTTAATTATCATTCCTAGTTTAACAATAAATACAGCATCAAAAATAGCAAACTGCATTAGTGATACTTTAATCACGAATATAGTTTCAAAAGCTATGATGAGTGGAAAGAAGATAATTGCATCGCTAAATGCGTGTTGTATTGAAAATGAAGAAAGAAAATCTATTTATGGCGATAATGTAAGCTTAGCTTATAAAAATAAATTGAAAAATAATTTAGAAACAATAAAAAGTTATGAAATAGAGTTAACAACTTCCGAAAATCTATTTTATAAAGTTGAAAAATACAGTAAAAAGAACCTAAATACAAATAATCTTGTTATAAATAATCAAAGTAAAGATAATAAAAAAACAATAGATTTAAAACAGCCTCAAGATAAAAATTCACTATATATTAAATTAGACAAAAAAGTAATAAGCAGAGCTGATGTTTATGAAAATAGAGGTTATAACTATATATTTGTAGATAAAGGTTCTCTAATTACAGATTTAGCAAAAGAAGAAGCTAAAAAGTTAAATTTAAAAATAAAACAAGAATAGATTATTAAGAAATAAGAGGTAGAGAATATGTATTTAGGTAGGGTAATAGGAACAGTAGTTTCAACAACAAAAGATGAGAGTTTAGTAGGATTTAAACTTCTAGTAGTATCAAAATTAAATGAAACATTGCAGCCGACAGAAACCAGTGAAATAGTAGTAGATTCAGTTGGTGCAGGTGTAGGAGAGGTAGTATTAGTATCAAAAGGTAGTTCAGCTAGATATGTACTTAATAAACCTAATTCTCCTATTGATTCAGCTGTTGTAGGTATAGTTGACAGTGTTGAAGTAGATGATGTATAGGGTTAGGATGTGATAAGTTTGGCTAATTTATATACAAAAACGGGAGATAAAGGACAAACAAGCCTTTATGGAGGAGAGAGAATCTCTAAAAACAGCGTAAAAGTTGAGTGTTATGGAATTATGGATGAAGCTAATTCAATGTTGGGTTTAGCTTATTCACAATCAAAAAACGAAAAAGTAAGGACATATATAAATAAAATACAAAAGAGGATATTCAGTCTTGGAGCAGAACTTGCCAGTGATAAAAAAGGAAGAGAGATGTTAACTGGCAAAATCTCTGAGGATGATATATCTTATTTAGAAAATATAGTTGATGAATGTACAGAAATTGTAGGTATACAAACTCACTTTGTTGTACCAGGGAAAAACCAAGTTTCGGCGACTCTTCATGTTGCAAGAACAATAGTTAGAAGAGGAGAGCGAAATATAGTAGCGCTTAGTGAAATAGAGCCAGTTAGAAATGAATTAATGAAATATGTAAATAGAATGTCTGATGCAATATATGCATTGGCAAGAGTTGAAGAATTTTATTGTGAAGTTGAAGAATTAAAAGTAAAAGTATTAAAGAGAGTTAGAGAAAAATTAAAAGATATTCAGGGTAATTTAAGTGAAGAAAACTTAGATTTAAATAATAATATAAACGAATGTATCAAAGATGATGAACAAAGTTTGGCTTTAGATACAGATAAATTAGAAAAAAAGATAGATAAACCTGTTACGACAGGAAAATCTATTAGCATAGATCAAAATAAAACAGTAGATTTAAATCTACAAACTGCAAAGAAAATGGTAGCTTTTGCAGAACAAAAGGCAAAAGAAATAAACGTACCCGTAGTTATTTCTGTAGTCGATAGCGGTGGTCACATCATACTTATGGAGAGAATGGAAGACTCACTTTTAGCGAGTATAGATATATCTTTAAATAAGGCATATACAGCCCTCAGCTTAAAGATGGCGACAGAAGATGTTCAAAATTTATGTAAACCAGGTGACCCACTTTATGGAATACAAGAGAGCAACAATAATCGAATAATTACTTTTGGTGGGGGGATACCATTTACATACAAAGGTAAAGTCGTCGGAGCTTTAGGTGTAAGTGGAGGCACTGTTGAAGAAGATACATATATAGCTAAATATGCGATTGAATCTGTAGTTAATTTAAATTAATACATAAATAAATACAAATAGAGTTTTATCTATAATAAAGTCAGGTTAGGGGGATAAAATATGGAAATAAATACATTGGATATAGAAAAAATCGTAAAACAAGTAATGCAAAGTGTAGAAGCAGCAGAAAATAAACCACAATGCTCAGATAATTGTGGAGAGGGTATATTTCCAACAATGGAAGAAGCTATAGATGCTGCATTTACAGCACAAAGAAAACTATTAGATTGCTCAATGTCAGATAAAGATAGATTTGTAAAAGCTATAAGAAATCAATTATCTAAAAAAGAAAATTTAGAAAAAATATCAAAAATGGCTGTTGAAGAGACAGGCATGGGTGGATATGAATATAAATTAATTAAAAATCAATTAGCTATAGACAAAACACCTGGTATAGAAGATTTAACAACTGAGGCTATGGCGGGAGATGATGGACTTACGTTAGTGGAATATGCTCCTTTTGGGGTAATTGGTGCAATAACTCCAACAACAAATCCAACTGAAACTATAATATGCAATAGTATCGGTATGATAGCTGCTGGAAATTCAGTAGTATTCAGCCCACATCCAAGAGCAAAAGAAGTTTCTGAATTAACTATAAGATTAATAAATAGAGCTTTAAAAGAAGCTGGTGCACCAGATAACTTAGTTGTTTCTGTTAAAGAACCATCTATAGAAAATGCAAACATAATGATGAAACACGACAAAGTTAGATTATTAGTTGCAACAGGTGGCCCAGGAGTTGTCAAATCAGTATTATCAAGCGGTAAAAAAGCAATAGGTGCAGGAGCAGGAAATCCACCAGTTGTAGTTGATGAAACTGCTGATATAGAAAAAGCGGCTAAAGATATAGTAGATGGTTGTAGTTTTGATAATAATCTACCATGCATAGCAGAAAAAGAAATAATAGCAGTAGATCAAATCGCCGATTATTTAATCTTCAATATGAAACAACATGGAGCATATGAAGTTAAAGATAAATCAACAATAGATAAATTAGTTAAACTAGTATTAAACGACAATATGAAAATAAAAACTGAATTTGTAGGAAAGAGCGCTAAATACATATTAAGCAAAATTGGAATAGAAGTAGATGACAGTATAAGAGTTATATTAATGGAAACTGAATTAGAACATCCATTTGTCCAAACAGAATTAATGATGCCAATACTTCCACTTGTAAGAGCAAAAGACGTAGATACAGCAATAGATATGGCAGTAGACGTTGAACATGGAAACAGACATACTGCAATGATGCATTCTAAAAACGTGGACAAATTAACTAGAATGGCAAAACTTATTCAAACTACAATATTTGTTAAAAATGGACCATCATATGCTGGTATAGGTGTTGGTGGAGAAGGATACACAACATTTACAATAGCAGGTCCAACTGGAGAAGGATTAACTTCAGCTAAATCTTTTACAAGAAAAAGAAGATGCACACTTGTTGGAGGATTCCACATTAAATAAATAAAGAGGTGAAATAAATGGAAAAAGATTTATTAAGCCTTATTAAAAAAGCGGGGATAGTAGGAGCAGGGGGAGCAGGATTTCCAACCCATGCAAAGTTAAATGCTAAGGCTGAATATGTAATAATAAATGGGGCAGAATGTGAGCCTTTGTTGAGAGTAGATCAACAATTAATGGCTTTACATACAAAAGAGATTTTAGATGCATTAAGTTTAGTTGTTGAACATGTTGGAGCTAAACATGGTGTAGTAGCACTAAAATCAAAATATAAAGAAGCTATTTCGAGTGTACAAAGTATTATAGGGAATTATGATAAATTACAATTATTCGAGCTTGAAAACTTCTATCCTGCTGGTGATGAACAAGTTTTAGTATATGAAGTTACAGGGAGGATTGTTCCAGAGGGAGGAATACCTCTAAATGTAGGTGCTATAGTATCAAATGTAGAAACTATGCTTAATATTTACAATGCTTATTATTATGAAAAACCAGTAACTGATAAATATGTTACAGTTACTGGTGCTGTAAATAATACTAAAACTTTAAAATTGCCAATAGGAATGAGTGTTAAAAAAGCTATAGAGTTAGCTGGAGGTACAAGTTTAACTGACTTTGTAGTTATTAATGGTGGACCAATGATGGGGAAAGTTGTAGATATAGATTCTACAATTACAAAAACAACAAAAGGTCTTATAGTACTACCTAAAGACCACTCATTAGTAAAAGACTTACAAAAAGATATAGGAAAAATGCTAAAAGATGCAAAAACATCATGCATGCACTGTAGCCATTGTAGTGAAGTATGTCCAAGGGGGCTTATAGGACATGCTATACAACCACATAAGATGATGAGAATAGCGTCGTATGGAAGTCTATGTGACAACAATATCAGTACGGTAAATGCTTATTTATGTTGCGGATGTAGATTATGTGAATATGCATGTATTATGAATTTACAACCATGGAAACTAAACAACTTTTTAAAACAGACTATGAGACAAAATAATATAAAAAATACTTGCAACAATAAACCAGAGAAGGCACACCCTTTTAGAGAATTTAAAAGATATCCAGTAAATAAATTAATAAGACAACTGGGACTTACAGAATTTGATAGAAAGTCGCCTCTTGAAGATAAAATAATAGACGAAGATAGTGTTACTATTTTGATGAATCAACATATAGGCAAACCTTGTGCAGTGGCAGTTAAAGTAGGGGATAAAGTTCAAAAAGGTGACTTAGTTGGGATAATAGACAAAAATAGTTTGGGAAGCAATATTCATGCAAGTATTAGTGGTGTTATAAAAGAAATCAAAGATAATAAAGTAGTCATTGTTTCAGACAAATAATATAAATAGAATATCTATTAGATAAATTATGAGAAAGAGGGGATAAACTTGAAAAAAGCAATTGGTTTAGTAGAACTAAAAAGTACTCCCATTGGTATACAAACTGCTGATGAAATGGTCAAAGCAGCTAATGTAGAATTAGTTTTAGCAAATCCCGTTTGCCCAGGTAAATACATGATTGTAGTGAGTGGAGATGTCGGTGCAGTTAAAAATTCTGTTGAAAGAGGAAAATCAATAGCAGATGTATTTTTAGTAGAGAGCCATATAATAAATAATGTATCACCACAAGTTCTTGTAGCGATTGCTGGAGCTACAGATATAAAGGACTTAAAATCTATAGGAGCTATAGAAACTATATCTGCTTTAACAATAATAAAAGCTGCAGATATAGCAGTAAAAGCATCGAATGTCCAATTAATAGAAGTTAGAATTGCAAAAGGGCTAGGCGGCAAGGGATTTTTGATAATGACAGGTGAAATATCTTCTGTTAAATCAGCTATAAAATCATGTGAAAATGAACTTGCAAAATTGGGAGAAATAACATCTACATCAATTATCGCTTCTCCTCATAAAAGCTTATTAGAAAAAATAGTAATGTAATACTATTAAAAAAGAGTGATACTATATAAAATTGGGATAAATATTTTAAGGAGGGGAATGACTTGGATATTTATAAAGCATCATCTATAAGAGATCTTTTAAGCAAAGAAAACTTAGAAAAAGAAATAGATAACTTAACAAATATAGATATTTATCCTATAAATACATCAGGTTTATCTGGATCTAAAATGTATAAAATAGAACTTTACTCTAATAAAAATAAAAAATACCTTTACTTAAAAGTTAATAATCTACAAGAAGATTGGCTAGCAAAAGCCAGTAATGACAAGGGTAGGGAGTTAGTAATATTTAAAGATAACGTATATCCAAAGCTTGAAGAATATATAGATGGAATTTATATAGGATATTACTTAGGAAGTGATACATACGCAATTTTAATGAAAGATGTTTCGGAGTATATAGGCTCCAAAAATCATATGAATGAGTATTTGGATTATATAGACACACTAGCAAAATTTCATTCAAAGTTTACAGAATATGATGTTAATAAATACGAGAACTTATTAAATACAGAAAGCTATTATAATTTTTTATCCGTAGATAAATTTAAATATACAGAAGATATGAGAAAAGAAGTATACGAAGGATGGAAAGAGCTAAAACTCATCTTGGGAGAAAATTTATATGAAAAATATAATAATTTAAATAATATAGAAGAATTATATCCATATTTCCCAAAAACTTTTTTACATGGAGATTATAGACCAGATAATACACTGTATATAGATAAAAACAATATAAAGATGATTGATTTTGCTAATAGCGGATGTGGCCCATGTACACTAGATTTATTATGGTACATTATAACTTCTGTAGAAGCAGATATAGACAAAACTATACTAATAGATTTTTATCGAAAAAGACTAGAAGAATATAAAGGATACAAATTTACACAAAATACATGGAATACATTATTACAACTTGGATTACTATGTGCATGTAGAATGTTTTTAGCAGCTTTAATAATAAATACAGATTTTAATAATAAAGAACAGATGTTAAATATGGATTGGTGGATAGAAAATTTAAAATTTATACTTATAAATAAAACCTAATTAAAATCATTAAAAAAGTATCGATGAATTTAAATCTACAAGACTTTTCATCGATACTTCTATTTTCAATAAATATAAATTCCGGGTAAATATTTATTGCATATTTATTAAATTACAATTAGCAGATTTCTCCACCAACAGCTTTTATATCTTCGTTGTTTTCAACAGCAGCTTTTATACATAACTCTAAACCTTTAGTTATATCAGCAGCAGCCATTGATGGTGTGTTTGGTTTACAAACAACTTGAGATGGTATGTAAGGAACATGGATAAATCCACCTTTTATGTTAGGGTATTTTTTATCTATCATGTATAATATTCCGTACATAACATGGTTACAAACGAATGTACCAGCAGTGTTAGATACAGAAGCAGGTATACCATTTTCTCTCATTTCTTTAACCATAGCTTTTATTGGTAAGTTTGAGAAGTAAGCAGGTTGCCCATCTTCGAATATAGTGATGTCTATTGGTTGATTTTTTTCATTATCTTCTATTCTAGCATCATCTATGTTTATAGCAACTCTCTCTGGAGTTACATCAAATCTTCCACCAGCTTGTCCAATAGATATTACTATATCAGGGTTGTGTTTAACTATATTTTCTTCTATTTTCTGTAATGATTTTCTGAAAACAGTAGGTATCTCTAATTTTATTACTTCAGCACCAGCTATTGTGTCAGGAAGTTGTTTAACAGCTTCTAATGCTGGATTTACTGATTCTCCACCAAATGGATCAAATCCTGTTATTAAAACTTTCATTTTTATTTCTCCTTTAGTTAATACAACAGACTCCGGAATAATATATCAAAATATGTTGTATATTTATTTAATCAATTATAATAGTTTTTTTATATTAGAACCCTAAAGTATACATTAATATTATGTGAGCTACTAATAATAATGCAGCTAAAGGTGCTTGAGCTTTTATAACTCCGTTTTTATCTTTCATTTCAAGTAATGCAGCAGGTAAAACGTTGAAGTTTGCAGCCATTGGAGTAACTAATGTACCACAGAATCCAGCAGTTAATGCTAATATTGAACATATAACTGGGTCTCCACCTTGAGCAAATACGAATGGAAGACCTATACCAGCAGTTATTACTGAGAATGCAGCAAATGCATTACCCATTATAGCTGTGAATATTGCCATACCAACACAGTAAGCTATAACACCTGCAAGTATATTTCCTTGAGGTATAACAGATGATATTATGCTAGCTATTTTATCACCAACACCAGCAGCAGTGAATAATACACCTAAAGAAGCTAATAATTGTGGTAATATAGAGAATACTCCTATTGCTTGGAACATTCTGTTAGTATCTTCAACAGCTTCAGATGGTTTAGCTTTAGTTATTGCAAATGCTAATAATAAAGAAAGTGTAGATGCTATACCTATAGCTACAGTTCCAGGAAACTCTGTAAATGAAGCAACAAGCATTGCTATTACAGCTATTGATAAAGCTGGAACAAATATTTTTAAACCTAATTTTTGAGCTTTCATTTCTGTGAAAGTTGTATCTAATTGTTTTAAAGTACCAACATTAATTTGTTTAGTTGCTGATAAAATTGCTATAACGATTACAAGACATCCTACTAATACAGAAGGAAGTATTCTTGCGAATATAAATATAAATGCTAATATTCCCCAAAATAGGGCTGTACCTATTCTAGTTTTATGATTTTTATCTTTTAAAGTAAACACCATTGTTATTGCCATACATAATCCTATAAACATATAAAATACGTCTAATAGATTATTTGAAAGTGTTGCCATATCCATTATTTATTACCCCCTAAATCATTATTTTTAGAGTTGTATTTTCTACTCAATTGTCTATCTAGTAATATATTTTTTCCAACGCATAATACAAATGCTATTATAGCAACTGGTATTGCAGCTTTAGTAAGCGCCATTGGATCAACAGTCATTCCTAAAGAATCTAAAGTACCAACTATTAAAAGGATACCTGAGTTTGCCATAAATAAGTTTTGACCGAAGAAGTTACCTATATTATCTGCAAGTGCAGAATGAGCTTTTATTTTATCTAAATCCTTTTCTTCTAATTTACCGTATTTTACAGTAGCGGCACTCTCAGCCATTGGGCTTATAAGAGGTCTAACAAATTGAGGGTGACCACCAAGTGCAACACCTGCTGCTATTGTAGCTTCTCTTATGAAAGAATATCCACTTAAAAGTGTACCAGTAGATAATCCTTTTGCTTTTTCTATAAGCATAACTGCTTTTGCTTTTAATCCATATCTTTCACAAAGTCCTATAACAGGTAGTGTAAGCATGAATAAACATGTTGTTCTATTAGTGACAAACGCTTCCCCTAAAGTTGAAAGAATTTCAACTATATTCATGTGAGCTACTAATCCTGTAACTACACCAGCTGAAACAACAACTGCTATAGTATCTAATTTTAGGGCGAAACCTAAAATGATTATCAAAATTCCTATTAATTCCATTATAATATACCTCCATAAATGATTTTTTAAAAATTGTTGAATTTTATATTTATATTTTACAAGAAAAATAGGAAAACGTACAGACTAAATGTAAAAAAATATAGAAAAATGTAAAAAATAAGAGAAATTTGAAAATAAATACGAAGAAAAGCTAATATTTCCATAAAATCGGATTAAAAATTAAATTAAAATTAAAAAAATGATTTTAAAAATAAACTGCAAAAAATAGGATTTTAAAGAAATAATAGAAAATATTATAAAAAAAATAAAAAAATATTGCGATATTATCAAAATGATAGTACAATGAAATGGTTGGGTGTTATCAAAATGATAGCCGAAGTATTTTTAAAAAAAATTAAAAAATGTAAATATTATTATATACTTTTTTAGGTATTATATCCTATAATATACATAGGGTTTATAATAAATTAAATAAAAAACAAACAAAGACACAGGAGAAAGAGGAATGTTAGAAAGTAATTTTTTTACAAAGTTCTTACAACTTAGTGATTTTAGAACTTTGGCATTTATCGTAGCATTAATAGCATTATTTAAAGTAATCAACGTACTTCAAAAGAAAAAGGTTAGCTTTTCTACAAGAATGACTACTGGTACAGTTTTAGGATTAGTTTTAGGAGTTATAGTACAAGCCGTTGCTAAATTCCCAGATTCACCAAAGGATATAGCTTGGATAAGTGAATTATCTGGATGGTATGGATTTGTTGGTGGTGGATTTATAGACTTATTAAAAATGTTAGTTATTCCACTTATATTATTATCAATAACAAGAGTAATAATGAATATGAAAGGTGATAACCTTGGAAAACTTACAACAAAAACAATAGGATCATTAATAGGTTTAACAGTTTTCGCTGCTATAACAGGTATAGTATTAGCAATATTATTTAACCTTGGTCAAGGATTTGATGCAGGAAACAACACTGCTGAAATAAGAGAAGCAGTTTCTTTATCTGAAACAATAAGAGCACTTTTACCAAGTAATATAGTATCATCTATGGCAGAAGGAAATATAGTTGGTGTAGTTATATTCTCAGCATTTATAGGAACTTCAATAAGACGTTTAAGCAAAAAACATGCAGATACTATTGAACCTTTTGTAAGATGGGTTGAAGCTTTTTATAAAATAATAATAAGTGTAACTATGACAATAATTAAATTTATGCCATATGCAGTTATAGCTTTACTTGCAAACACTATAATTTCAAATGGAATAGGTGTACTTGCATCTGTTGGTAAATTTATAGTTTGTCTATATTTAGCAGTGATTATAATGTTAGTAGTTCATATGACATTAGCTATGTTAAATGGAGTTAGCCCAATAACATATATAAAAAATGCTTCAGAACCATTAATTATAGCATTTACTTCTCGTTCAAGTTTAGGAACATTACCTGTTACAATTGAAACTCTAGAGAAAAAATTTGATGTTAATGAAGGGGTTGCAAGTTTTGTTGCTAGTTTAGGAACAAATATGGGTATGAATGGTTGTGCAGGAATTTATCCAGCACTTACAGCTATAATGCTTGCACAAATAACTAATACACCTATAGATTTAAGTTTCTGTATAATGCTTTTAGTAATCATAGCAATTAGTTCATTTGGTATAGCTGGTCTTCCAGGTACTGCTACAATAGCAATATCTGTAGTTATATCTGGTATGGGTATGGAAGCATACTTCCCACTTCTTGGAGCAGTAATTGCAGTTGACCCAATAATAGACATGGGTAGAACTATGTTAAACGTAAGTGGTACAATAGCAAGTTCAATTATTGTAGATAGAAGTTTAAAAAGAGATGAAGAAAAAGCAAATAAGACAGTTCAAAAAGCTGTTTAATTTCTTTTAAAATAGAATAAAATAATTTTGAGATAAGAGGGCGTGCTATTAGATGGGAGAAATTCTGTCTTTTGGTTCGTCCTCTAAATTTAAGACAGATTTAGGAGGAAATATGAGAATAATTATAGTTGGAGGGATTGCTGCAGGAATGAGTGCAGCTGCTAAATTAAGAAGAACTGACAGAGATGCTGAGATAGTTGTATATGAAAAATCTCCACATATATCTTTTGGTGCTTGTGGACTACCTTATTATGTTGGGGGTAATTTTGACAATGTAGATAGAATGTTAGTTAGAACTCCAGAAAAAGTTAGAGAAACAGGAATAGATGTAAAAATAGAGCACGAAGTTGTAAGTTTAAATGTAAAAACAAAAACAATAGAAGTGAAAAATTTACAAAGTGGTGAAGTTTTTACAGATAATTATGATAGACTGATGATTGCAACAGGGGCAGCTACTGTAATACCACCTATAAAAAATATAGAAAAGGCTTATACACTTAGAAGTGTAGAAGATGGAGAAAAGTTAAAAGCAAAAATGCAAGATGAATCTATTAAAAAGATAGCTGTAATAGGGGCTGGATTTATAGGTTTAGAAGTAGCAGATGTTGCAAAAGAATTAGGCAAAGAAGTTTGTGTATTTAATTCAGGAAATAGAATACTTGAAAATGTACTTGATAAAGAAGTTACAGAAATACTTGAAGAAAACTTAAGAGCTCATGGAATAGAACTATACTTTAACTCAATGGTAACATCTATAGATACTTTAGATGGAAAAACTAAAGTTATAACTAATACTGATGAAGTAGAAGTAGATTTAGTTGTATTAGCTGCTGGTGTAAGACCAAATACATCATTCTTAAAAGATACAGGCATAGAAATGCTTGATAATGGGGCAATAGTAATAGACAATCAAGGAAGAACTTCTATAGAAGATATTTATGCTGCTGGAGATTGTGCAACAGTATACCACCTTGTAAAACAACAACAAGTTTATATACCACTTGCTACAAATGCAAATAAATTAGGTCGTATAGTTGGATCTAATTTAGGTGGAAAATCTGAAACATTCCAAGGGACATTAGGTTCAAGCTGTATAAAATTATTAGATATGGAAGCAGCAGCAACTGGAATAACAGAAGCAGATGCTAAAAAAATGAACTTAAATTACAAAGCTACATTTATAACAGATAAAAATCACACTGATTATTGTCCAGGACAAGAAAAAATATCTATAAAATTAATTTATGATGCAGATACAAAAGTAATATTAGGTGGACAAGCAGTAGGTAAATCAGACGCAGTACAAAGAACAAACGTACTTGCAACTGCAATATTTACAAAAATGACAACAGAACAACTTGGAATGCTTGATTTATGTTATGCTCCACCATTTGCTAGAACATGGGATGCACTTAATATAGCAGGAAACGTATCTAAATAATAAAATATATGTAAATAAGAATAATCTATAGCCAATAACAATAAAAGATGTTAAAATATACGTTAAAGTAATTTTACTATCTAAAATAAGGATAGATAAACAAGATAAATAGGACTCTCTTTATTCGAGTAATAATAAGGAGGGTCTTTTTATGCAATTATAAATTTTAAAAATCAAATAAATATAAGGAGGAATAATTATGACTAGTGATATGACAAAGGGAAATCCACTAAAAATATTCATTTATTTTACTATACCGCTTTTAATCGGAAATATCTTTCAACAGCTTTATAGTATGGTCGATACTATAATAGTAGGAAGATTTGTCGGTGTTAATGCACTTGCAGCATTAGGTGCATGTAATTCACTATTTTTCTTAGTAAATGGTCTAGTATTAGGACTTACAAGTGGATTTGCCGTCTTGGTAGCACAAAAGTTCGGAGCAAAGGACGAAAAAGGTGTAAAAAAAGCAGTAGCAAGTAATATAACACTTACTATAGTATTGACAGTAATAATCACAATAGTAGCATTGTTAGCAGTAAAACCACTTCTTAATATGATGAATACACCAGAAAATATTTATGAAGATGCAAGGGTATATATCACATTAATTTATGCAGGAATAATAACTCAAACGGGATATAATATGGCAGCAGGAATATTAAGAGCATTAGGAGATAGTAAAACTCCATTATATTTCTTAATAGTGGCATCAATTCTAAATGTTATTTTAGACTTAATTTTCATAATAAACTTTAATATGGGGGTTGCAGGAGCAGCTTATGCAACTAATATAGCACAAGGAGTATCAGCAGTCCTTTGTTTTATATATAGCTATAAGAAATTCAAGATATTAAGACTTAAAAAAGAAGACTTCAAAGTTGAAAAAGAATATTATACTACACATTTAAAAATTGCAATACCAATGTCAATGCAATTTTCAGTAACTGCAGTAGGTATAATAATAATACAAAGTGCAATAAATACATTTGGTTCTGTAGTAATAGCTTCTTATACAGCAGCATCAAAAGTTCTTCAATTAGTAATGCAACCATCTACATCTTTCGGTGTTACAGTTGCAACTTATGCAGGACAAAATTTAGGTGCTGGAAGATTTGATCGTATAAAACACGGAATAAAAATAATGAATATAGTTTCAATAATAACAAGTTTAATAGCTGGAGTTGTATTAGTTACACTTGGGAAATATTTTGTAATGTTATTTATAGAAAATCCAACGCCAGAAATATTTGATTATGCTCAACAAGTATTAAATTATTCTGCAATATTCTTTATACCTTTAGGATTTATATTTGTATATAGAAACGTGCTTCAAGGAATGGGAGAATCATTTGTACCAATGATGGCAGGATTCTTTGAATTAGCTGCAAGAGCTACAGTAGCTTTTACATTACCAAAAGTTATAGGTTTTACAGGTATATGTTTATCTGATCCAATCGCATGGATATCAGCAGCAGTACCACTTATGTTGACTTATTATATAAAAATGAAAAAAATAGATAAACGAAATAATTTAAAAGAAGAGTTAGAAGCAGCTCAAGAATTATAATAAAAAATAGCACTGGATAGATAAAATCTGTCTAGTGCTATTTTTTATTATTTTTTATTTTATTATACATAGTAAGTTATATTGACTTAAGATTAATCGAAAATAATCGAATAATAACACAAGATAGCAAATATATACGATTAAATGATTGAACTTTTAAATAATATTTTATAAAATATTATTTAGCAAATATTTACTATAATAGAGGGTGAAGCTATGAATTTTAAAAATGGTATTTTAGCAGTTTTAGTATCGGTATTTTTTATAATTACTCTAACTAATATATCTGAAGCACAAGAACATATAAATTTTAAACATATAACTATAGAAAATGGACTATCACAATCGAATGCCCAAACTATATACCAAGATAGTAATGGGTATATATGGATAGGTACTAACGAAGGTTTAAATAGATACAATGGGTTTGAGATGAAGGTATATAAAGCAGATAAAGATAAAAAAAATACAATAATTAATAACTATATTCTAAGTATTCAAGAGGATAATGAAAAAAATCTTTGGGTTGGAACAAATAAGGGGATAAGTAAAATAAATTTAGAAACAGAAGAAATTACAAACTATGAGCATGATGAAGATGGAAATACTTTTTTTAAAGTAAGAAGTATTTTATTAACAAAAAGAGGAACGGTTTTAGTAATAACACAAGATAATGTATATATGTATGATAGAGAATTCGACAAGTTCAAAGTATCTTTAAGCGAAGAAGATGTATTCAGCAAGGAAGATGTAATGGACATTGAAGAAGATAATTTTCATAATATATGGATAGGAACTGACAAAAGTTTAATTAAAATGGATAGAGGAACTATGAAAATCACCCAATATATTTCTCATGAGAATGTCGAAACATTAAAAGACGACAGAATAAATTCTATTTTAATTGATGATGAAAACAATCTATGGGTCTCGACCAATAACAACGGATTAATAAAAATACTTGTTAAAAATGGTGAAACACATAAGGTCATTAGGTACTACCATGATGCAAATGACGATACAACAATACCTTCTAACACCACAAAATCAATAATACAAGATGAAAATGGGATGATATGGATAGGTACGGATTCAGGTCTTTGTAAATACTTAGGTGATAATAAGTTTTATACATATCATAATAATTACGACTCTAATAGTTTATTAGATGACAATGTATATTCACTGATGCAAGATAGTACAGGATTAATATGGGTAGGAACATATACAGGAATTAGTATATTTAATCCAAATAATAAAATAATTCAATATAAAAGCGATCCATTAAATAAAAATTCTTTAAGCTCAAATGTAATACAAGGTGTATATGAAGATGAAGATGGCCTAATATGGGTAGGTACAAGAGATAAAGGTCTTAATATTATGGATAGAGAAAACAATAAATATATTAAGATTTCGGCAGGAGAAGGGACTTATGATATAACAAGCAACTTGATACGTGTTATCCAAGGTAGTGGAGATACTGTATGGGTTGGAACAGATTATGGACTAAACCAGATAAATAGAAAGACAATGGAAGTCAAAAAATACACCATGAATAATGGGCTGACAAGTGATAGGATAGAATCCTTGTTAATCGATAGTCGAGGGTATTTATGGATAGGTACTCAAGATGGTATAAGTATTTTAGATATAAAAACTGAGAAGATAGTAACAGTTGATAAAATGATAGATACTCTTAACAAGACTATTAAAGAAAAAGTCGGTGACGCTCATATACAAGAAATTTTTGAAGATAAAGATGGAGTATATTGGCTTGGAACTTATACAGCTGGTTCTATGATAAAAATAGATGTAAATCAAGACAAGATAAAAGTATTTAAACTATTTGACCATGAAACTAAGGAAGAAATAAATACAATAAAATGTATAGCCGAGGGCAATAACAATATATTATGGATTGGAACAAGTGATGGTCTAGTTAAATTTTATAAATCTAATGGAACGTCTATAAAATATACTGATGAAGATGGTCTTAGTAACAATACTGTTTATGGAGTGTTAATTGATGAAGATGGTAATCCATGGGCAAGTACAAATAAAGGAATTTCAAAGTTGGATTTAAAAACTAATGAATTTAGAAATTTAAGTACGGCTGAAGGATTACAAAGCAATGAATTCAATGATAAATCAGAGTATAAGACGAAAGACGGTGAGTTTATATTTGGTGGGATAAAAGGTTTAAATATTTTTAACCCAGCAGACGAAGAAGCCATGTTCTCATATTACGAACCAACAATCACATTTGAGAGTTTTATGGTAGATGGAGAAAAATATAAAAATATAGATAATTTACAATTTAAATATGATCAAAATGATTTAAAAATATCTTATTTTATACCACAATACAGAAATAACAACTTAAAATTTTATTATAAATTAGAAGGTGTTATGGATGAATGGACATCTACAAGTAATAACCAAGTTTTATTTAATAAGCTGGACCCAGGAAAATACACTTTTAAAATAAAAGCGAGAAACCAAAAAGGTGTAATGGGAGAAGAGTATAAAGTTACATTTACTATAAAACCACCACTTTGGAAAAGTAAAGGTGCAATAATATCTTATATTGTAATGATAATAATGCTAGTCTGCTACAATAGTACAAAAGTTAAAAGATTAGATAATTTAGTAGCTGTTAGAACAGAAGCACTTAGCAATGAGATGGAAACGAACAAACAGCTATTTGATAAAATTATAGAGGTAGAGAGAAATAAAAATAATTACTTTATAAATTTATCTCATGAGCTTAGAACACCATTAAATGTGATAAGTTCAGTAGAACAATTGATAACTAATTTAAATAAATCGCCAAAAGGAATATCAAGAGAAAAGATAGATGAGTATATGGTTGTTATGAATAAAAATATTAAGAGATTACTAAACTTAATTAACAACATAATAGATACTACTAAAATTGAAAATGGAAAATATAAAATAAATATTCAAGAAGAAGATATAGTATATATAGTTGAAGAATCAGCACTTAGTCTTAAAGATGCAATAGAATCAATGGGATTAAATTTAATTATAGATACTAATACAGAAGAAAAAATCATAAAATGCGATAGAAATGAAATAGAGCGTTGTATTATAAACTTACTGAGCAATGCAGCTAAATTTACTCCAGTAGGTGGAGATATAAAAGTAGATATTCTTGATTTAGGAGACAAAGTAAAAATAATAGTTGAAGATACTGGAATCGGAATAGAAGAAAAATATCATGCAGCAATATTTGATAGATTTAATCAAATAGTAGACGAGCACACTGAAGTAAAAGGTGGAAGTGGTCTAGGTCTTACTATAACAAAACATATAATCGATATGCACAATGGAGAAATATATGTTGAAAGTGAAGTAAATAAAGGAACTAAATTTACAATTATATTACCAGTTGATGATAGCATAGATGAAAATATCATTATATAAATAGATATATTTTGTAAAGAAATATATATAAATAGCCTATATTTGTATACGAAAACAACAATTATCGTATCGAATATGGGCTATTCTTGTATACGAGTAAGGATTGTATAGAAATATATAATGTCGCATTTTGAGGTAAAATATGGTAAAATAATTGAAACGGCTATTTCAACAGGAGGTTGCTATGAACAGAAATTTAATAACAGCGTTGATTTTGGCATCGGGTTTTTTACTGACATCTGAGCAAGAAAAGGATCAATATAAACCACAGCTACCAAATTTCAAAGATATACTAGAAGTAAAACATTCTATAAAAGGAAGAATAAGAATACAATGTAAGGTATTAAAGGGAAATCAGCATGGAGAGCAAGCATTATTAAACACTTTTTCACAGATACCGGGGATAATAGATATATCTGTGAATCCTTGTATTGGAACAGTAATTATAAAATATAATGAAGAAACAATCCAGCCAATGCTTATTATAGGAATAATACTAAAGGTATTAGGATTAGAAGATGAAGCTCATAATGAAAACAAATCTTTAATAACAAGAGAAAGTGCAAATATAGTAGAGAGTTTAAGTCATACAATATATGAAAAGACTAGTGGCGTATTAGATTTAAAATCATCAGTAATGCTACTTCTTTGTGTATATGCAGTGTATGATATTAAAACTAGACCAGGCCTTAGACCTGCTGGGCTTACATGCTTATGGTGGTTATACTCGCTTATCACAAGATAATATTAATCAGCTGAGAAAGGAAGCGCTAATAAAATGAATATAAAAAATCACATAATTAAACATTTTATAAAATTTAAAGTAGTACATTCAATACCGGGGAGATTGAGACTTAAAGTAAGTAATGCATCTAAAATACCACAAGAGGCAAAAGAATATGATAAATATGTAGTACAGGGATTAAAAATGCTAGAGGGTATAACAGACGTAGAGTTTAATTATATAACTGGAAGCGTAGTTATAAATTATGATACGAAAAAGACTTACGAAGAAAAAATTATAAAATGGATAAATAAAGTAATAGATATAGTTCTAGGTGACTTCAAGTTGATTGAAGAAAACGGACAAGACAATATTGAATTTGTGATAGATACTTTAGAGCAGAAATTAAATGAAGCAATAAAAACAATATAATAAATAATAAAAATGGGGTGATAGCAAGTGTTTGGACAAAAAAAGGACTTATTTGAGCTAAATATAGTCCATTCATTGCCGGGGAGAATTCGTTTAAATTGTAAGGCTATTGGATATCTTAAAGAATTTAATGAAGAAATCTTACAAGATATAATGGATTTAGGATTTATAAAAAAAGTAACAATAAATAATATAACAAGTAATATACTTATAATTTTTGATAAAGATAGAATTGATGAAGCTGACTTAAAAAATTTAATATCAGATATATTAAATAAATACTATCTATATGCATACAAACAACATAGAGAACGAGAGGCTTCAAATATAATTGAAAGAGAAAGAGAAGAAGATGTAAATGATATAGGTAAGAGACTTGTATTAAATGCAGGTTTAATTACTTATTCAGTAATAAAGAAAACAAATTATGCAGAAATATTCCCTGTTTATAAGAGATTTTTTAATCCTTGCTCGCTTGGAGCATTGTATTTAACTAAATCTCTATTTAAAGATGGGATAGGAGGGATGATTAAACACAAACGCCCAAATGCAGATACACTTACAATTTCATCTATAGTTGCGAGTATATTACTTGGAAACTCAACTTCAGCACTTACAATAATTTTATTATCAGATATAGCTGAATTTATGACAAGTTATACAATGAAAAAAACAAGAGATTCGATTAAACATATGATAGATTTAAATGAAGAATTTGTTTGGAAACAAGATGAAAATGGCGCAGTTAAACGTATATCAGTTGAAGATGCTAAAGTAGGAGACAAAATAGTAGTACATACTGGTGAAAAAATATGCGTCGATGGAAAAATAATAAGTGGAGAAGCTATAGTAGATGAGTCAGCTGTAACTGGTGAATATGTTCCACATATAAAGAAAATTGGAAGTGAAGTTTATTCAGGAACATTAGTTAAAAACGGAAATATCGTTATAAATACAGAAAGAGCTGGAGATGATACTGTAGTTTCAAGAATTATAAACTTAGTAGAAGATGCAGCATGTAATAAAGCAAAAGTACAAGATTATGCTGATAAATTCTCAAACTACTTAATACCATTTAACTTCTTCTTAGCAGGGGCAACTTACCTAGCAACTAAGAGTCCAACTAGGGCGCTAAATATGATGGTAATAGATTATTCATGTGGTATAAAATTATCGACAGCGACTGCATTTTCAGCAACAATAAACAATGCAGTTAAAAATGGTATATTAATTAAAGGTGGAAACTATATAGAAGCATTAGCAGAAGCCGATACTTTAATACTAGATAAAACAGGTACATTAACTGAAGGTAAACCAGAAGTTTTAGATATAGTAACAGCACAAGATATAACTTCGAGAGAATTGATTGAAATTGCATCAGCAGCAGAGGAAACATCATCACATCCTATGGCTAGTGCAATACTATCTAAAGCTAAAAGTGAAGGTATAAAAATACCAAAGCATGGAGAAGTAATTACTCATATAGCAAAAGGTGTTGAAACAAATATAGATGAAGACATAATTAGAGTAGGTAATAAAACTTTCTTAAAAGAAAATAACATAGATATAACTTTAGAAGATGAAGCCTTTAATTTAAAGAAAAAAGGTCAAAGTATAGTTTATGTAGCACAAAATGAAAAATTATTAGGGGTAATTGGAATTCAAGATAAAATGAGAGAAAATATGAAAAAATCTCTTAACAATATAAGATATCAAGGTGTCGATGAAATTCTTCTACTTACTGGTGATATAGAAGATCAAGCTAGTATAGTAGCGAGCAAAGTCGGTGTCGATGGATATGAAGCTGAATTACTTCCAGAAGATAAAGCAAAAACAATACTTAAATTACAATCTAAAAATTCTAAGGTAATAATGGTTGGAGATGGAATAAATGACGCTCCAGCACTTGCATATGCTGATGTAGGAGTATCATTAGGAGGAGGTTGCACAGATGCTGCAATCGAAACATCTGATGTAGTAATACAAACAGATGACCCTATGGCACTTCCAGCAGTTATGAATTTATCTAAAAAGACAATGAAAGTAGTAAAAGAAAACTTTGGATTGGTTATAGGAATAAATACTTTAGGACTTGTGTTTAGTGCGGCTGGTGTTTTACCAGTATTTTGGGGAGCTGTACTTCACAACTCTAGTACAATATTTGTAGTTTCAAATTCAATTAGATTACTATTTTCAAAAATTGAAAATAAGAGATAGAGGTGTTACTTTAAATTGAACTATCCAGTAATATTAGTTGAACATATGATTGAGGGAAGAATAAGGGTAAAATTATCGCATTCTATTATAGATGAAATTAAATTAAATCAATTCTTTACAAAAAAAGAAGGGATAAAATTAGTAAGATACAACCCTTATATAAAAACACTGCTTGTTGAGTTTAATTCAAAAAAAATAAGCGTGGAAAATGTAATATTTAAAATAGCAACAATACTATCAGAGATATATGGATTTTCTAAAATAAAATTTATATCTAATAATAACAAAACAGATATGCCACTTTTATCGTATTATTCTATAATATTAATATTAGGGGCAAAAATAGTAAAATATGTAAGTCCAACAGGACAGGTTCAAGAGTTCTTGAAATGGTTGGCAACAGGAACTACAGTAGGTGCTATTGTAGAACATGGTTATTCAGAAATGAGACAAAGGGGCACAATTGACCCAGAGGTGATGTCTATAATGTATTTAATAAATTCAATTGGAAAAGAAGGCAATATGTTAAATGCGTCTTTAGTAACTTGGATAACTACATTTGGCAGACATATACTTAAAAAATCAAATGAAACTTTTATCTTAAAGATTGAGAAATCAAAAATGAGATGTGAAGATAAACCATGTTATGATATCTCAATTTTATCTGAAGATATTAATAACAACAACAAACTTGATTCATTTCGATTATTTGCAAATGAAATAATCGAACGACAAAATAGCTTAAACTCCGGCTTTGGATATAGAGGCGGAGGAAGCATTAACAATGAAGGGATGTTTTTTAACCTTAAATAAATATTATAAATTAACTACACAGGAGGAGATATTATGGTAGTACTAGATGCAATAAACAAAGATCATTTAAAAGGAGCAGCAGTAGGAGTAGGCGTTTGTGCAGTAGGATATTATATATACAAAAAAAATCAAACTAAAGTAGATGGATTCCTAAAAAAACAAGGTATAAACGTACAAACTGTTAACCACAAAGATTATGCAAATATGTCATTAGAAGAGTTAATGGAATCAAAAGAATTAATAGAAGATTTAATAGCAGAAAAAGAAGTAAATGTTGAGTCTACTATGGAAGCAACAGCTTATGCAGAATAATAAATAATAATCTAAAATATTATGCTAAAATAAAATTAGAAAAGGGAATGACGAGAGGGTCATTCCCTTTTTCTATGCAGATATTAATTCTTTATTTAATGATGTATTTTCAAAAGAAGTATTTCTTTTAGCATAAACTGTTATACAAACTAAAGTGATTAATTCACTTACTGGAACTACTACCCAAAGTACTGTTGAAGGAAGTACAGATGGAAGTAAAAATGCTAACACTATGTTTAATAAGAATCCTCTTATTATAGAAATATATATAGCTACTTTTTCTTTACCTACAGATTGGAAATAGCTAGATATTAATATATTTATATTCATTATGCAAAAAGCACTTAAATAAAGTCTTAATGCTGGTATTCCAACAGATAGTATTTCAGAATTTGCTTGCACAAATACTTTAATAATTTGTCCTGTAAATAAAAATACTACTGCAAATAGTGAAACACCTATTATAGTTGTAGTTATTAAAGCGTATTTTAATACTTTTTTCACACGTGTATTTAGTCCAGCACCAAAGTTAGTTGCGATAATTGGTTGAGCTGCTTGAGCCACACCGTTAAATAATGCAAGACCTACTAATACACAGTTAGATATTATTCCATACACTACAATTCCGTTATTTCCAATATATTTTAAGATTTGGATATTAAATATAAATATTACAAATCCACTTGCAACCTCCATTATAAGGCTTGAAAAACCACATTTAAAAATTGGTGCTAAAAGGTTTAAAGATATTGTTTCTTTGTTTATTTTTACTCTGTTTTGTTTTTTAATAAAATGAGTAGATAAAACAAGTAGAGTAGTTAAGCTACCTATTACTGTTGCAGCAGCTGCCCCAAACATACCCATATCCATTGGGAAAACAAAAACATAATCTAAAATTACATTTAGAACTGAACCTGTTAATACAGCACACATAACTAGTTTAGGGTTTTTCATATTTCTCACAATAGGTGCAAAGTAATTAGACATCATAAATACTGGTGCAAATGCCATTATACATTTACCATATTCTAAAACTAAGTCTATTGTATCGCTGTTTGCTCCTAAGATTACACATAAAGGTTGTAAATAATAATTCCATATTAAACCTAAAATAATTGCTATTGATAATATTGATACAAATCCAGTTGCAAAGTATTGGTTAGCTTTTTTCTTATTTCCCATTCCATCTTCAGATGATATTAAAATTCCGCTGCCTATTCCAAATAATAAACCAATTCCGTTAAATAATAAAAAGAAAGGCATGAATATATTTAATGCAGAAATCCCTAAAGCACCAACGCCTTGACCTATTATAAGGGTATCAACTAAAAGATAAACTGATGTAACTAATGTTGAACAAACTGCTGGGACTAAATAATGAAAAAATACTTTGCTTTCTTTATCTTTTAGTAAATTTAATTTTTCCATAGACATTCTCCTTTCAAATTATAATAATTTATGTAACAAAAAAAGCCAAATAAGTATTGTACTTATTTGGCTGATTTATCAATCAAAAGGTGATCAGAACCAAAATAGTACTAAAGCGATTATAAAAAATATAATACGCCACTTATTATGGCTCTTTTCTGTATAAAAATTTTGTATGCTATTATAATAATATATTGTATACAGTGCGTCAATATAATTTATGTGTAAGGAAAAAAATACTATAATAATAAGGGGATAAATGTAAGAGGATATTTCCAAAATAAATAATAAGTTTATTTTAGAATATCCTCAAACTTTAGAGATTAAACATCATTGTTTTTTACTGATTTGTGTTTTGCATTTTTGTTTTTATTTTGATTTTCTTTAGTAATTGGAGTTTGACAATTACATTTTTTCATTCTTGCCATTTTATTGTCTGGTTGACTGTCTTTTGCCATATGATGTATTACACCTCCATAAGAATAATCTCAAATTTATGGTGTGTATTTTAAATAAATTTATGCTGACAATTTTTAAGAAGTTTTTATTAAATTTCAATTTAATTTAAAATGGAAAAATTATACATAAAATACGCTTAAAAACGCCCAATAAAATGTAAATATATGATAAAATTAAGTTGACATAAAAAGGGGGGAGCCATTGGGCACTCATATAAGGAGGGGTTATTTTATGCATACTATGAAATATAGTAATATTGAATTTGAAGTAAATATACCAGAAACACAAATTGCCTGCGAGTTGGAGTCTAATGTTGTGGATTTGCCACAGAGAAGTGTAAAAGAGCATATAGAATATGCTTTAGATAATCCAATTGGAGCAGGAGATATTTCAACAGTAGTTAAAAAAGGGGACAAAGTAGCAATAATAATATCTGATATAACAAGAAAATGGCAAGCTATACCTACATATTTACCAATATTAGTTGATAGATTAAATAAATGTGGTATAGCAGACGAAGATATAATCATCGTATCTGCTTGTGGTACTCATAGAAGACAAACAGACGCAGAACATAAAGAATTATTAGGAGAAGATTTATTTAAACGTTTAAAAATAGTAGACCATCAATGTGATGATAAAGAACATTTAGTTTATATGGGTGAGACATCTAGAAAAACTCCAGTATGGTTAAATAAATATGCAATTGATGCAGATAAAATTATATTAACTGGAGGAGTAGTGTATCACTTTTTAGCAGGTTATGGTGGAGGAAGAAAGAGCTTAGTCCCTGGAATAGCAGGAAAAGAAACTATAAATACTAACCACTGTAATGCCTTAAATCCTGGGTTTGGACAAGGTATAAATGAAAATGTTTATTCTGGAAATTTATCAAAAGAAAATCCATTCCATGATGACTTAGAAGAAGCTGCGGCAATGGCAAAACCAGCATATTTATTAAATGTTGTTGCAAATTCAGACCAACAAATAATAGCAGCATTTGCAGGAGATTGGATAAAAGCTCACAAAGCAGCAACTGAATTAGTAGACTCTATAGACGGTATTTATGTTGACGAAAGAGCAGATTTAGTTATAGCTAGTGCGGGCGGTTTCCCAAAAGATATAAACTTATATCAAACTTCTAAAACACTTTCAAATTCTAAAAGTATGATAGCTGATGGCGGAACAATGATAATACTATCAGAATGTAGTGAAGGATTTGGAAATCAAGATTGTGAAGATCAAATTGTTGAATTTACAAATATGGAAGATAGAGAAAGAGCATTGAGAGCTGACTTCTCAATAGGTGGATTTGTTGGATTTGATTTTTCTGATACAGCAGAAAGATATAATATGATATTAGTGACTGAAATACCAGCAGATAAATTTAAGAATACAAAAATACACGTTGTTAAAACTTTAGATGAAGCATTGAGAGTAGCAAAAGAATTAAATAATGGTTCAATCGACAACATGAAAGTCGCATTATTACCACATGGTGCTAATACACTACCTAAATATAGATAAAAATATTTTATATAAAAACAAAGGTCGCACAATTTAGTGCGACCTAATTTGATTGATTAAATTAGTATAATATTAAAATGTTTATTAAAATCGTTAGTTAAGCTTATATAAAAATCTAATTAATGCTCATCTTACTTATCATCTTCGCTTTTAGAATCATCAAAATCATCTTTTTTACTTGAGTCTATTGGATTATCATCTATATTTTCCTCAGTATCTGCTTTAATTTCCGTTTCATCGCTTGGCAAAACATCAACATCCGGCTCAATTTCTGTTTCAGTACTTGGTAAAGTGTCGATATCTGTTTCAATTTCCGTTTCATCACTCGGTAAAGCATCTACATTAGGCTCAATTTCAATTTCAGTGCTTGATAAATTATCGATATCTGGTTCAATTTCTGTTTCAGTACCTGACAAAGTATCAACATTCGTATCAATTTCCGTTTCAGCACTTGGCAAAATATCGACTTCACCTTCAGAAATATCAATCTGACTATCAATATCGTCTTTATTATCGACACTGTCATTTTTATCTTCATTACAATACGCATCGTCTATTTCATCACAATCATTACAATTTCGATACTTACAATCTTCATCATCAGTAGAAGTTCCGTTCAATTCAATCGTATCTGTTTTAAAAGGTGATAAAATAACGATTATTCCAAGTAAAAATAATAATGCTGATAAAATATACATGTGCATAATCAATACTAAAATTGATGCTATAATTATGACAATTCCTGTTTTTCTATGTTTAATTTTTTCAGAGTTGGCCAATTAAATTACCTCCTGTTCATTTGATAAATATATCAAAATTATCTTTTAGAAAAAAATAAGTGAGAAAATAAATTACTTTCTCACTTAAACTGTATTCCTAAAGGATTATATTTATTCTAATTATTATTTTGTTTTAACAAATTTACTGCTTTCCATACATCCTACAGCAGTTATTGCTAAAGCTAGACACACACCTAAGTTTTTAAGTTCAAATGTCAATGGTATTGCAAATATTCCTCTCATAAAAGGAAGGAAAGTAAGTGATAACATTCCAAGACAAATAATTACTGCGCCTAGTGCATATTTGTTGCTTGTAACTCCCAAACTAAGAATAGTTTCGCTATTAGAACGTGCAGCAAATGTTTGTATTATTCTAGATAACGTAATTGTTATAAACGCCATAGCTGCACCTAAAGCATCGGATGTCTGCATTCCTATATATTGAGCAAGTATTGTAACTATACCTATTATTGAACCTCTTGTAAGAACTACTTTCAATGTATCTTTACATAAAATACTTTCGTTAGGGTCTCTAGGTGGTTTATTCATAGTATCTTTTTCGGGTTTTTCAAAACCTAATGCAATTGCAGGTAGAGAATCTGTTACCAAGTTTATAAATAATAATTGTATAGTAGTGAATGGATTTGCCCATCCAGCAAACACAGCGAATAATATTGCTATTATACCGCCTAAATTTCCTGAGAAAAGATAAGTAATTGATTTTTTAATATTATTATAAACTGTTCTACCAACTTCAATTGCATTTACGATAGTTGCGAAGTTATCATCTACTAAAACCATTGCAGATGCATCTTTTGCAACTTCTGTACCACTTCCCATTCCAATTCCTATATTAGCCTGTTTTAGAGCAGGTGCATCATTTACACCATCACCTGTCATAGCTGTTACTTTGCCTTTTTTCTGCCATGCTTTGACTATTCTTATTTTATTTTCTGGAGAAACTCTAGCATAAACTGATATTTTTTCAAGTTTATTATCAAGTTCCTCATCAGTAAGAGAATCTAATTCTTGGCCAGTAAGAGCTAGGTCGTCTTTTTCCATTATGCCTATTTCGTGAGCTATTGCAGCAGCAGTAGTTTTATGGTCCCCAGTTATCATTATTGTCTTTATACCAGAAGATTTTGCTTCTTTTACTGCATCAAATACTTCTTCACGAGGTGGATCTATCATAGCCATAAGACCTATTAAGATTAAGTTATTTTCATTATCTAAACTAGGTTTAAATTCATCAGCTACATTTTTATAAGCAAATGCTAAAACTCTTAAAGCTCTATTTGAAAAGTTTTCATTTATTTTTTTGTATTCATCTAAAATTTCGTCTGATATTTCTATAACTTCGTCGTATTTAAGTGCGTATTTACATCTTTTAAATATTACATCTGGTGCACCTTTTGTAAACATAATATTTTCATCATCTATTAAATTTACAGTAGTCATAAGTTTTCTATCACTATCAAATGGTATTTCAGATATTCTAGTGTAGTTTTCTCTTATAGATTTATAATCTACGTCGTATTTTTCTGCATAATTTATAAGAGCTACTTCAGTAGGGTCGCCTATTTCTATTCCTTCTTCGTTTACATCTGAGTCGTTACAAAGAATAGAAGATAAACTTAAATATCTTTCTTGTATTGCACAAGCACATACAGCGATTTCAGTGCCATCTGATGTATTTTTATTATTGTTAGAGTTTGTATTAGTATAATCTTTTATATAATCAAACCCATTGAACTTATCGCTATCAGGTCCATAAAGATAAGTTTCAACTACTGTCATTTTATTTTGTGTTAGGGTACCTGTTTTGTCAGTGCATATAACACTTGTTGAACCTAAAGTTTCAACAGCAGGTAATTTTCTAATTATAGATTGTCTTTTTGCCATTGTATTTGTTCCAGATGCCAAAACTATTGTAACAATAGAAGTTAGGGCCTCTGGTATTGCAGCAACTGCAATTGCTATAGCAAACATAAACGAATTCATTAAATCGCCGCCTCTAAAAACTTCTAGTGCAAATATAAGTGCAGCTAAGATTACTATTGCGACTCCTAATTTTTTACCGAAATCGTCTAGTTTTTGCTGAAGAGGTGTCTGTTTATTTTCAGCAGTTTCAAGTAGGTTTGCTATTTTACCAACTTGTGTATTCATACCGCATGAAGTAACTACATAAGTAGCTCTACCATAGACAACCATAGAACCGCTAAATACCATATTTTTTTGATCACCTAGTGAACTTTCTTCATTTATAGTATCAGCATTTTTTAAAACTGGTTCTGATTCACCTGTTAGCATTCCTTCAATAACTTTTAATGTTTGAGATTCGATAATTCTACCATCAGCAGGAACATAATCCCCAGCCTCAAGAAGTACTATATCACCAGGAACTAATTCCTGTGACGAGATAGTGAGTTTCTCATTATTTCTAATTACTTTTGCTTCTGGAACTGATAATTTTTTTAAACTATCTAGTGAACTATCTGCTTTTTTTGTTTGAACTACTCCTAATACTGCGTTTATTCCTAAAACTGCAAATATAATAAGTGATTCAACTGTATCTCCTAAAAATACTTGTGTCATTGCTGCAACTAGCAAGATTATAACTAATGGGTCTTTGAAACTTTCTAAAAATAACTTCCAAGTTGGTGTTTTTGGTTTTTCTTTTAATGCATTACGACCATAATTTTTTAATCGCGATGTTACTTCCTCCTGTGTTAATCCAGTCAAATTACTATCTAAGTCATTTAAAACTTGAACTGAATCTTTTTGATAAAACATATTTATTCCTCCTAATATTAAATTTATCAAATAAAAAAGACCTCCAAGTAGATTATTAATAAATTTAAAATCTACTTTGAAGGTCTTGCTAACAAGTTTATGTACTCGCTAGTCAACCGGGATAAAATCCGAAATGACGATTGACTATCACAGTGTGAAAGCTACTCCCCTTCAAGGGAATTTTCTATTTTTCTATATTATATTAATAATTGGCAAAAAATACAACAGATTTTTTGTTAAAAAAATTTAATATAATAAATTTATAGTAACATTTAGGTGAGCTGTAATGCATATCTAATAAAAATGTAATTTAATAAAGAAAAATAATATCTTTTGTAAAATTAATATATAAAATATCGATAAATTGGAAATTAGCAATATTTTTTTCAATACTGTAACCTTAATTTATTTTAAAATATACAAAAAGAATGGTAAAATTATTTATATAAAAAAATAATATAATAATATGAGAGAAAATTATAAATAATTGTCTATTACAATAAAATAAATGAAAGGTGTGATTTTTTATTGAGCAGTTTTATAATAAACGCATGTAAGCACTTTAACACAATTACTAAACATAGGCATAAAGTAATAAAACATTGCTTTAAGGCAGGGATTTTATGGCAGGGATGTCTGCATGATTTATCTAAATATAGTTTTCATGAGTTTATAGTAGGGGCTAAGTATTATCAGGGGACTAGAAGTCCAAACGAAGCTGAAAGAGAAGCAAAGGGGTATTCATATGCATGGATGCATCACAAAGGTAGAAACAAGCATCACTTTGAATACTGGACGGATTATAACACTAAAACTAGAACTATAGAACCAGTGAAGATGCCTATGAATTATTTGATAGAGATGTTTTGTGATAGAGTGGCAGCGAGCAAGATATATATGGGAGATAAATATACAGATAGATCTCCACTAGACTACTTTTTAAGAGCAAAAGGTAGAATGCAAATTCATCAAGAGACATCAGATGAGTTAGAATTTTTACTTGTAATGTTAGATGAAAAAGGCGAAGAAGAGACTTTTAAATATATTAAAAATATCAAAAAAACAGGATATATTATAAAAAATAAGGAATTAGCTAAATAAGTTTTTTAGCTAATTTTTTTAATTTCAAGGAAATTATGTATGTAATTGTAGTTTAAAAAAGGAAGGATATTTTTATACTTTAGAGAATTTAAGGAAAGAGGTTGTAAATATTTTAAAACTGATGAAGAGAGGTGATTTTTATGAGAAAAGTAATAAATTTATTGCTTGTCTTTATGCTAGGAACTACATTAGTCGGTTGTAGTAGTCAAATTAAGACAACTAAGAAAACTACTGAAAATAGCAATGTAAAAAGTGAATCCCAAACACAAAAAACTTACCATGATAAAGAATTTATAAATGATGTATATGCTTTAATAAGCAATTCCGAGCTAGATAAAGACTATAGTGATGTTGATTTTGATAATTTAAGTCAACAAGAAAAAGATAAAGTAATAAAAGACCAACAAATCGTATTTATACAGCAGAAAATCGATAAAATAAAGAAATATAAAAAATTAGATTTTAAAAATCCAGAGCTAAAAGAACTTGCGATTAGATATATAGATGTGTTAGAAACTCAAAAACAATTAATAGAAGATGATAAAGACACAAAAGTATTGTCAAATGGTGAAGAATTAAAAGGTGCACTAAGTTATGCATGGCTACAGTGTGAAGATGATGAATGTGAAATTATATTAGAATTGGCTAATAATTATGGATTAAAAATGAGTGAGCAAAAGATAAAAGACCTTGAGGATATTAAAAGAGAAGTAGAACAAGATATGAATAATTATGATAAAAATTAAGTTGAATAGAATAAAAGGAAATTAGCTAGATAAATTTGTTTAGCTAATTTTTTTGTGGAAATAAGGTAAAATAAAAATTATAATATAAAATAGAGATAATATAGGTAAAATTAATTAAAATTATTTTAACAAAGAATAGAGAGGAACAATATGATTACAGGAGAGTTAAGAAATAAAGTAGATAAGATATGGGAAATTTTCTGGACAGGAGGAATAACAAACCCTCTAGAAGTTATAGAACAATTTACATATCTTTTATTTATAAAAGGTTTAGACGATAATGAAACACAAAAAGAAAGCGATGCAATATTTTTAGGATTACCATTTGAGGGAATTTTCCCACAAGATAAACAACATTTAAGATGGAGCAAATTTAAAAACGAAGAGCCAACAGTTATGTACGATATAATGGCGAATGAAGTATTTCCATTTATAAAAAATCTGCATGGAGATGGAGAATCTGCTTATTCAAAATATATGGGTGATGCTATATTCAAAATACCAACAGCTCTTATGCTTGCAAAAATCGTTGATGGAATAGATAAACTTGAAATAGATAACAAAAATGACAACAAAGGGGATCTTTACGAATACTTACTTTCAAAAGTTGCAACAGCAGGAACAAACGGACAGTTTAGAACACCTAGACATATAATCGATATGATAGTAAGTCTTATGAAACCAACACCACAAGACACAATAGTTGACCCAGCAGCAGGTTCAGCAGGATTTTTAGTTTCATCACAACAATATTTGAGAGATAATCATGCTGATTTATTTTTAGTTCAATCACTTAAAGAACATTTCAACAACGATATGTTCTATGGATTTGATATGGATAGAACTATGCTTAGAATCGGTGCAATGAATATGATGCTTCATGGAGTTGACAACCCAAATATCGAGTACAAAGATTCACTTTCAGAAGTTAATACAGACAGTGAAAAATATTCTCTGGTACTTGCAAATCCTCCTTTTAAAGGAAGCTTAGATTATGAAGCAGTAAGTGCAGACTTATTAAAAGTTACTAAGACTAAAAAGACAGAATTACTATTCTTAGCGTTATTCTTAAGAATACTTAAAAAAGGTGGAAGATGTGCATCAATAGTTCCAGATGGAGTTTTATTCGGAAGCACAAAAGGACACAAAGATATAAGAAAAGAAATCGTTGAAAACAATAAATTAGAAGCAATAATATCAATGCCAAGTGGAGTATTCAAACCATATGCAGGAGTTTCAACAGCTATAATAATATTCACAAAAACAGGCAACGGAGGAACAGACGAAGTTTGGTTCTATGATATGAAAGCAGATGGATATTCACTAGACGATAAAAGAAATCCAGTTGAAGAAAATGACATACCTGATATAATCGAAAGATTTGGCAACCTTGATAAGGAAGTAGACAGAAAAAGAACAGAGCAAAGCTTCTTTGTTGATAAGAGTGAAATCGTAGAGAATGGATATGACCTTTCTATCAATAAATACAAAGAAATCGAGTATGAAGAAGTTGTTTATGATGCACCTGAAGTTATTCTTGGGAGAGTTAAGGCACTTGAGGATGAGATTTCTAAGGGAATTAGTGAATTAGAAGATATGTTGAGAGGATAGTTGGTATGGAGTATGTAAAATTAAAAGATGTATTTTCAATAAAAAAAGGGAAAAAGGTTGAGCAAGTAGAAAAATCAGAAAATACAATTAGATATATTCAAATAGATGATTTAAGAAATAATGATAATATAAAATATTGTGAAAAAAATGAAAGATATGTATATGCACAAGAAAGAGATATTATAATTGCTTGGGATGGAGCAAATGCAGGAACAATAGGATATGGTTTAAATGGAGCTATCGGGAGTACATTAGCATTATTAACTAAAAATGATGATAGATTTTGCACAGAATATTGTGGACTTTTTTTAAAAAGTAAATTTAAATATTTAAGAGATAAGTGTACAGGGGCAACAATACCTCATATATCAAAATCTTCTTTAGAAGAATTAGAAATACCATTAATAAGTAAAGAGGAACAACTTAAAATAATAAATATAATAAATTTATCTAAAAATCTGTTAGATAAGAAAAAAGATCAAATAAATTTATTAGATGAATTAGTCAAATCAAGATTTATAGAGATGTTTGGGAATCCACTTATAGATGAAAAGAATTTTGGAATAAAAAAATTAAGTGAAGTTACTATAATTAATCCTAAAAAAATGGAAGTAAAAGAATTAGATCAAACATTAAATGTAAGTTTTGTGCCTATGGATAAAGTAGGTGAGAAAGGACAATTTAATTCAGAATTAGTAAAAACAATAAAAGATGTATATAGCGGATTTACTTATTTTAAAGAGAAAGATGTACTATTTGCGAAAATAACTCCTTGCATGGAAAATGGAAAAGGGGCAATAGCAAAAGATTTAAAAAATGGGATTGGATTTGGTTCTACAGAATTCCATGTAATAAGACCTATTAAAGAAAAAACAAATTCATATTGGATTTATCATTTAACTACATTGATAGAATTTAGAAGATTAGCTGAAAGAAAAATGACAGGTAGTGCAGGACAAAAAAGAGTACCTAGTGATTTCTTTATAAATATACAAGTAGTTGTACCACCAATAGAACTTCAAAATCAATTTGCAGACTTCGTTACACAAGTAGACAAATTGAAATTTGAAATGGAAAAAAGCTTAAAAGAACTAGAAGATAACTTTAATTCTTTAATGCAAAAGGCATTTAAAGGTGAATTATTCTAATAAATAAATTAAAAATGATATGTAGAGTATAAAATTAAACTACATATCATTTTTTTATGCATATATTTATTAATATAAATAAATACACAAACCAGAATTTATAGTGAAATTTAGTTTATATACTTGTTATACGGTAAATAATTTCAAATATTATATTGAAAAGGCGGGATTACAATGGAAAAGATTATTACTGAAATAGAGCAAGGAATGTTAAATTTTTTAAATAATAATGAAATGGAGCAGTTGCATAAAATTTTGATTAATACTCTTAAGGATTTTACTTTTATAAAAGATGATAAAAAAAGCAATTCTCATTTAAATGAACCTGATTACTGTGAGATGTTTGTTTATGCAAAGAGGGTTGAGGGGTGTTCTGAAAACTCTATGAAATATTACAAATCTACTATATTAAACATGCTGAAAAAAGTTCAAAAGCCAGTGAAACATATAACTACAGATGATCTTAGAAAATATTTAGGTGATTATAATAATAAATGTTGTAAGGTTACAATTGACAATATAAGAAGAATTATTTCTAGTTTTTTCTCTTGGCTAGAGGAGGAAAATTATATATTGAAAAGTCCTGTTAGACGAATTCATAAGATTAGAACAGAGACTGTTGTTAAGGAAACTTATACAGATGAGAATATTGAGATAATGCGTGATAATTGTAAAGAGATTAGAGATTTGGCCATGATTGATTTATTGAATTCTACTGGAATGAGAGTTGGGGAGTTGGTCAGACTTAATATAAGTGATATAAATTTTAATGAAAGAGAATGTATAGTTTTGGGAAAAGGAGATAAGCAGAGAAAGGTTTATTTTGATGCGAAAACCAAAATTCATCTACAATCTTATTTAAATAGCAGAGATGATGAAAATGAGGCTTTGTTTGTATCATTACTTAAACCTCATGATAGGTTAAATATTAGTGGAGTTGAAATTAGAATGAGAAATTTGGGTAGAAGGTTAAATATAAATAAAGTGCATCCACATAAATTTAGAAGAACCCTTGCCACAAGAGCAATCGATAAAGGGATGCCGATTGAACAAGTTCAACAGCTTTTGGGACATTCAAAAATTGATACAACACTTCAATATGATATGGTTAATCAGAACAATGTTAAAAATTCACATAGGAGATATATTGGTTGATGTATTAAAAAATCAAATCAAGATTTGTAGAGATGTTTGGTGATCCAGTAAAAAATGTTATGCAATGGGAAAAAATTTTATGTAAAGAGGTAACTTTAAAGATAGGTTCAGGTGCAACACCTAAAGGTGGCAATTCTAGCTATAAAGATGAAGGAATATCCTTGATTAGAAGTATGAATGTTTATAATAATAATTTTGTAGAAGACAATCTAGCATATATAGATGATGAGCAAGCTGAAAAGTTAAAAAATGTAGAGGTAAAAAGGAATGACGTATTACTAAATATTACAGGTGCATCAGTAGCTAGATGTTGTATTGTACCACCAAAATATATTCCAGCAAGAGTTAATCAACATGTATCTATATTACGATGTGAAGATACTAAAATACTTCCTATTTTTTTATGTTATCAATTTACAAATGAAAATTATCAAAGATTGTTATGGGAGATTGCTACTAATGGTGGTGCTACTAGAGAAGCTATTACAAAGCAACAAATAGAAAATTTAGAAGTTATAATACCACCAATAGAACTTCAAAATCAATTTGCAGACTTCGTTACCCAAGTAGACAAATTGAAATTTACATATAAACTTAATTATATGTCTAAAATAAATAATATATATTCAATTTTAGGTTTAAAGATGTATAAAACATTTAATTTTAATAAAAAAACATATTTATAATTAACAATTATCTTTATGATATAATATCACTATAACAACCGAAAATAATTATCAAAATACGGGGGGAGAAGCAATGAAGGGTAATTTTGACTTCTTAAAAGAAAAAAAGGAATTTAAAAGTTTTGCAAGTGCTTGTGTTGAAGCGGAAAAAAGCCTTGTGATTAGTCCTGCTACGACAGCAATTTTGAGTAGGAGGGCATTGGAGCTTGCTGTTAAATGGGTATATTCTTTTGATAAAGATTTAAGTATTCCCTATAGAGACAATCTTTCAAGTTTAATTCATGAAAATAGTTTTAGATACCTTATAAGTTCTGATATGTTTTATCTTTTAAAGTATATAATTCAGACAGGAAATTTATCTGTACATACAAATAAGATGATAACTAGGGAAGAAGCGATTGTCTCTCTTAGAAATCTTCATCAGTTTGTTTCTTGGATTGATTATTGTTATGCAGATGATTATACGGCGCAAGAATTTGATGAAAACTTACTTGAACAAGGTGAATATAAAAGAACTAGACCAGAAGAACTTAAAAATCTATATGAAGAATTAAGTTCAAAAGATAGACCAATTGAAGAGGTAAGTGCTGAAAATCCAAAACTTAGAGATAAGTTAACGGAGAGAAGAGTTGAAAAAACAAAAAGTAATGATTTTAAAATAGATGAGATAAGTGAAAATGAGACTAGAAAGAGATTTATAGATATAGAGCTTAAACTTGCTGGCTGGGAGTTTAACAAAGATGTTATAGAAGAGGAAAAGGTTATTGGTATGCCAAATACTTCTGGTATAGGCTATGTAGACTATGTTTTATATGGAGATAATGGAAAGCCACTTGCTGTTATTGAAGCTAAGAGAGCGAGTGTTGATGCAGATAAGGGTCAACATCAAGCGAAACTTTATGCAGATTGTTTGGAAAAAAGATTTAACCAAAGACCTATTATATTTACGACTAATGGATTTGAAATCAATATTTGGGATGATGCAGGTGGATATCCTGTTAGAAGTGTTGCTGGATTTTTTAAGAAGGACGAGTTACAACTTAGAATTGATAGAAGAAGCACTAGAAAACCATTTGATTTTACAATGATTAAAGATGAAATAACAAATAGATATTATCAAAAAGAAGCTATTATAGCAGTGTGTGAGGCATTTGATAGAAAACAAAGAAAATGCTTAATAGTTGCAGGGACTGGAACAGGAAAAACTAGAATTTCTGTATCATTAGTAGATATTCTTACAAGACATAATTTTGCAAAGAATATATTATTTTTAGCAGATAGAAAAGAACTTGTTAAACAAGCTAAAAATTCTTTTTCAAAATTACTGCCAGATTTACCACTATGCAATTTACTTGATAAAAATGAAGATCCTGAGAATGCAAGGATGATATTCTCAACATATCCAACGATGGTAAATGCAATAGATGATACAAAATCAAAGGATGGCAAAAGATTATTTACACCTGGGCATTTTGACTTAATAATAATAGATGAATCACATAGAAGTATATATAGAAAATATAAAAGTATTTTTGATTATTTTGATGCTAATTTATTAGGTCTAACAGCAACTCCAAAGGATGAAATAGATAAAAATACTTATAGTATATTTGACCTTGAGAATAAGGTACCTACTTATGCATATGAGTTTGAACAAGCTGTAAAAGATGGATACTTAGTTAGTTATAAAACAATAGAAATTACAACATCTATAATGCAAAATGGGATAAAATATGATGAATTATCTGATGAAGAAAAAGAACAATATGAAGATACTTTTGATAATGATGATGATATAGATAAGGAGATATCTTCAAATGCTATCAATAGTTGGCTTTTTAATGCAGATACGATTGATCTAGTTTTAAACAAGCTTATGGAACAAGGTCTTAAGATTGAGGGAGGAAATATTTTAGGAAAGACTATAATATTTGCTAAAAATCATAAACATGCAGTTGCAATTGTAGATAGATTTAATACTATTTTTCCTCAATATGGCGGTCAGTTTGCCCAAGTTGTAGATTATGATACTAAGTATGTAGACAATATAATTGATAACTTTAAACAAAAAGATAAAATGCCACAGATTGCAGTTTCAGTTGATATGTTAGATACAGGGATTGATGTACCAGAAATTTTAAATTTAGTTTTCTTTAAAAAGGTAAAATCAAGAACTAAGTTCTGGCAAATGATAGGACGTGGAACTAGACTTTGCAAAGATTTGCTTGGAATTGGAATGGATAAAGAAGAATTCTTGATTTTCGATTATTGTAGTAACTTTGACTTCTTTAGAGAAAATCCAAATGGATATGAAGGTGGTATAGTTCTATCTTTGGATGAAAGATTATTTAATATAAAAGTCGATATAATCAAAGAACTTCAAGATTTAAGATATGAACAAAAAGAGTATGTTGATTTTAGACAGAGTTTGGTTGATGAACTGTATAAAAAGATAATCGAGTTACCAGATGAAAGTTATAGAGTTAAATTAAACCGAAGATATGTTGAAAAGTATAAAAATAAAGATAGTTTTACTATACTAGGAGCTGTAGATACTAGTGAGTTAAAAGATAAAATTTCACCATTAATAACTTCTTTTGGGGAAGATGAGCTAGCAAAGAGATTTGACTTTGTTATGTATATGATAGAATATGCTAGATTATGCAATGGAAATGCCAAAAGAGCAATAAAAAGCGTAATTGATACAGCAAATCAACTTGCCTCACTGGGAACTATTCCTCAAGTCAAAGCTCAAAAACATATTATAGATATGGTTAGGGAAGAGGAATTTTGGAAAGATGTAAGTATTGATAGTTTAGAAGATGTAAGAGAAGCTATAAGAGATTTAATTCAATACCTTGAAGTTAGTGGAAGAAAAATATACTATACAAAGTTTGAAGATATAGTGGTTACAGAAACTTCAAATGATGCAATTTATGATATAAATGATTTAAAAAATTACAAGAAAAAGGTAGAGCATTACTTAAAACAACATATAGACGATATGGTAATCTATAAAATTAGAAATAATAAAAAAATAACAAAACAAGATTTACAAACTTTAGAAGAAATAATGTGGAATGAGCTTGGAAGTGAATCTGATTATCAAAAAGAATTTGGTGATATGCCACTTGGTCACTTAGTTAGAAAGATAGTTGGATTAGATAGACAAGCAGCAAATGAAGCATTTTCTGAGTTTTTAAATACAGAAAGATTAAATTCAACACAAATTCATTTTGTAAAACTTATAGTAGATTATATTGTTAAAAATGGTTTTGTTGAAGATAATAAAATATTTATGGAAGACCCATTTAGAAGTGTTGGAAATATAACACAACTATTTAGAGATAACATGAATGATGCTAGAAAGATTATGGAGATAATAAGTAATATTAAGAAAAACTCAGAAGAATTAATTGAAGAAGTATATTAAGACAATATAATTAAAAGCCCCCAAGAAGGTGTGTGCCAACTTGGGGGCTTTTTTTGATAAAAAATATTGTAATAAATATTACTATGTGTTAATATAATTAATATAAAAGTATATTAACACATATATAAAATAAACATATAATAAATAATAAAACGCAAAAAGAGAGGCGCAAAATATGAAAAATCAGTTTTACTTAAAAAACTTCAAAAGCAAGTGGATAAAATACGATAATTATGACTTGAGAGAAGATTCAAATGGAAGTATATATATTGTTCCATCAGAAGACAGTAAATATACAATTTATGATCCTTTTGAAAAATCGAGCAATATATTATTTGATTTAATCGACTTAGGTGACTTAGTTTTAAAAAATGAAAGTCAAGATACTTTATACAATAAATTAATAGTGTTTGTAAAACACTACGGATTACTAGGACTTATAACTTCTAGTGTATACAATCGAGATATAGTTGGAGAAGATAATGTAATATTTTCACAAAATAATATTATAAGCAGCACTTTAAACTTAGATACTAACATAATGAAGTCTGAGGATTATATAAAACTATTCACGCCATTTGCAGGTGAGGATGATTTATATACTAGAGAATTTGATAAACATCTAACTGTTGTAAAAGCAGAAGATTCTCCAAAGTTTTACGGTAAAAAGCCGTTAGTTTTAGATATAGTATTTTCAAAATTCTATGCAGAGCGTGTAGAATGGATTCTAGAATATGCAAAAAATATATCAGAAAATTTAAACCAAATGATAATTTATAAAAATAGCAATTTAACTGAAGCAGTTGAAATAATGCCAGATAAATTTAATCCAAATAAAATAGGATTTACACTAGCAATGTTTGATAGACCTCAAATTAATTGGAATTTCGACTCTCTACAGTCAGCTATGGATATGATTTATGCATTTGCTATAATGGATGAAGATAGGATATTAAACCGTTGTAATTACTGCAATAAAGCATTCTTTGCAAAAACAGAGCGAGAAAAATACTGTTCGCCTTCTTGTAGAAATTGTGCAAATGTTATAAAAAGCAGAAACAAGAAAAAGGCTCTAGAAGAACAAAATAATAAAAATAAAGTAGAAATAACAGAAAATGAAGTTGATAACTTAGCTAAAAATATAGAAAAAGAAAATAAAGCTAATACTTTAGAAAATATAAATGTAGACTTAAATACAAATAAGTTTGAAAATATTTTAGAAAAAATTGATAAGCAAATTATAAAAAATGTTAGAGAAAGAAGTATAGATATTCAAAAATATGAAGGTGGTGAAGATGATATGAAAAATGAAAAACGTAAACAAGCTATTTATGAATATAAAGAAAAGAAGACAACAGGTGGAGTTTATAAAATAACTAATACAGAAAGTAAAAAGAGTTTAATTAAAGGGGAAGTAGATTTACAATCTATGCAAAATAGATTTAATTTCTCTGTTTCGGTAAATAGCTGCTTAAATATAAAACTTCAAAAAGACTGGAACAAATACGGGGCAAAATCATTTACATTTGAAATACTTGAAGAAACTGAGATGAAACCAGAAATGGATAGAAGAGAGTTTAAAAAGTATTTAAATGAAATGGCTGAAAAATATACTGAAAATATGGATCCAGAAGAATTATATTAAATTGAATTTTGAGGATACATTCGATTTGAATATGAAAATTTATAATAGAGATAGAATTTATAAAAAGATAAAGAGCTTTAAGTTTATCTAATAGATAAATAAATTAAAAAATTTTAATAAAAATGTATAGAATTTAATATTGTGTGGATAATATAACTATATATTTAAATTTGCACAATTGAGCTCAATTATAAATATATAGACCGATATTTTTTAGGGTAACTACTCTAAGAAGTATCGGTTTTTAATTTTTGAAATAAATTAAATATAAAGGCATATTAGAATATAATTTATCATATAAGATGTTCTTAAAATATGGGGGGATAATATGAGAGTTATTTGTTACAATATACATTCAGGAACTGATAAAGAAAAAAATCCAACATTAAATGAGATTATTGCTTATTTAAAACAACAACAAAGCGATATAATCTGTCTTCAAGAAGTTTTATATTCACAGTATAAAAAAATAAAGTTTAGACTAAGAATGGATGGTATTTTTGCTGAAAATGTTGTGGATAAAGAATTTGGAGTTTGTATACTTACAAAATATAAAATAGTAGCACAAAATCATGTGCTGCTTACTAGCAAAAAAGAACAAAGGGGATTTGCACATATAAAAGTAAAAATAAATGATGATGGGTATTTAAATATTATCAATACACATCTCGGCCTTGATAAATATGAACGTGTTAAACAAATAGATGAAATTTTAGATTTTATAAATATAAATTTAAATGGAAATATTGAAAATCTTATAGGCAATATAATTTGTGGGGACTTTAATGAAAAGAATATATATCTTAATAACTTTGAGGACGTATCTATGAAATTAAATAAAGACAACATACCAACTTTTTTAAATAGTAGAATAGACTATTGTTTTGAAGATACGAACTTGAATATTACTTCATATGAAGTGGATAAGGTATATATGTCAGATCACTTTCCAATAATAGTTGATTTTTCATAGTTATATAAATATTAAAAAAAGCACTGAGAAGTGCTTTTATTATTTCTTAGCTAATTTTATATTCCTATCTAATGTATATTTAATTAAGTAACTTGTCATATTTTCAAATTTCATGTCAAAATCATTTTCATCAAAAAGCATATAAAGAGCAAATAAGTTCGCTTCCCTTTCAGCCTCCTGGTTTTCAGATTCAAAGTTATTCACACCAGTATGTCCCAATATTATATGTCCTAGCTCGTGAGCACATAATATATTTTTCGATTTTTCTATGTAATTAGAATTGATTGTAATAGAAGGCTGACCATAAATAGATACAAAATAAGCTTTGCGAGATTCGTTAAAATTTCGTTCCCTAACAGTAATACCCAAGTGGTCACAGATTACAAAGGGGTTATTTGTATTATATGTTGCTTTTAAATTGTCAACGGCCTGTTTAATCTTATTACTACTCAATAAATTACCCTCCCTCCGATAAGTTATCGTTTTACTTGTTATTTTTTCTTATATTTATAGCTAATTAATTCGATTTGTTGCAATAAGTCATTGGCGAAATCGATTATCTCCTCGTCTGATAATTTGGTAGCATCATAACCACCATATGCCATAACAGTCGGCAATTTTAAAATGAATTCCATAGCATCAGTGGCATTGTTAAACTCTGTTGGAGGATTTTGCGGATTACGCCCAAGTAAGTAATCGGTCGATACATCGAAAAAATCCGCTATTTTAGTTAAAATAGTTTGGTCAGGAAATCGCCTACCTTGTTCATACATTCCAATAGTGCTGCTTGATATTCCTAATATTTTACTTAGTTTAGATTGACTGAGATTTTTTGATGTTCTTAACTTTTTCAGATTTTGTCCAAACATGGCTGATACCTCCTTTACTGCTCTTAATTAAGAATCAAAAGAAAAATTATGTAAATAATTCCTATGGTAATAGTGTAACACGAAACGTGTATTATTTTCAATAAATAACACAAAAGGAAGTGGGATTTCTTTACAAAGTATTTGACATGAAAAATAAAGTAAATAGATATAAAATAATTGTAGTATAATATTTCATAGTAAAAATCTTTATAATAAGGTATATTACGTACGGTTGATGGACATAAATCAAATAAAAATATGAGCGGAAATAGATTTAGATGAGGAGAATTATTATGAATGAAAAGATATTAGATATATTACAAAAGTATTATGGATATAAGAGTTTTAGAAAGGGTCAAGAAGAAATCATAAATACTATATTAAACGGAGAAGATGTATTAGCAATAATGCCTACAGGTGGAGGAAAGTCACTTTGTTACCAAGTTCCTGCGCTTTGTATGGATGGACTAACTATTGTAATATCTCCATTAATATCACTTATGAAGGACCAAGTAGACTCTTTGACATCAATGGGGATAGATGCTAGCTATATAAATAGTTCACTTTCATCAGGAGATTACAATCAAATTTTAGAAAATATAACAAATGATAAGTATAAGATTATATATGTTGCACCAGAAAGATTAGAAAGCACAGAATTTTTAAATATAATTCAAAATAAAAACATAGCACAAATTGCAATAGACGAGGCACATTGTATATCTCAATGGGGTCACGATTTTAGAGTTTCATACAAAAAGATACCATACTTTATAAGAAATTTAAAAACTAGACCTATAGTTACCACATTTACTGCAACTGCATCGACAGAAGTCAGAAAAGATATTTTAAATATGTTAGATCTTATAGAGCCTAAAATATTTATAACAGGTTTTGATAGAGAAAATTTATACATAAATATAGTTAAATCATCAGCTAAAAATAAATACCTACTAGAATATATAGAAAATCATAAATCAGAAAGCGGTATAATTTATGCTGCAACAAGAAAAGAAGTCGAAAAGATTTATGAAGGTCTTTTAAAAAGGAATATAGACGTACTTAAGTATCATGCAGGTATGTCAAATGAAGACAGAAAGCTAAATCAAGATAAATTTATAAATGACGATGCAAATATAATAGTTGCAACAAATGCATTTGGTATGGGAATAGATAAGCCTAATATAAGATGGGTAATACATTACAACATGCCACAAAGTATAGAAAACTATTATCAAGAAATAGGTAGAGCTGGTAGGGATGGCGAAAATAGCGAGTGTATATTACTTTTTACACCGGGAGATGTCCACACACAAAAATATCTTATAGAAGTAGGAACAGAGAGTGTTTCTAGAAAGACTATACAATATAACAAACTTCAACAAATAGTAGACTTAGTTTATAGCAATTCATGTTATAGAAAAAGTATACTAGAGTATTTTGGAGAAGTTATGCTAGGCAAATGTGACAATTGTAGTAATTGCTTAACTGAAGGTCAAATTATAGACAAAACACTAGATGCTCAAAAGGTAATTTCATGCATATACAGAATGAAGAGAAATTATGGATTAACTATGGTTGTTGATGTTCTTAGAGGATCTAAAAATAAAAAAGTATTAGAACTTGGATTTGATAAACTTAGCACTTATGGAATAATGAAAGACTACAGCAATGAGGGATTAAAGACTTTTATAAACACTTTAATTTCTCATGGATTTTTAGATATAAAAGAAAATCTAGGTACTAGAGGAAGTTTTCCTACTATATCTATGAATAAACAATCTTTAAAAGTATTAAAAGGTGAGATAAAAGTTGAATTTAAAGAAGTAAAAGTAGCAAAAGAATCAAATAATAAAAATGAGTTATTTGAAGTTTTAGCAGACTTAAGAAAGACAATAGCAGTAAATGAAAAAGTTGCTCCATATATGGTGTTTGGAGATGCAACATTACTATCAATGGCAAATACTTATCCAACTACACAGCAAGAACTATTAAATATTTCAGGTGTTGGACAAGTTAAATACGAAAGATATGGACAAAACTTTATAGATGCAATTGAAACATATATGCAAGATAAAAACATAAATAAAAATGAATTAATTGAAAAACAAAATAATATTGATGAAGACGATAAAGAGTTCTTTGAAGTTAAAACAGATAAAAACTTATATGAACTATTAAAAACTATAAGGGCAAAATATGCACGAATTGAAAGTATTCCATACCACATGGTAATGCCTAAAAACACATTAAAAGAAATAAGCGGAAGATATCCACTAGATACAGAAAAATTAAGCGATATATCTGGACTAGGTCCAAAGAAAATAGATAAATACGGTGATGAAATAATACAAGTAGTCAATAATTATGTAGAAGAAAATAATATAAAAGTAAACTGGAGAGAAAAGAAGAAAAAGAAATTAATTATAGATGGAGAAAGCAGAAAGCCTAAAGAAATAGCTCTAGATTTATTAAATCAAGGAATGGATGTAAAAACTATAAGCAATAAATTAGAAACATCAGTATATTCTATTTTAGGTTTTATATACGACTATATAAAAGAAGACAATGAACTTCACTTCAAATTTAATCCATCAGTGTATTATTGTGAAGATGAAAAAGAGTTAATCGAAAAAAGCATAAATAAATTCGGTGAAGATAAAATGAGGGATATAAAAAACTCACTCCCAGACTATATTAGATATGAAAGTATCAGAGCAGTTATAATAGAAAGATACATAACAGCTTAAATACAGTAAAAATATTTAAATTACAGAAATTAAAATATAAGTATAAATTATATTAAAATTTATAAAAAAAGATTACGAAAATCATAAAAAATGAATTTTTTTATTCAAAAATGTAGATTTAGTAGTATAATTGTATATGGAAAAAAACATTTATATAGGGGAAATTCTGTATGTTGCGCAAAATCGTAACTTAATTAAAGAATTAAAATTTAATGAGATTGGAGTGAGGGTATTGATGAAATTTAAAAAATTGCTAGCTTTGATGATGGTATGCATGTTTGTACTTACTGGTTGTAATAAAACAAATAAAAAATACGACCAATATATGCAAAGTGGGCAAGAAGCTGTAAAACAAGAATCATATGAAGATGCACTAGACTTCTTTGATAGAGCTCTTGTAGAGAAAGAGGATGATAAAGAAGCAACTTCTTTATATAAACAAGTAGAACAACTTTTACAAGTTCAAGCAAAAATGAAACATAAACTATATGATGAAGCTATTGAGTTATGTGAAAAAATAATGGATAGCGATAGCGAGAGTTCAGTAGCTAGAGATGCAGCTAAAAAATTAAAATCTGAGTGTGAAAAACTAAAAAAAGAACAAGATAGTTTAAGTTTTAAAGAACAAATAGAGAAGAAAATAGCTGAAGTTAAAGAGCTTATGGCTGAAGAAGAGTATATGAATGCTAAAGTTAAATTAGGATACATAATTGAAGAACTTGATGGTAAATCAGAATATATTGATAAATTAAAAGAATGTAACGAGTTATTAAAAACTTGTAACGATAAATTAGATGAAATTTCAGCTAAAAAAGAAGAATCATCTAAAAAGGAAGATAACAATACATCAAACGATAATGATGAAGATCAAGGATTTGATAGTAGCAAAATAGATTTTAATGATGAACTTAAAAAACAAATAGCAACTGCAGGAGAAACATATGTAGAATTCTACTTTGAATATGGTTCAGATACTGCCCCCAGTAAATTTGCAGAAAAAGCATACGAAGATACAGAAAATGATACACCTTTAGGACAATATAAAGAACAAGGTAAAACAATTTTCATGAATGCATTTAAACAAGCATTTGAAGCAACAGGAAATGAATATTATTAAAATAAAATAATTTGAATTTAAAATGGGCTATATCAGAATAATTAAAAACTTATTCTGATATAGCCCATTTTTATATATAAAAAATTTTTAGAATAAAGATTTCTTTATGAACTATGATTGACATATTAAATCAACAACACTATATTTAAAGTATAAAATCATAGATAAATACTATGAAATATAAAATAATAAATAATAAACATAAAGAAAAGGGGATTGTCATGGAAAACAAATATTCAAAAGAAGGTAATCAGCAAGTAAAACAAAAAGAAAGATTAGTGAATTACGATTACAAAACAAATTTTAAATTTGAAGTTGTAAAAGTAGAAAGTAAAAACCATACAGAGGAGTTGGAAACAATAATAGGGGAGTTTCCACTAGCTTTAGTAATAAACAATGAATATTCAAATACATTTTTATGCACACCAGAAAATTTAGAACAATTAGTTGCAGGATTTTTGATGACAAAGGGAGTTATAAAATCAAAAGCTGATATAAAATCTATAGAAGTTGATTTTGAAAATAGAGTTGCAAATACAGTAATTAATAAAAATGAAGACTCAGATAAAGGAAAGAGATATTATCTAAATGATTTAGATTATATAGATTTGAAACCTATTGAAAATACAGATACAACGATAAGAGTAAGTGATATATATGAAGTTATGAAAGAGAACTTAACTTCTTCAGAATTATTCAAAAACACAGGCGGAGTACATAGTGTAGCTATTTATGATAATAAGACTTTGCTTACAATTAGAGAAGATGTGGCAAGACATAATGCAATGGACAAATCTATAGGATATTGTATTTTAAATAATATCGACCTAAAAGATAAAATAATATTTGTAAGTGGAAGAATTTCTTGTGAAATGATTCTTAAAGCTGCAAAAGCAGGCATACCTATAGTAGTGTCAAAATCGGCACCTACAAATTTATCTCGCGAAATAGCTAAAAAATTAAATATAACTTTGGCTGGATTTGTTAGAGGTGAAAGAATGAATATATATACAAACCCAGAGAGAATTATATTTGAATAATATTTAAGATTTTATTTATATAATATAACTATAAATATCTTCTAAAAATTATATTAGTACAAAAAATATTCTTAAAAAATAATATTCTAGATATTATAAATAAGAAATTTTAGAAAATTTGTTAAAATTTATCATAAAATATTCATTTTTAATAAATAAAGTGCTAGAATAAAAAACATAAATAATATAAAAATATTAGGAGATGATTTAAATTATGGGGAATTATAATGTATATCTTCCAAGTTATTCAGTAGGAGCAGGATGTTATAAAGAAATTCCAAATGTAGCTCGTAGACTTGGCAAAAAAGCAGTTGTAATTGGGGGAAGAACAGCTATAGAAAAAGCAAAAGATGCTTTATTAGATGGTATAGCAGGTTCTGATATACAAATAGTAGATTTTATAGTATACGGTGATGATTCTACTTATGAAAATGTAGATAAATTAGTATCAGATGAAAGAGTAAGAAATGCCGATATTATATTTGGTGTTGGTGGAGGTCGTGCTGTAGATACTTGTAAAGTTGTAGCAGATAAATTGGACAAACCATTATTTACTTTCCCAACCTTAGGCTCAAATTGTGCAGCAGTTACTGCAATATGTGTTATGTATAATGAAGATCACACATTTAAAGATTATTATTACTTAGATAAACCAGCAGACCATACTTTCATAGATACACAAATAATAGCAGAATCACCAGAAGATTTATTCTGGGCAGGTATTGGTGATGCTTTATCAAAGGAATGTGAAGCTGTTTATTCATCACAAGGAGTAAATTTAGACCATACACCACTTATGGGTGTTGGGATAAGTAAAGTCTGTACAGAACCTCTTATAAAATACGGTAAAAAAGCACTAGAAGACTGCAAAAATAATACAGAGTCTGAAGAATTAAAACAAGTAGTGCTTGATATAATAATAAGTACAGGTTTAGTTTCAAACTTAACTACAACAGAAAATGACTACTATTACAACAGTTCACTAGCACATGCATTTTACAACGGTTCAACATTAGTAGAAGGAGCAAGAGGACTACATGGTGAGGTTGTCTCATTCGGTGTATTAACACTTCTTACTTGTGCTGGAGAAATACAAAAAAGAAATGAAATAGCTGAATTTAACAAAGAATTAGGACTTCCAGTTTGTTTAGCGGATTTAGGAATAGATAAAAGTGGAATACAAACAATAGTAGACAAAGCAGTGACTTTAGTTGAATGGAATGCTATAAAAGATAGAGTTACAAAAGATATGTTTGCAAAAGCAATATCTGACTGTGACGATTATGGAATGACTTTAAAATAATTTTAAATTATAGATTAAATAGTACTGAAAACAATTTTTTTAGTACTATTTTTTTGCCCAATATATCCATATTGTTGAAATTTAAGAGTTTTAAGACATGATTTTTAAAACTGCCCAATATATATTAATACTGAGATAAATTACTTGTATTAATATTAGTTAGTGTTAATATTGGGTACACATATAAGCTCTATTATTATCTAAAGTTAAAAAAATAAAGTACAATGATTTTAGTATATAAATAAATTAAATAGGAGAAAGTGTTATGAGAGAGAAATTGATGAGATTTATGCAAGGAAGGTATGGAATTGACCAATTTAATAACTTTTTAATGAAATTATTTATAGGAGAATTTATAATATATTTCTTATTTAGAAGGTTAATACCAGGCTTATCAGTAGCTATGTACTACTTGAGTTTAGCGACGCTGATTTATACTTATTATAGAATGTTCTCTAGAAATATATATAAAAGAGCAAGTGAAAATCAAAACTTTTTAAATAAGACAGCTAATATTAGAAAAAAGATAAATAATCAAAAAAGTATATTAAAACAAAGAAAAGTTTATCGTATATATAAATGCCCAACGTGCAAACAAAAAGTAAGAGTTCCAAGAGGAAGAGGAAAAATAAATATTCACTGCCCAAAATGTGACACTTATTTTATTAAAAGGAGCTAAAGATGTTTGGATATGTTCTTATCAACAAAGAGGAACTTAAATTTAAAGAATACGACGTATATAAATCATATTATTGTGGTTTGTGTCAAACATTAAACAACAGAAGTGGACGATTTGCCCAATTGACATTAAACTACGATATGACATTTTTACAACTTTTGTTGACAGGACTTTATGAACCTAAGACAAAACTAGAAAATTTTAGATGTAAGATACATCCATTTAAAAAGAGCATAAAAAGAAGAAATGAAATTACAGATTATATAGCTGATATGAATTTATTTTTAGCTTATTTAAACTGTATAGACGATTGGGAAGACGAGAAAAAATTAAGTCGAAAAATCTACACTATAATAGTAAAAAATAAGGTTAAAAAAATAAAAAAACAGTATCCAGAGAAAACTGCAAAACTTGAAGCTATACTAAAGAAATCTAGTGAATATGAAAAAAAGAAAGAACACGATATAGATAAGATTTCGTCTTACTCAGGAGAATTGATGAGTGAGTTATTTTTATATAAAGAAGATGAGTGGAAGCAAACCCTGTCAAGAATGGGATTTTTCCTTGGTAAATATATATACATCATAGATGCATATGAAGATATTGAAAAGGATTTAAAAAAGGGGAATTACAATCCTTTTTCAGAAATATATCAAAATGAAGGTTTTGATGATTTTGTAAATCAGATATTGACTATGATGATTTCAGAATGTGCGAGTGAATTTGAAGAGCTGCCTATTATTGAAGATGTAGATATTTTGAGAAATATATTATATTCGGGAGTATGGGCAAAATTCCAATCAATTAGAAATAAGAGAAAACAAGTGGAGGAAAAAACAGATGACTGATCCTTATCAGGTCTTGGGTGTATCTAGGGATGCCTCAAAAGAAGAAATAAAAAAAGCATATAGAAAATTAAGTAAAAAATATCATCCAGATGCTAATATAAATAATCCAAACAAAGAACAATATGAAGAAAAATTTAAAGAAATTCAACAAGCCTACCAAACAGTAATGAAGATGAAAAATGGTGGCTCAAATACATCTGGAGGATATGGATATGGAAATTATTCAAGTCCAGGTGATTATAGAAATAGCAACTATGGCGGATACACAGATAACGCTGGAGGTTATGGCAATCAACAAGATTTTGGTGACTTTGAAGACTTTTTCAGAGCATTTGGATTTGATACAGGAAGACAAGAACAAGGCGGATATAATCCGAACTTCAACCAAGAAGAAGATGTGCATTTAAGAGCAGCACTTAATTATTTTAATAATGGATATTACAATGAAGCTCGAAATGTACTTGATAATATAGAAAATAGAACATCTAAATGGTACTACTACAGTGCCAATGTTAATTATAAATTAGGCAATAATATAAAAGCACTTGAAGAAGCAAAAATAGCTCTTAATATGGAGCCAAATAATATTCAATATAGAAGATTAGTAGATGTACTTGAAGGTAGAGGAAATTGGTATAATCAACAACAAAGGACATATGGAAATTCGACTGGGGGATTAGATGATTATTGTTGCAAGCTTTGTATGTTAAACCTTGCGTGCAATATTTGTTGTAATGGTATGGTATGTTGCTGATAATTAGAAAGATAGGAGGCAGTTAAGGTGAGCAAAATAATTGGGATTGATTTAGGAACAACAAATTCATGTGTAGCAGTTATGGAAGGTGGTTCTCCAACAATTATAGCTAATGCAGAAGGTTTTAGAACTACACCATCAGTAGTTGCTTTTTCAAAAAATAGGGAAAGATTAGTTGGTGATACAGCTAAGAGACAAAGTATCACAAATACAGATAGAACTATTTCATCTATAAAACGCCATATAGGAACTAACTATAGCGTAAAAATAGATGGCAAAAAATATACTCCAGAAGAAATCTCTGCAATGATTCTGATGAAGTTAAAAAAAGATGCAGAAAGCTATTTGGGAGAGCCTGTTACAGAAGCTGTAATAACAGTACCTGCATATTTTAATGATTCGCAAAGAAAAGCTACTAGTAATGCTGGAAAAATAGCAGGCCTAGAAGTAAAACGTATAATAAATGAGCCGACTTCTGCAGCACTTTCATATGGACTAGATAACGAATCATCACAAAAGATAATGGTATATGATTTAGGTGGAGGAACTTTTGATGTATCTATAATTGAAATAGGAGATGGAGTTATCGAAGTTCTTGCGACTTGTGGAGATAATCATCTTGGGGGAGATGACTTTGACAAGCAAGTATCTGATTATCTAATATCAGAATTTAAGAAAAATGAAGGAATTGACTTAACTAAAGATATTGTCGCAGTTCAAAGGGTTAGAGAAGAAGCTGAAAAAGCAAAAAAAGAACTTTCAACAGCTATGACAACTAATATAAATCTGCCATTTATAGCAGTTGGAAAAGACGGACCAAAACATATGGATATAACACTTACTAGGGCTAAATTTGACGAGCTTACTTATGATTTAGTTGAAAGAACTGTTATACCTGTGAAAAATGCCCTAAATGATGCTGGTGTATCGACAAGTGAACTGAGCAAGGTATTATTAGTTGGAGGTTCAACAAGAATTAAAGCTGTCCAAGAAAAAGTAAAACAAATAACAGGAAGAGAGCCTAGTAAAAACTTAAATCCAGATGAGTGTGTTGCATTAGGTGCCGCTATCCAAGGTGGAAAATTATCAGGAGACCCATGTTTAAACGAGATTTTACTGCTTGATGTAACTCCATTATCTCTTTCAATTGAGACTATGGGAGGGGTATCGACAAGACTTATAGAAAGAAACTCTACTATTCCTACAAAATACAGTCAAATATTTACTACAGCAGCAAATTTCCAAACATCTGTAGATATAAAAGTATTACAAGGTGAGAGAAAATTTTCTAAAGACAACAAAATAATCGGCGAATTTAAATTAAAAGGAATAAAGAGAGCTATGAGGGGTATTCCTCAAATTGAAGTTACTTTTGAAATAGATGCAAATGGAATACTAAATGTATCAGCTAAAGACCTTAAAACAGGAAACAGCCAAAGTATAACAATAACGGCAAGTTCAAACTTATCAGACGAAGATATAGAAAAAGCAATAAGAGATGCACAATCTTATGAATCAGAAGATAATAAAAAGAAAGAATACATTGATATAATAAATGATGCTGAGTCACTTGTTTATAAAGTAGAGCAAGGTCTTGATACTTCAAAATCTGGTTTAGACAGAAGTAAAAAGTCTGAAATAAAAGGCAATTTAAGAAATCTAAAAAGATTAGTTAGAAAAGCAAAACCAGATAAAATCAACAATACAAAGATAAGTGAAATTAGACAAGTAAAAGACGATTTAGAAAATAGTGCAAGAGAGATTATATAACAAAATATATATTTAGATTTAATATATCAACTATAAATTAATTTAAATACGAATAATAGATGAAATGAATATTTTAAAAATCAAAATAAAATGTCGAAAAATCTATTGACAATTATCTTATACTCATATATTATTAATAGCATAACAACTGAACAAACTCTTATCAAGAGTGGTGGAGGGACTGGCCCTGTGAAACCCGGCAACCAATATTTAAAATATATGGTGCTAAATCCTGCAACTTTTAAGTTGAAAGATGAGTATAAGCTGATTACAATTGCCTAAGTTTATACTTAGGCTTTTTTTATACCTAAAATGATTAAACTTAAAATAAAAATATATAAATATTATCAAATAAGGAAAAAGATATAAGTTTACGTTGATATAAACATTTTATAAAATATATAAAATCACTATAATAAAATAATAATTTTATATATTTAAGGAAAGGAAGAAACTTAATGATAAAGATAAAAAATCTTAATAAATATTATGGAGATGTACAGATATTAAAAAATATAGATATGGAAATTTCAAAAGGTGAAATTTTTGGAATTATCGGACATAGTGGAGCTGGAAAATCAACTTTACTTAGATGTATAAATGGACTTGAAGATTATAGAGATGGAAGTCTTACAGTAGAAGGACAAGAAGTAAAAGATTTAACTGAAAAAGAAATAAGGGAACTTAGAAAAAACTTAGGAATGATATTCCAACATTTCTCACTATTAGAGAGAAAAACAGTATTTGAAAATGTTGCATTACCTCTAGAATGTTTTAAATATTCAAAAGCAGAAATTGAAAAAAGGGTTATGAATTTACTTGAATTAGTAGGACTAGCAGATAAAAGAGATGCGAAACCTAGAAACCTAAGTGGTGGTCAAAAACAAAGAGTTGCAATAGCTAGAGCATTAGCACTTGAGCCAAAAGTTTTACTTTGTGATGAAGCAACTTCAGCATTAGACCCAAATACAACAAAATCAATATTAGCTTTATTACAAGATATAAATGAAAAACTAAACATAACAATAATCCTTGTAACTCACCAAATGGAAGTTGTAAAACAAATTTGTACAAAGGTTGCAGTTATGGAAGGCGGTAAAGTTCTAGAAATAGAAGATACTGAAGATTTATTCTTAAATAATACAGAAGGATTAAAAGCATTAATAGGAGATGAACAAATAGTTCTTCCAGAAGGAACAAATATAAAAATAATATTCCCTAAAGAAATTGCAAACCAAAATATAATAACAAATATGGCGAGAACATTAGATTTCGATTTTAATATAAGTTATGGAAAACTAGAAAAATTCAGAGAAGATGTCCTTGGATCTTTAATAATAACAGTAAAAGACCACTATGCAAATGCAGTTAAGAGATATCTTGATGAGAAAAATATTAAATGGGAGGAGATAAAAAATGACAACTAAAACGACATTATATCAGTATTTAACTGACATACTGGGAGAAGCATTTTTACAAACAATATATATGATAATTGTACCGACTATAATCGCTACAATTTTAGGATTTATATTAGCAATAATATTAGTACTTACTAAACCAAAAGGATTAAAACCAAATAAATATGTATATTCAGTAGTAGGATTTTTGGTAAACATCGTTAGAAGTTTCCCATTCATCATATTATTAGTAGCATTAATACCATTTACTAGATTCTTAATTGGAACAAGTATAGGTGAAACAGCGGCAATAGTTCCTATAACTATCGGTGCAGCACCATTTATAGCAAGAATAATTGAAAGCGCATTAAATGAAGTTGATGAAGGATTAATAGAAGCAGCAAAATCTTTTGGGGCTACAAAAACACAAATAATATTTAAAGTTATGATAAAAGAAGCAATGCCTTCTATAGTATCAGGAATTACACTTTCAATAATATCAATATTAGGATATACAGCGATGGCAGGTACTGTTGGTGCTGGTGGTCTTGGTAAGGTAGCATTAGTATACGGACACCAAAGATTCGATACAGCAGTTATGGTATACGTTGTAATCACATTAATCATAATAGTACAAGCTATACAAATGCTAGGTGACTATGTATATAAAAAATTAAAATAACAAATATTAAAAGTAAAAAATAGAAAAATGAAACTTAAAAACAATAAAAAATTAATAAAAATAAATAAAGTTAAGGGAAAACAGGAGGAGTAAAAATGAAACTAAAAAAATTAGCAAAAGTATTATTAGTATCAACATTAGCAGTAGGTTTATTAACAGGTTGTTCATCAGGGAAAAATGATGAAAAAACTATAGTAGTGGGTGCATCTTCAACACCACATGCAGAAATATTAGAGGCAGCAAAACCTATATTAGAAAAAGATGGATATACTTTAAAAGTAAAAGAGTATGATGATTATGTATTACCAAATCAAGCATTAGCAGATGGATCACTAGACGCTAACTATTTCCAACACGTACCATACTTAGAGGAAACAGTTAAACAAAAAGGATATGATTTAACATACTGTGCAAAAGTTCATATAGAACCAATGGGAATATACTCAAATAAAGTGAAAAAATTAGATGAAGTTAAAGATGGAGACAAAGTAGCAGTTCCAAATGACTCAACTAATGAAGCTAGAGCACTTAAATTATTAGCAAAACAAGGTTTAATAGAAGTTAAAGACGGTGAATTAATAACTGTAAAAGATATAACTAAAAACCCTAAAAACTTAGAGTTTGTTGAAGTTGATGCAGCACAAGTACCTTCTACATTAGATGACGTTGCAATAGCTGTTATAAACACTAACTATGCATTAAACGTAGGATTAAACCCAACTAAAGATGCATTAGCAATAGAATCAAGTGAGTCTCCATATGCAAATATAGTTGCTATAAGAACAGAAGATAAAGACAGCGAAAAAACAAAAGCATTAACAAAAGCATTAAACAGTGATGATGTTAAGAAATTTATAGAAGAAAAATATAATGGAAGTATAGTTCCAGCATTTTAATATAAATTTATAGAAGATAAGAAAAAAACATTTGATAATAAATCAAAAGTAATAAAAATAGCATAGAACTACATAAAAAATATAAAAAGAGTATCTAAAGATGATTAATAAATTATTTATAGATACTCTTTTTTACTTAAAAATAACATAGTTTACAGAAAAATAAGATACAACATATTTTTAGAATGTTACTATAATATTAAGAGCTATTTTTAATATAAGAAAATATATATTTATTACTATATTTATAAAAGTTTTGATATTATATTATATATAGATAAAACATAAAAATCAGCAGGACATTATGATTTATATAAAATAAGGAGGGCTTTATGAAAAAAATATTAATTATAGATGATGAGATACATATAGTAGAATTATTGAGATTTAACCTTGAAAATAACGGGTATAAAGTAGATTATTCATATGATGGATTTGATGGATATTTAAAGACAAAAGAATTTCAACCTGACTTAATACTTTTAGATTGGATGCTTCCAAATATAAGTGGGATAGACCTTTTAAAAAAAATAAGATCTGATGAAAGTTTGGAGCAGATACCGGTGATAATGCTAACTGCTAAAAATATGGAAGAAGACAAACTAGAAGGCTTACAAGATGGAGCTGATGACTATATCACAAAACCATTTAGTGTAAAGGAAGTATTAGCGAGAATAACATCTGTACTTAGAAGATATAAATATACTTCAAATGAAAAAGTCGAAGTCTTAAAAGCTGATGATATTCAAGTAAATGTAAATAAACATATAGTAACTAAAAATGGGACAGAAATAGAATTAACATTAAAAGAATTTCAGATATTAAAACTACTTGTCGAAAATAGAGGAAATGTATTAACAAGGACTTTCTTACTAGATAAGATATGGGGATATGATTATTATGGAGAGACAAGAACATTAGATGTTCATATTAGACACCTTAGAAAGAAAATTGGTGATGATGATGCAAAATATATAGAGACTATAAGAGGTGTCGGATACAAAATTAAATAAGTTTGAGGTGAAAGAAGATGAATGAGACGGGGTTTTTAAATGGTATATATATTTTTATAATGCTGATTTTATTAATCATTACAATACTTTTAATTAGGTACACATTGAGTCTTCGAACTTATTTAAAGGAGTTTATGAAAGTATCGAGAGATATAAGTAATAAACAATTTGATAGTAAGGTTAGGGGACAGATGTCTGGAGAGATAGGTGAATTTGCTAAAAACTTTAACTATATGATAGACACAATAAACTTTACAATTAGAGATATAACAGATAAAAATACACAGTTAAAGTCAATTATGCAAAGTGTATCTCATGGAATTTTAGCTATTGATACTAGAGGGAAAATACTTTTAATCAATGACTTGGCAAAGAAAATGGTTGAAGGCGATTCATATGTAACTGCTGAAGGTAAAAATATAAGACAGTTTATAAAAAATGAATTGATTTTAGAAAGTGTTTTGCATAATATGTGTAGCGAGCATAGTACTATAATACAAAAAAACATTAAAAATGATATAATATATAAAATTAAGATAGACCCAGTACATTTTGAAGATACAGATGCAGTAATTGGTTTTATTATAAATATTGAAAATATAACAGAATATGCAAAATTAGAAAATATGAGAAAAGAATTTGTAGCAAATGTAAGTCATGAATTAAAAACTCCTATAACATCAATACAAGGATTTATAGAGACTTTAAAAATGACGGACAACTTAGATGAAGATACTAAAAATAGATTCTTAACTATAATAGAAAATGAAGCTACTAGATTGACTAGATTAATAGATGATATCTTATTATTATCAACTATTGAAAATAAAACAAAGAAAAAAGTAGAGAAAGTAGATCTATTTGAAGTTTTTGAAGAAGTACATGAAGTTATAAATTATATCGCAAAGAAAAAGAATATAAAAGTAAAATATGACTTTGAAAATAAAGATATAGATTTATGGGAATACTCAGGTTATATTAGACAAATACTTTTAAACATAATATCAAATGCTATAAAATATACTGGCGAAAATGGAAAAGTCAGTATAAAACAATATATAAAATCAGAAAAAGTATTTATAGAAGTTAAAGATAATGGAATAGGAATACCAGAAGAAGATATAGAAAGAATATTTGAGAGATTTTATAGAGTAGATAAAGCTAGAAGTAGAAGTGTTGGTGGAACAGGGCTAGGCCTTGCAATAACAAAACATATGGTAAAAGCATTAAATGGAAATATAAAAGTAGAAAGTGAATTAGGAGTAGGAAGTAAATTTATAATAGAATTACCGTTTAATACGGAATTAGCTAAAAAAGTAAGTTAAAATTTAATATTTATAGAAAAGACGACTAAAAGTCGTCTTTTTTTGGACTGCGTATAGTTTTTTAGAGTGGGTAATGTTACCATATGCATAGAGGGAATAATTTTGAAAAATTAAAAACAAATCAACTAGAACTGCTATGTTTAAAAGTGTAGTAGTTCTTTTTATTTCAACAAAAAACAATTCAAAATTTTATCAAAATAACATATTCCTATAGAATAAACTATTATTTTGTAATATAATTAACAACATGAAAATAAAAGTAAGGAGGATTAAATATGAGTGTGACAATAAAGGATATCGCAAAATTAGCCAATGTCTCACATACAACAGTATCAAGGGCCTTAAATAACAGCCCATATGTCAAACCTGAAACAAAGGAAAAGATAAAAGCTCTAGCAGAAGAACTTAATTATGTTCCAAACTACAATGCAAAAAGCCTTGTTTTGCTTAAGTCTTACATAATAGGAGTGTTCTTTTCGTCTATTAGTGAAGGTACATCTGATACGTTCTTCCACCAAGTTATAAACGGTGTCAATAAAGTTATGGACACGAAATACAACTTAATTATAAGGGGTATAGATAATTATGAGTATTCTAGACCTATTGATAATAAAAGTATCGATGGAATAATCGTTGTCAGTCAGAGTGAACGTGACGATGATTTTATAAAAACGATAATTGAAAAAGATATTCCTATGGTCGTTTTAAATAGAGCAATCGAGCAGGAAGGAATAGTAAATATTTTGTCTAATGATACGAAGGGATCTTATGATGCTGTCGAATATCTTATACAAAATAACCACAGAAAGATAGCTTTTATACAAGGGAATTCAGAGTTTGAATCAAATAAGTATAGAAAAAAAGGTTATATGAGGGCTTTGGAAGATTATAATATTAAAATCGATGATGATTATATTTTAGGTGGAAAATATACGCTTGAAAATGGTTATGATAATATGAAAAAGCTTATTGAATTGGAAGATAGACCTACAGCAGTTTTTTGTGCCAATGATGATATTGCAGTTGGGGCAATTAAGGCAGTATTTGAAAGTGGTCTTAGTGTGCCAGATGATATATCTATAATAGGATTTGATAATAGTAATTTCTGCGATTATGTAACTCCTACGCTTACAAGCGTCAAGAAAGATTCTCTTGTGATGAGTGAAATGGGGGGGACTTATCTTCTCGATATAATAAACAAAAAAAATGTCGACAAAAATAAAATCTTTATTGAATCTTATCTAGTTGAGAGAGATTCGGTCAAAAGGTTGTAATATCTAGTATATAGCCAAATAATAATAGCTAATCATCTATGTATTTGGCTATATTTACCAAAAAAAATGTTAGCGTGAACAAAAAAACTATTGCATTATACGCTGAAAACATATTATAATAACAGCAGATAGATATTATGAATAAAAATGTTAACGTTAAACATAAGTTGTACACTTAAATGTTAACGTGAACAGAAAATAACTGGAGGTAACTGTAAATGAAGAAGTTTATGGACGAAAATTTTATATTAACAAATTCTACGGCAGAAACATTATATCATGAGTATTCAGAAAAAATGCCTATTATAGATTATCATTGTCATATAAATCCAAAGGAAATATTAGACAATAAAAAGTTTAAAAATATAACTGAAGTATGGCTTTATGGAGATCACTACAAATGGAGACAAATGAGAACGTTCGGTATAGATGAAAAATATATAACAGGAGATAGTTCTGATTATGAAAAATTTTTAGCATGGGCGAAAACAGTTTCACATGCAATCGGAAATCCACTATACCACTGGACACATCTTGAATTAAAAAGATATTTTGGAATAGAAGAAGTGTTAAATGAAAAAACTGCACCATCTATATGGGAAAAATGCAATGAAATGCTTCAACAAGATGAATTTAGAGTGAGAGGTTTAATAAAAAGATCAAATGTCAAAGTAATCTGTACTACAGATGATCCTGTTGATTCATTAGAATACCACTTAGCATTAAAAGAAGACAAGTCTTTCGATGTTAAAGTATTACCAGCTTTTAGACCAGACAAAGCTCTTGGAGTTAACAAAGATACATTTAAAGAATGGTTTGGACAACTGGAAAATGTTATCGGAAAGAAAATCGATAGTTTTGATGAATATATAGACGCATTAAAATCAAGAGTAGAATTTTTCCACGAAGTTGGATGTAGAGTTGCAGATAACGCTTTAGATTTTGTTCCAAAAGGAAATGCAACATTAGAAGAACTTAATGAAATTTTTTCACACGTTTTAAATGACGAAAAAGTTTCTTTTGAAGATGAAAATAAAATAAGAGTTTATTTATTAAAATTCTTCGGAAAACTATACCATGATTTAGGATGGGTGAATCAATTCCATATGAACTGTATAAGAGATAACAACACTACAATGTACAACAAATTAGGTCCAGATACTGGATTTGATGCATTAAACGATACTCAAGTAGCAGTTCCACTATCAAATTTATTAAATGAATTAAATGAAGAAAAAGCATTATCTAAAACAATAATATATAGTTTAAATCCTAATGATAATGCAGTTATAGGTACATTACTTGGATGTTTCCAAGGCGATGGAATAAAAGGAAAAATTCAACATGGTTCAGCTTGGTGGTTCAACGATCATAAATTAGGAATGGAAGCTCAAATAAAATCATTAGCTAATTTAGGTATGTTAAGTACATTTATAGGAATGCTTACTGATTCAAGAAGTTTCTTATCTTATACAAGACATGAATATTTCAGAAGAATCTTATGCAATGTAATTGGAGAATGGGTTGAAAATGGTGAATTACCAAATGATACTGAATTTTTAGGACAAATAGTAAGTGATATAAGTTATAACAATGCTAAAAATTACTTTAATATGTAATATTAATTTTAGTTGAGGTGCAAAATGAGAAGAGAAGAAGTATTAAGAAAGATAAAAGAAGCTGGAGTTGTCGCTGTTGTAAGAGGCGATTCTAAAGAACAAGGATTAAAAATAGTTGAAGCAGCTATCAAAGGTGGAATAAAAGTTATGGAACTTACAATGACAGTTCCAAACCCAGTAGAATTTTTGAGAGAAGTTGCAGAAAAATATAGAGATACAGACATTATAGTAGGTGCAGGAACTGTTTTAGATGCAGAAACAGCTAGAGCATGTATATTAGCTGGAGCAGAATTTATTGTAAGTCCAAGTCTTGATATAGATACATTAAAGCTTTGTAATAGATATAAAGTATGTGTGATGCCAGGCGTTATGACAGTCAAAGATGCTATAACTGCTATGGAATACGGTGTAGATGTAGTCAAAATATTCCCTGCTAACCTTTATGGACCATCTGTAATAAAATCATTTAAAGGTCCACTTCCACAAGGAGATTTCATGCCAACAGGAGGCGTTACAGTTGAAAACTTACACGAATGGTTTGAAGCTGGAGCTGTAGTAGTTGGAACAGGTGGAAGCTTAACAAAAGGAGCTAAAACAGGTGACTATGATGCAGTAGAAAAAGAAGCTAAAAGATTTATAGATGCATATAAAGCATGCATATAGAGAAAAAGGAGATTAAATAGAATGGATCTTGTAACTTTTGGAGAGTCAATGGTTGTGTTTAATCCACAATCAAATAGGCCATTAAGATACGTCAATACATTTGAAAAAACAGTTGGAGGTGCAGAATCAAATGTAGCTACTGCACTTGCAAAATTAAATCACACAGTAGGCTGGTTTTCTAAATTATCAAATGATGAATTTGGAAGATATCTTATAAGTACTATAAGAGGTGAAGGTGTTGATACATCGAGGGTAATACTAGATGAAAATAATTCAACAGGAATAATTTTTAAAGAATATTATCAAAGAAGTAATCCTAATGTCTATTATTACAGAAAAAACTCAGCAGCAAGCACTATATCTCCAGATGATATTGACGAAGAATACATTAAAAGTGCCAAAATTCTTCATTTAACAGGGATAACTCCTGCTTTATCTGAAAGTGCTAGAGAAGCTGTTTACAAGGCTATAGAGATTGCTAAGGCTAACGACGTTTTAATATCTTTTGACCCAAATGTAAGACTTAAATTGTGGACAGTTGATGAAGCTAAAAAAGTATTGATAGATATTGCCAATAAGGCTGATATTATAATGCCAGGACTTGATGAAGCAGAACTTCTGTTGGGAATAACAGATAAAGATGAAGTATGTGATTATTTCTTAAATAAAAATGCAAAAATAGTAGCAGTGAAATTAGGCGCTGATGGATGTTATATAAAAACTAAAGACCAAAGCTACCTTGCTCCAGGATATGATGTATCAGATATGATTGTAGATACAGTTGGTGCTGGAGACGGATTTGCAGCAGGATTTCTTTGTGGATACCTTGATAATTTATCACTAAAAGAAATTGGAGAATATGCGAACGGAATGGGTGCTATGGCTACACTTTCAAGTGGAGATATGACAGGATATCCTTATTTTGATCAATTAATGGAGTTTATTGGCAGAAAACAAGGTGTAGATAGATAAAAATTATAAATGTAGTATTTATTTTAGGAGGACTAAAAAATGAAATTAAATAAAGAATTATATAGGGATCATAAGTCATACCCTGTAAAAGTAATTCAATTTGGAGAAGGAAACTTTTTAAGAGCTTTTGTCGATTGGCAAATAGATACAATGAATAAAGAAGCCGATTTCAATGGTAGTGTCGCTGTAGTTCAACCATTACCAGGTGGAATGATTCATAAATTAACTGAACAAGATTGTCTTTATACTTTATATTTACAAGGAATGCAAAACGGTAAAGCAGTTAAGACACACAGAGTAATTGATTGTATAGATAGAGCCGTAGATCCATACAAAAATTATGATAAATTCTTAGAACTTGCAGAAATACCAACAGTAAGATTTATACTTTCAAACACAACAGAAGCGGGAATAGTTTTTGAAGAAGACGACAAATTAGAAGGCGGATGTCAAAAAGGATATCCTTCAAAATTAACAGCTCTTTTATATCACAGATATAAGATATTTAATGGAGCAGCTGATAAAGGTTTAAATATAATTCCATGTGAATTAATCGATAGAAACGGTGAAAAATTAAAAGAAATAGTATTAAAATACGCTGAAATTTGGAACTTAGGTGAAGACTTTGTAAACTGGATAAATACTGCAAATACATTCTTCTGCAGCTTAGTTGACAGAATAGTTCCAGGTTATCCAAGAGATACAATCGATGAAATAACAAAAGAATTAGGATATGAAGATAATTTAGTTGATGTTGGAGAAATATTCCACTTATGGGTTATTGAAGGACCACAATCATTAAAAGAAGAATTACCAATAGAAAAATCAGGTCTTAATATAAAAGTTGTCGATGATATGACACCATATAGAACTAGAAAAGTTAGAATATTAAATGGATCTCATACTGCAATGGTTCCAGTTGCTTATCTTTACGGATTTGACACAGTTGCTGAAACTGTAGATCATGAAGTGATGGGTAAATATGTAAGAGAATTAATATTCGATGAAATAGTTCCAACATTAGATTTATCACATGATGAATTAGTTCAATTTGGTAATGATACAATTGAAAGATTCCAAAATCCATATGTAAAACATTATTTAATGAGTATAGCATTAAACTCTATGTCTAAATATAAAACAAGAGATTTACCAAGCTTAATAGAGTATTTAGAAAGAAAAGGAGAACTTCCTAAGAAATTAGTATTCTCTCTTGCAGCTTTAGTAGAATTTTACAAAGGTAAAAGAGGAGAAGAAGATATAAAACTTGCTGATGATGCTCAAATATTAGACTTATACAAAAAATTATGGTCAGAATGTGATGGATCAAAAGAAGGATTAAAGAAATTAGTAAGTGAAGTTTTCGCATACGATAAAAACTGGGGTATGGACTTAAATGAAATCGAAGGTTTAACAGACGCAGTAACTGAAGATTTAGCTCTAATTGAAAAATTAGGAATGAAAGAAGCTGTTAAATCAGTTCTTTAAAACTCAAATTCGTACTTACATAAATAAATTGATTAAAAGTAACAATTAGTTTAAAAAAAGCAGGTAGATAGAATGAAAGATTTTATAAAAATAAATATTAAAGATAATATCGTTGTTGCACTTAAAGACATAAATAAAGGTGAAACAATAGAAGTCGACAGCAAAAAAATAACTTTAAAAGAAGATGTTAAAAGAGGACATAAAATCGCTATAGAAGATATCAAAGAAGGCAGCGATGTAATAAAATACGGATATGAAATAGGACATGCAACTAAAAATATAACATCTGGAGAATGGGTTCATACACATAATCTAAAGACAAATTTAGATGGAATCAAAGATTATGAATTCAATAAAACATCTTATGAATGTGATATAGAACAAAGAAATTTAACTTTTGAAGGGTATGAAAGAGAAGACGGAAATATAGGTATAAGAAATGAACTTTGGATAGTTCCAACTGTAGGATGTGTAAATGGAATAGCAGATAGAATTATTGAAAGATTCAAAGAAGAAGTCAATGTAGAGGGTATCGATGGAATCGAAGCATTTAAACACAATTACGGATGTTCTCAACTTGGAGAAGACCATGTAAATACGAGAACTATGCTTGGAAATATTGCAAAACATCCAAATGCAGGTGGAGTATTAGTACTTGGATTAGGTTGTGAAAACAATGTAATGCCACAATTTATAGAATCACTTGGAGATTACAACAAAGATAGAATTAAATTTTTAGTATCTCAAGAGGTTCCTAATGAAATAGAAGAAGGCGTTAAAATATTAAAAGAATTATACACAAAAATGAAGGAAGATAAGAGAGTAACTCTTCCTATATCAAAATTAAAAGTAGGACTAAAATGTGGAGGTTCTGACGGATTATCTGGAATAACTGCCAATCCTCTTTTAGGAAGTTTTTCAGACTTTTTAGTTGCACAAGGTGGGACAACAGTTCTTACTGAAGTACCTGAAATGTTTGGAGCAGAAACTATTCTTATGAATAGAGCTAAAAATGAAGAAACATTTAATAAAGTTGTTCATTTAGTAAACGATTTTAAAGAATATTTCATGAAGTACGATCAACCTATATATGAAAATCCATCACCAGGAAACAAAGCTGGCGGGATTACTACACTTGAAGATAAATCATTAGGATGTACTCAAAAATCAGGAAATGCTACTGTTATAGATGTTCTTAAGTATGGCGAAACTCTTAAACACAATGGACTTAATCTTTTAAGCGGTCCTGGAAATGACTTAGTCGCTGCATCAGCATTGGCAGCAGCAGGATGTCATATGGTATTATTTACAACTGGAAGGGGAACACCATTTGGAACTTTTGTACCTACAATAAAAGTGGCTACAAATTCACCGCTATATAAATTAAAACCACATTGGATGGATTTTAATGCTGGATGTCTAGTTGAAGATAAGAATTTAGAAGAGACAACTGAAGAATTTATGAAATTTATAGTTGAAGTTTCTAATGGAAAATATGTAAATAATGAGATCAATAAGTTTAAAGAAATTGCAATACTTAGACAAGGTGTAACATTATAAATTAAAAAAAGCGTGTGCAAGTTTAAAAAAAGTATGAAATCTATATTATGAAATTTATATAATAAGATCTATATTTTTTAATAAAAATTGCACACGTGTGTATAAATAAAAATTAATTTTTTTACTTATGATTGATACAAATTTAACACAACGAAAATATATTTTCATAATATAAAGTGTTGAAATAATAAAAGAATATATAGTAAATAAGTATTATAATATTACCAACTTACATAAGTGGAAAATATTATAAAAGTTATATTAATTAAATTATTAAAAGGGTACAGAAATTGTAGGAAATTCGATATATTAAATGATTAAATAAAATAGGAAAACGTATTTCAAGGTGAAAAATATTATTATAACAAAGAAATTATTTGGAGGAGAAACAATGAAAAGAAAAATAACTTTTATGAATATGATTGGTTATGCATGTATAAACTTTTTAGGTAGTGGTTCACAAGCGATTATTTCAGGATTTTTAATGTTCTTCTATACACAATTCTGTGATATAGGACCAGCAAAAGCCGCTATGATATTTACAATTACAAGACTTATGGATGCTGTATTAAATCCTTTAGTTGGATCTATAAGTGATAATTTTGGTAAGACTGCATTAGGAAAAAGATTTGGTAGAAGAAAATCATTTACTCTAATTGGTATACCACTAGTTTTAATGATATTCCCAATGTTATGGACAACAGGTCATTCATATGGATTCTATTTTGGATTAAATTTATTATGGGAAGTTACATTTACACTAGTATTAGTTACAGCTTCAACTTTACCTGCTGAAATGGCTACTACTGCAGCTGATAAAACTAAACTTGTATCAGCTAAACAATATTGTGGACAAATTTCAAGTGCAATAGCTACAGTATTCCCAGCATTTTTCGTTGCAAGATTAGGAAGAACTAATCCAACTGGATATTTCTACGCAGGTATTAGTTATGCTGTAGTAATGGTAATATCTTTAATAGTATTTTATGCATTTACTTTTGAAAGAGATCCTAAAGATGTACATGTTGTTGAAACTAAGAGTTTTGCTGAAACTATGAAGAAAATGCTTCAAGATATTCCTTCAGCAATGAAAATCAAATCATTTAGATTACACGGAGCAATGTTATTATTAATAGGTATCTACAAAAACTTAGCATCAGGTATATTTACTTATTTCGTAGTTTACTGCTTAAGTTTATCAGCAGTAGAAGCAAGTTATATAACAGGTTCTTCACAACTTATTTCTATAGTTGCAGTTACTATAACTATAGCATTATGTTATAAATTTGGTTCAAGAAAAGCATTTAACGTTGCAGCTATTGTAGTCAGTGTGACATGTTTAGGATATGTTTGTTTAACTGGATTAAAAGGAACTCAAATTTTAGTACCAGCATTAATCGTTATTGCAACAGTCAATTTTATGGGTAGAGCTGCATGTGACTACATTCCAGTATTCCAATTACCATTTATGGCTGATATAGATGAAGCTGTTACTATGCAAAGAAGAGAAGGAATATTCAGTGGTGCTAATGGATTTTTAGGAAAAATCGCATCTGCAAGTGAAGCATTTATATTAGGTGCTATATTAGAAGCATCAGGATTTGTTAAAGGTCAAACAGTTCAACCAGAAGCAGCTGTACATACAATAACAATAATGACAGTAGTAGTTCCAATAACATTATTATTCTTATGTTTCTTATTTGCTAGAAGATTAAAATTAACTAAAGAAAGTCATAAGATATTAGTTGATGAAGTAAATAGAGTTAAAGCTGGTGGAGATAAAGCAGCAGTTACATCAGAAGCTAAACAAGCTATAGAAGATTTAACTGGATATGATTATGAACATTGTTTTGGAAACAACAATGTTGGATACCATGAAAAATCTGCAGTTAATATGTAAATTGAAATAGTATAAATAATTATTTTGATAGTAAAAAATTTCAGAAGTGAAGTGAGTTAGGATTTTATTTTTTTAATAAAAGGAGAATTTGTATATGTATAAGAAATTTGAATGGAATCAAGAATTATATAATTTAATTGAAAATACAGTAAATGATAATATAATGAAGTTTGATAATAAAACAGAATATAAGGTTGACGATATCAAATATAAAAATCTTGTAAGAGATATTGAGGAAGTTTACCTTACTCATCCTGATGGACCTTACAAAGGAAGTAAAAAAGAACTTAAAAATGATAAAGAATATATAGGAAAATCTTTAGTTAAAAATACACAAAATGTAACATATTATGGTGATGCAATACAAAAAGCTATCGACGATGCAACTAGCAATGGTGGAGGAAAAGTTATAGTTTCTGGAGGTAGCAAAGAAGAACCTAATGTTTACTACAGTGGTGCAATAACTTTAAAAAGCAATGTTGAACTTCATATTGAAGAAAATGCCGTAATAAAATTTGTGAGAAATAAGAACAATGAATTTTATCCACTAGAATATACTAGATGGGAAGGTATTGAAATGATGAATTTCTCTCCTTTTATATACAGTTATGGCGCTGAAAATATTGCTATAACAGGAAAAGGAATACTAGACGGAAATGCCGATGAATTTAACTGGATGCCTTGGAAATTTGGATATTTTAATGAAGAAGATCAACAAATTCAAAGAGAAAGATTATTCGATCTTGGTCAAGAAAATGCTGATGTTAGAACAGAGAGAATATTCAAAGACGATATCTCTACAATAAGACCTCCATTTATTCAACCTTATAAATCAAAAAATATACTTATTAGAGATGTAACTATTTTAAATTCACCATTTTGGGAAATAAATCCTGTTCTTTGTGAAAATATAAAAGTTGACAATATCATTATTGATACTCATCTTTACAACAATGATGGAGTTGATCCAGAATCTTGTAAGTATATGATAATTGAAAACTGTAAATTTAGTACAGGAGATGACTGTATAGCGATAAAATCAGGAAGAAATAACGAAGGAAGAAATATTGGTGTTCCTTCAGAAAACATTATAATCAGAAACAATAAGTTTGAAGACGGTCATGGAGGAGTGACAATAGGTAGTGAAATTTCAGGTGGAGTAAATGATATATTTGCTCATGACAATTACTTCGATAGTCCAGAACTTGATTATCCAATAAGATTTAAAACAAATGCTGAAAGAGGCGGAAAACTTGAAAAAATATATGTAAAAAACAGCGTTGTAAATAAATCTAAAATAGCAGTTATCCATGCTGATTTCTTCTATGAAGAAGGCGTAAACGGAAATCACAATCCAATATTAAGAGATATAACATTATCTAATATTAAAACTATCGAAGGTGGAAGTATCGATGCAAGCAATGCTTTATATTTAAAAGGATTCAAAGATGCACCTATTGAAAATATTTTAATTGAAAATGCAGAGCTAAATGGGGTTAAAGGTGACATGGTATTACAAAATGTAAAAGGCCTTGCATTTAAAAATGTATGTATAAATAATGTAAAAGTTGACGATAAAATTATAGATGTTGATGATGATTTTAATGCGAAAGAATATGCTTTAAACTAAGTTTAGGATTGTTCGAGCTAAGTTTAAAATTGTTTGCGATGAAATTAATCTAAAAATAGGACATATAAAACGTAAATTGATCTGTTTTGTATGTCCTATTTTATTTTACAAAGTCCGATCCTATAGAATAATCATTTTCGCTAAATTTTTGAACACTTGCGATTTTTTATAGAATTTAATTATAAAAATTGTAGTTTTTTGTAATTAACCATAAACAAAATTATGGTAAAATTTATGTATCAATTTACTCGAAAAGGTAGTGTAAAAAACATATGAAAAAATGGAAGAATCTAGTTTTTTATCAAAATCAAAAAAATTATATGTAAATTTAAACACTAAAAATAAACCTTAGCTTTATGATTTTTAAAAACTGAGGTACAAAAATAATATTATATTAATGGTAATATCATGCGGAAGCCTCAAAATTGATGATAAAATCTTGAGAAAGTTCTATTAACTTGCACCAACGTGCAGGCATAGTTGGCAATTCCTCTAAAGATTCGATTTTAACAGGAACTTTATTTTCTAGACTTTGATGAGGTCTAAGAAAATTAAAATAAGTAGAGTATAAACTTATGTAAGATAAAGCGCCTTCGGCTTTTCCAAATCCGTGTGTGTTTTTATAATTACTTTTAAAGCATCTGTTAAGTCTTTCAATTATTTGCTTAAGAGGTCTAAATTTTTTGGATGTTTCATCATTATTACTAAGACCAATAACTTGCATTATCTCAAAATTTATGCCGTGGGAAGCAAAAAACTGTTGAGCTAGCAAGTATATAGGGTTTCCGTCTGTTATTATATTTAAATTTTCAGGAATTTTTTTAAACTTACTCAATACATCGTCAAGAGCATAAATGGCAGAATTAGTATCTCTGTTTGGAGATGTATGGTAAGATAAAATAATTTTTTTAGCAGCATCCATAAAAAAGAATATATAATTCCATTTACCCTTAATTTTGATATACGTTTAATCACCACAAATTGAATCAGAAATATCATAAGGATAATGATCTACAAAAGGCTTTACTAGCGTAGCTACGCTATTTGCATAATTAAGTACAGATTGATGAGAAATCTTTATTCCATGTATATCATTCATGATTTCAGCTGTTTTTCTAGATCCTAGTCCATAATTAACATAGTATGTAAGTATTAAACCTAAAGTATACTGTGGTACTCTTATTTTTGGAAGAGAAACTAGAGTCTTGATTTTACTGTCTTTAGATAATGGTTTAAAATCAACTGTAAATAACCTATAAATATATCGAAGTTTAAATGTTTGAGGACTTTTATTAAATTTAATTTTATCCTCAGGAGATAAAGCATTTTTATTAGAAATATAAAAAGAGCATTCATTATTTCTACATTTATAGACTAAAAAACTTTTTCTAGTTTTTATTTTATCAAGCGGTTTAGAACAATAAGGACATCTAAGAATTACTTCATGCTTGAACTTATTATTTGATTTAAAAGTAGTTTTGCATAATTTGCATTGGTATTGGCCATTACCACCGTTATTATCATATATGTATTCATGCGGAGCATTACATCTAGGACAAATGATAGATTTATCAATAGAAGTAGTTGATTTTCTTCTAGATACAGGTTTGATTTCTTTATCAGTAGATTTTAAATGTTTTTGCAAAATTTCTTTAAAATCTAGTTTTTCAATATTTTCGATTTTAGGTAAAATATCAACCTTAAGTTTACGATATTTCTTCTTAATGGGTTCATCCCTTCGGGGAAGTAGGATTATTTTACCATAAAGCATAACCGCTAGGTTTATAACTAGATTATGTAGATAGATTATATATTCAAAAACTTGTAAGTTCATAAACTTATACCTCCAAACTTATTATTTTAAGATAATTTTATATAAAAATGAGGGGGAGGTATAGTTTAAATAGAAAATTAAGTAAAATCAAAGGGTTGATCAAAAATATAGTAAGTATTTTTGACAATACAAAAAATATTTGGAGGAATAATTATTAAAAGAAGAAAAACAGCATTATTATTATCTACTTTAGCAATTTGCTCAACTATGATGGTGACAGCAAATGCTGAGTCTCAATCAACAGAACTTGAATACACTATAAAAAATGATCCAACTTATACTGTTGAAATTCCAGCTAAAATAAAAATAGCTAAAGACGGATCTGATATGACAATTAAAGCATCAAATGTTAATTACTTAGATGGACAAAAAGTATCTGTATCAATAGCAGGAACAAGCTATTTTAGAAATCAAATGGTATTAACAAATTCTGAAACAATAGCAGTTATGAGATATCAAATAGTAAAAGAAGATGGAACAGTTATAGAAACAAATGGACAACAAAACCAAGTTAATGGAGTAGAAGTAGCATCATTTACTAAAGATGGAGAAGTTACTGATAAAGTTTTACCAGTAGAATTACCTTCTTCAACAACAGGTGACTACAGCGGAACAATAACTTTTGATATAGGTTTAGTAGATGCAAAATAATTGAACAAATGGTACTTATAGTTCTTAGAGTCGCTGATTTTTATAAAATTAGTGGCTCTTTTTTTAGTTTTCAGATTAACATTAAATTAACATACTTAACTTTATAATAACTTATACTTAATAAACGCTTAAGACGTGTTATGTACTATATAAAGTGTAAAGGGGAGGCAGAAAGATAAAGATAAGTTGCCAAGCCGCAAGCTTTAAAGCGCATAAGAAAGAACATTATAAGGTTATTAAAAATAAAATTTTAAAACATATTGGAGGAAGAAAGATGTTTAACAAAAAAAGATTAGTGGCAATTTTAACAGGGACTTTACTAGTAGGCTCACTTGTAGGGTGTAGTGCAGGAGGAGCATCAAATTCAGGTTCAGGAAGTAGTGATTCAAGCAAAATCACAATATCAGGTTCAACTTCAGTAGGACCAACAATGGAAATTTTAGCAGAAGATTATCAAAAAGCAAACAAAGGAACAACAATAGAAGTTCAACAAGTAGGTTCATCAGCAGGTATAACAAATACAATCGATGGAACTTCACAAATAGGAATGTCATCAAGAGATTTAAAAGATGAAGAAAAATCAGAACTAAAAGAATACCAAATAGCAATAGACGGTATAGCAGTTATAACAAATTCAGCAAATAAAGTAAAAGATTTAACATTACAACAAGTAAAAGATATATATACAGGAAAAATAACTAACTGGAAAGAAGTTGGTGGAGCTGACGCAGAAATAGTAGTTGTTTCAAGAGAAGATGGTTCAGGTACTAGAGATGGTTTCCAAGAAATTGTTGGATTTGAATCAAAAGATTTAACTTCAAATGCACAAATATCTGATGGATCAGGAAATATAAAAACAACTGTACAAGGAAATGAAAATGCAATAGGATATATATCATTTGGATATTTAGATGACTCTATAAATGCAGTTAAAATAGGTGGTGTAGAACCAAAAGAAGAAAATGTTTATAACGATAAATATCCAATATCAAGACCTTTCTTATTAGTTACTAAAGGTGAAGCAAGTGGAGATGCAAAATCTTTTATAGATTATATATTAAGTGATGCAGGTCAAAAAACTATAGAAAAACAAGGATTTATGAGTGTTAACCAAAAATAGATAAAGATATCATAGATATTCAAGAAAGTTTTAGCTGGGCTGTCTCATTGAGATAGCCTAGCATTTTAAAAAGGAGGAACTTAGATTGGAAAAGACAGAATCAATTAATGTAAAAGAAAGTAGTTCATCTAATAAAAATAAAAGCAAATATGTACTTGAATTTATAACAGAAAAAATATTTATGATAAGTGCCCTTATGGCAGTAGTAAGTTTGCTACTTATAATAGGATTTGTGTTTTATAAAGGCTTAATTCCATTTGTATCAGAAGGATATTCATTTATAGATTTTATATTTGGAACAGAGTGGTTACCAAGCTCTAAACAATTTGGAATAGGTTCTATGATAGTTACATCAATGGTGGCGACAATAGGTGCTTTAATAATTGGAGTTCCAATAGGTATATTATCAGCAATATTTATAGCTGAGATATGTCCAAAGAAATATGCAAAGATAATTTCAACAGCAGTAGAACTTTTAGCAGGTATACCATCAGTACTTTACGGTATATTTGGTCTAGCAGTAATCGTACCAGCAATACAAACAGTATTAAACCTTCCAAAAGGTCAAAGTCTATTAGCAGTAATTATAGTTTTAGCTATAATGATGCTTCCAACAATAATATCATTATCAGAAACATCTATTAGGGCAGTACCAAAATCATACAAAGAAGGATCTTTAGCTTTAGGTGCATCAAAAATAGAAACTATATTTAAGGTTACAGTCCCAGCTGCAAAATCAGGAATATTAGCTGGAGTAATTTTAGGAATAGGTAGAGCATTAGGTGAAACAATGGCAGTAATTTTAGTTGCAGGAAATTCAACAGCAATGCCGACATCACTACTTGATAGTGCAAGACCACTTACAACAAATATAGCCCTTGAAATGGGTTATGCAGCAGGAACACATCAAAATATGTTATTTGCAACAGGTGTTGTATTATTCATATTTATAATAATCATAAATTTAGTTTTGACTAAATTAACTTCTAAAGGAGTTGATAGATAATGGAAAATAATTTGAAGTCTAGAAAAACAAAAGATAGACTATTGATTTCACTAGTGTATTTATCAGCAATTATAACAGTAGGTCTATTACTAGTGATAGTAGGTTTTATATTTATAAAGGGGATAGGAAAAATAAATCTTAGTTTTTTATTTGCTGATTACTCAGCTAGTGGAAATGGCGGAATTTTACCAATGATTATAACAACAGTATATATGGTTTTAGTTGCAATATTAGTAGCTACACCAATTGGAATATTAGCAGCAGTTTATTTACAAGAATATGCTAAACAAGGCAAAGTCGTAAGAGTAATAAGATTTGCAACAGAATGTTTAGCAGGAATACCATCAATAGTATATGGATTATTTGGTGGGATATTCTTTGTAGTAGCACTAAAACTTCAATATTCCATATTATCAGGTGGTTTAACTGTAGCAATTATCATACTTCCAACAATAATCCGTTCAACAGAAGAAGCTCTAAAAACAGTACCAAGTACTTATAGAGAAGCGTCACTAGGTCTTGGAGCTACAAAGTTTCAAACACTTTATAAAGTTATATTGCCAAGTGCAATACCTGGAATACTTTCAGGGGTTATTTTATCAATAGGGCGTGTAATTGGAGAATCAGCAGCTATTTTATTAACAGCAGGAACAGTAGCGAAAATGCCGCTTACTGTATTTGATAGTGCGAGAACACTTACAGTTCATGCGTATTTATTGACTAAGGAAACTGGAGATATCCAAACAGCATGTGGTGTTGGTATAGTTTTAATTGTAATAGTATTTGGATTAAATACTATAGCAAAATTAGTAGCTAAAAAGTTAAACAAAGCAAATTATTAAATTAATTGAGATTGAGAGAAGAATTTAAACTAAATATTTTTATATAGATTAGTAATTAAGATTTTTTAAATAAGGAGATTGGTAATATGGATTCAGAAAATAGAACTAAGATAAGAGTTAACGATTTAGATTTATATTATGGCGAAAAACAAGCGTTAAAAGATATTAATATGGAGATAAAAGAAAACGAAGTAACAGCATTAATAGGACCTTCTGGATGTGGAAAATCAACATTTTTAAGATGTTTAAATAGAATGAATGATTTAATTGATAGTGTAAAAATAAACGGAAAAATCTATCTTGAAGACGAGGAAATACTTACAACTAATGATGTTATAAATCTTAGAACAAGAGTAGGAATGGTATTTCAAAAGGCTAATTTATTTCCAATGAGTATATATGATAATGTTGCTTATGGTCCAAAAAATCAAGGAATAAAAGACAAAAAACAATTAGATAAAATAGTTGAGGAAAGCCTAAGAGGGGCTGCAATTTGGGATGAGGTAAAAGATAGATTAAAATCGCCAGCCCTAGGTTTATCAGGAGGGCAACAACAACGTGTATGTATAGCGAGAACTATAGCTATGAAACCTGATGTTATATTGATGGATGAACCGACATCAGCTCTAGATCCAATTTCAACATCAAAAGTAGAAGATTTAATGGCTACATTAAAAAGTAAATACACTATAGTAATTGTAACTCATAATATGCAACAAGCAGCTCGTATATCTGACAAAACAGGATTCTTCTTAAATGGGGAATTAATAGAATTTAACAATACTAAAGATATATTTACAGTTCCTCATGATAAAAGAACAGAGGACTATATAACAGGAAGATTTGGTTAGAATTTAATAAATCGAAATTAAATATAAAAAACTATGTTATGGGGAGAGAAAAATGGCGAGTACAAATTTAGAAATGAGTATAAATACATTAAAAGAATATATAATTAGAATGATGGATAAATGTGAAAAAGCTATTGATTTATCTATTAAAAGTATGCTTACAAAAGACATAGAATTAGCTAAAAAAGTTATTGATGATGATGACGATATAGATATATTAAGAGAATATATAAGAGATAGAAGTATAGAATTAATGGCATTAAAACAACCTATGGCAAGAGATTTAAGAGAAATATACGCTTTAGCCGATATATCAGCAGAATTAGAGAGAATAGGTGATTATGCTGAAAATATAGCATCAGAAGTTGTATCAATTGCTGGAGAAGATTATATAAAAGAATTAATCGATATACCTAAAATGGCACAATATTGCTTGGATATGATAGAAGGTATAAAATCAGCTTTTTTAAATCAAGATGCTGACTTATCTTATAAAGTAGCACTTATGGATAAAGAAATAGATATACTTTATTATAAAGTGAGAGAAGATTGTCTAAAAGTTATGCATGAAAATCCAGAAAAGAATATAACTCAAGGAGTTAAGCTTGTATTTACAGCTAGATATTTAGAGAGAATAGGAGATCATATTACTAATATATGCGAAAAAATAATATATGCAAGAAATGGTAAAATGATTGAAATTGGATAGCGATAGGTATTATAATTAAGGTATGAGTAGTATATTACAGTTAAATATTGTATATACGATTATATTCTTTTAACCAACAAAATATATATGTAAACAGGTTGCCGATATACATTTAAGTGTATCGGCAATTCTGTGTTTTAATATAAAAAATATATTGTCGAATTAATGCGATAAATAGAATAAAATATTAATTCAAAATAAAGGTTTAGTTAAGTTTTCTAGATTAATATATAATCAGAAAATAAAAAAAGGAGAATTAATATGAAAAACGTTTTTAAAAAAAAGCATGACAGTATTATTAGCGTTGACATTTATATTGGCTATAAGCAATTTAAATGGAGTTAATACCTCATTTGCAGATACAGAGGATAATACAACACAAACGACAACTGAGCAAAGTAATAGTGAGGACTCAACAACATCAGATGATTCAGCTACAGATGATTCAACTACAACTGAAGAATCTACACAAGACTCAGAAAAAGATGAAAACACCCTTACAACAAAAGATGGATTTAAGTACATATTAGAAGAAGATGAAGTTACGATTAAGGGCTATGAAGGTAAAGAAAGTGATTTAGAAATACCAAGTAAAATAGATGGTCATAAAGTAACTAAAATCGGAGAAAATGCATTCGACGGTAATGAAGAAATAATAAATGTAACAATACCAGATAGTGTAAAAACTATAGATTTATATGCATTTTATAACTGTACTTCACTTGAAACAGTAAGCATACCAGAAAGTGTTACAAGCATAGGTGAAGGAGCATTTGCAAATTGTACAGCTCTTAATACGATAAATCTTCCGAGTAAGATAAAAACAATAAGTTATGGATTATTTGCAAGTTGTAGCAATTTAACTAAAATTGAAATACCAAGCAAAGTAACATCAATAGATGGATATGCATTTTATGCTTGTACATCTCTAAAAGATGTAAATATACCAGAGGGAGTTACAAGTATAGGAGAGGCAGCATTTTACTACTGTGTTGGATTAGAAAATCTAGAATTATCAAAGAATGTCACAGAAATAGGCGATTATGCATTTGAAAATTGTACAAACTTAACTATAACAGGATACAATAATACTAAAGTTAAGACTTATGCAACTGAAAATAGTATTCATTTTAAGACTATTTATACAGCATGGGATTATATAAAAATAATTTTGGGGCTTGTTTTAACAGCAGGAATAATATTCTTAATATATAAATTAAGAGCAATAATAAAAAATAAAAGATATTTAAAAAATAATATAGTATTTGATGAACCAGTTATAATACTAGACAATCAAGATTGCAAGATAGAGATAAAAGGTAAATCTAATAAAAAAATAATTGATGGAAAAGAAATAAATGCTAAGAAAAATTCTTCAGTAGCAGACTTTGTAGGATATGTTTATGAAATAGAAAATAAATCAAAATCACCAATAAAAGTATCTACTAAATATATAACTATTGGAGAATATACTGACAAATTTAATTTAAATGAAGAAATTCCAGCAGGTAAAAAGGCAAAAGGATTTACTTATTGCAAAAAAATAAACTCATTAAGTGAGCTTAAAGAAGTTAGTGGAATAGTTGTTATTTCTAAAAATAATGACGATATAAATGAAACAAAAGAATATAACTTCAATATAGACTAAGACTTACTTCAAAAATACATTATATCAATTAACTTTATAAAATAAAACTAAAATTTAATCAATATACTAAAAGGTGGATAAATACTTTTGTGAGAGTTTATCCACCTTTTTATAATATATAATTATTTAGCTATATTTAAACTTGAAAAAACTCTCTTACATACTGTTTCACCTATTATGTAAGCTAAAATTAGTTTTAATATATCGACTGCGATAAATGGAACTACACAGTAAATTAAACTTTGGAGTATTGTATTTCCTGTAATAAATGAGAACATAATAGTACCTAGAGTATAAACTATCGCTAAACCTAAAATCATACTTATAGAAGTTATAAAATTTGAATTGAATTTTTCTTTAGCATAACCTATAATAAATGCCATTAGAGGATACCCTAATAGAAATCCACCTGTTGGGCCAAATAAAACACTTATACCCCCTGCAAAGTTAGCGAATACTGGTATTCCTATTGCACCTAATATTAAGTAAATTAAAGTAGATATAAATCCACATTTAGATCCTAAAATGAGTCCAGTTATAGCAATACCGAATATTTGTAGTGTAAATGGAACAGTGGTAAATGGAAGTGGAATAGATATTTGAGCTAATATAGATATTAATGCTGCAAATAATCCGCATAAAATAATTTGTCTTGTTGAAAGTTTCATAAAATTATCCCCCTTTAAAATCTACATAAAAATCTCTTTCATAAAAAAATTTTCTGTAGTATATTACCTAAAATCTATTAATTTAAAATTAATGTCAACTTCAAAAATAGATAGGTTAACATTAATTTAGCACTGTGATAAAAAAATTTCAATAAAATATTGGAAAAAATTAATAAAAATATTTCAGCGCCCTTTTGAAAAATACATTGTGATATACTTAAATAGAGAAAAGTAATATTGGAGGGATAATGTGTATGGATGTTGCGCATAAAAAACATATGTCAGAATCGTTTAGATTGGCAGCGTTATTAGCTTTAGTTGGAGGTTTTTTAGATGCATATACTTACATATGTAGAGGAGAAGTTTTCGCAAATGCTCAAACAGGAAATATAGTATTAGTAGGGTTAGCTCTATCAAAATACAATTTTAAAGGAATCATATATCATTTTGTACCTGTTATAGCATTTATGCTAGGTGTAATACTAACAGAAATTATAAAAAGAAGAATAAAGCCTAGACGGACTTATATCCACTGGAGACAAATTGTAATAGGAGCAGAAATTATAGTACTTACTATAATGGCATTTATTCCAATGGGAAAATATGATGTTATAGTAAATATATCTATTTCATTTATTTGTGCAATGCAGGTTGAGGCATTCAGAAAGGTAAATGGAACAGCTCTAGCAACTACTATGTGTACTGGAAATTTAAGAACTGCTACAGAGCAGATATTTAAGTTAGTAGTAGAAAAAGACAAAAGTAAAATGCGAGTAAGTGCTCAAGCATATGGTGTAGTTATATTTTTTATTATAGGAGCATCTATGGGAGGTATTTTAACAAATATATATTGGGAAAAAGCAGTTTTAGTTGCTAGTGCAATTTTATTTGTCGTATTCATATTTATGTTTAGAAATATAGAGAAGTATATTTTAAAAGAATTAGAGCAAGAAGATGAAGTTGAGGAAGAAGAAATAGATACTGAAATAGAAGAGTTAAAACATATGAAAAATTAATATATAACTTTATTAATGAAAACTTAATATTTAGGTAAGGTTAAGTTAATATTTTTATATTATATTTTAAATATAGAAATTTAGTTAGTTTAAGTAAAAATTTACTTGAAAATATAAGCTGGTACAAATTCAGTTTATAATCTAGATGATTTTTCAATGTTACTCCTTTTTAAACAAGGCATACTGATTATGTCTTGTTTTTTTGTTTGAAAAATAAAAAAATATTCGTAAAGTCGAATTTTTAGATAAAAATACAACATTATGTAAAAAAAAAGACTTTGAATATTGACAATTTTCTGTAAAAAATATATTGTTTAATTAAAATAAGAAATATAAAAAATACAATTTCTAAAAGCAAAAATTTATTTATTTTTCAATGACAAAAATTCATAAGTTCTTGAAGTGTCTCAAGAGAATATCATAAAAAAACTACCGAGAAGTAAATACTCATTTTTTAAACAACTAAAAATATAGGGGGTTCATTATGGATGAATTAAAAAGAACATGTTTATTTGATGTGCATGAAAAGCTAAATGCAAAAATGTTTGAATTTGCAGGATGGGAAATGCCATTGGAGTATACTAGTGCAGTTAAAGAACATGAGCATGTAAGAAAAAGTGCAGGTTTATTTGATGTATCTCACATGGGAGAAGTAGAAGTAAGGGGAGATGAAGCTCAACAGTTTATACAGTATTTAATTACTAATGATGTATCAAACTTGAAGGCTGATGAAATTTTATATTCTCCGATGTGTTATGAAAATGGGACAACAGTAGATGATTTATTAGTATATAAGAGAGGGCAAAATGATTATTTACTAATTATAAATGCAGGAAATATAGACAAAGATTATGAGTGGATAGTTGAAAATAGCAAAAAATTTAATGTAGAGACAAAAAATATATCTGATAAAGTTGCACAATTGGCATTGCAAGGACCTTTAGCAGAAGAAATATTAAGCAAATTAACAAATCAAGATTTATCACAAATAGAGTTTTATAAATTTAAACAAAATGTAGATGTTTGTGGAGATCCTTGTATAGTATCTAGAACTGGATATACAGGTGAAGATGGATTTGAAATATATTGTGATAAAAATGTAGCACAAAAAATATGGAATGCTATATTAGAAGAAGGAAAAGAAAGAGTAGTTCCAGCAGGACTTGGAGCTAGAGATACTTTAAGATCAGAAGTAAATCTTCCGCTTTATGGACATGAAATAAGCGAAGAAATCCCCCCTTTAGAAGCAGGATTATCAATATTTGTTAAATTAGATAAAGATGATTTTATTGGAAAAGATAGTCTTAAAGCATTAAAAGAAAGTGGAAATGCTAGAAAACTAGTAGCGTTTGAGTTGACAGGAAAAGGAATGGTAAGAGGGGGATATGATGTAGAGATAGATGGTGAAGTAGTAGGTTTTGTAACTACTGGACTAAAATCTCCAACTTTAGATAAATTTATAGATGCCATGAAACAAATAGCAAAAGAAGCTGAAGAAAATCCAGAATTATTAAAAACTGCTCCTCATAATACAATAATTAAGAGAGTTGACGATGCTAGAGCAGTTAAGAAACCTATCTTAACTTGGAAAAATAGATAATAAATTAAGCTATAAATAGATAAGCTAGATTTTAATTATATAGAGTACAACCTCCATTTTGGGGGTTGTTTTCTTTTTACAAAATTTAATCTATAATAGTATAAAACATTTTAATAGGAGGGGGATTTATGGCGATTACTATATTGGAAGCAATGAAACTTCCGACTTTTAAAGATTTTGACTTAGTTGCCGGATATAGAGGTCTTGATAGGGAAATTCAAAGGGCGTCTATACTTGACTATGAATATGAAAGTAGTTTATTTGATAAGCCAATCCAGACTTACTTTGAAAAAGAGGACTTTGTTATAAGTAGTCTTATATATGCAAAAGATGATCAAAGTTTAATATTAGAGAGTGTAAAAGGATTAATATCAGATGGAGTAAGCGGACTTGCTATAAAAAATATATATTATGATGAATTACCAGAAGAAGTTATAAAATATGCAAATCAAATGGATTTTCCTATTTTTATGTTTGATAAAAAAGGTTCTTATTATGAAGACATAGTTACAGAGATTTATGATAAAAATAAAGAAAAAAATAGTCTTAAATATCAAGAAGCGAAAATCGCGATTTTATTAAAAGAAGATTTAGATAAGTCTAGTGTGAAAAATATGGCGAAAGACTTTAATATATCTTTCAAAGATAATGTATTTTGTCTTTGTATAAAACCTAAAAAATATATAGACGAAAATTCACTAGCAGATATAGTAAATATATTAAATAAGGATTTAGGTTCAAGTCATGCTGCTTATAGATACCATGGATGTATATTTATTATATATACTTTTGAAGATAATCATAGAGATAAGAGAACGATACAATTTGAAAAGCTTGTCGATATGATGATGTGTAGTTTATTTTTTAATTTAGATGATTATTATGTTGGTATCAGCAATTTCCATACATATATAGATGAGTTTAATTTTGCCCTAAAAGAGGCAATGTACGCCATGAGGGTATCATCTATAGAAGAAGTAAATAAAAAATATTATTATGAAATAGGAGTTTATAAGCTACTAATGCCTTCTTATGAACAAGGATATATGGCGAATTTTAATTCAGATATTGTTGGAAAGATAAATCAATATGATAAAAAATACAATACAGAACTACTTCAGACATCTATAAAATATATACAATCTGGCGGTAATATCAAACAAACTTCAAAAATAATGAATCTACATAGCAATACTGTAAGATATAGAATAAATAAAGTAAAAGAAATATTAAATATAGATAAGTCGGAGTTTGAATTTTATGAAGAACTTTCAATAGGAATAAAATTATATATGATATATCAAAATATATAGATTTTTATTTAAATTTTATATTTGTAAATTTTACAAAAAAAACATCATAATTTTTAATATTATACAATTATTTTAAATTATTATTTTTATATAATTATTTTGTGACATAAATATGTAGGAAGGTGATTATATTGAAAAATAATAAAGAAGTATTTTACAAACTATGTTTAATACTGTGCGCAATTATTTGGGGAAGTACTTTTGTAGTAATTAAAGATGCTACAAATACTATGACATCAGGATTTATAAATGCAGGTAGATTTACAATAGCGACACTTATTTTACTTGTTATATATTTTAAAAAGATAAAAAATATAAATAAAACTGAATTAAAAGGCGGAATTTTAATGGGAATTTCGCTATTTGGAGGATATTATCTACAAGTTTTAGGCATGGAGTATGGCTCAAGCGCGGGAAAATGCGCATTTTTATCAGCGACATTTTGTGTAATGGTGCCGTTTTTATCTTGGGCAGTATTCAAAAAAACACCTGATAAATATAGTGTGATTGCAGCTATTTTATGTGTTATCGGTGTTGCGCTTGTATCTGTTGAAAAAAATGCAACAATAACACTTGGTGATGGAATAATCTTAGTTTCGACGTTTTTCTATGCTGTAAATATAATGTTTACATCAGAGTTTTCAAGCAAAGAAAGTGCAGATGTGAAGGTTCTTGCATTTTTACAAATAGCAGTAGTAGCAATTTTAAGTTGGCTAATTGTAATAATAAAAGGTGATATACCACAAGCTTATAATATTAGAGCTGTTATGGGAGTTGTTTATTTAGGTGTATTTGCAACAGCGTTATGTCTGCTGATGCAAGTTATTGGATTAAAGCATATAAATTCTACATCAGCATCAATAATTCTAAGTTTAGAGTCAGTGTTTGGAGTAATTATATCAATAGCATTTTATAATGAAGTAATTACAACAAAATTGTTGATTGGATTTATAGTTATTTTTATTGGAATAATAGTTTGTGAAACTAAATTGAGTTTTATAACAAATAAAATAAGTATAAAAAAATTAGATACAGGAAAATATAAAGATAAATCTAAAAAAGAGTACTTTAATGCTGAGATACAGCGCTCTAAAACGTCAATCTAAAATCTATATGGATATAAAAACCCCCTAATTTTAGGGGATTTTTTCTGTTAAACACCTTTCAAGTAAAAAATTTGATATAATGAAAAATATGAGTTTAAAATAATAAAAATAAGACTATAAATAAAAAAGAAAAATAATTTTGCAAATTAATAATATAAAGAGGTTTTGTCATGAAAAGTATAATAGAAAAGACTTTAGATACAGGAAAGAAGATAGCTTTGACTGCTATTATTACATACGGTGCAATTAGAGTTTTAGAAGATGAAGAAGAAAAAACAACTAGAATAAAAGAAGTACAAAAGACAAAAAGAAAAAAATCTAAATATAAAAATAAAAGAAAATTTAAAGTTAAAAAGTTAAAATATAAAAATAAACAAAAGATAAAGGTTAAAAAATCTAAGTTTAAAAATAAGATGAAGGCCAAAAAATTTAAGTTCAAATTCAAGGGCGAGTAGTATAAAGAGGGAAGATTTATATAGCATATTGTATACATAAAAGAAAAATATTATAAAATAATAAGACTATAAAATTGACATAATTTCAAAAATTAACTAAGATAAAAGCATAAAATAAAAGAGTTATAATGTTTATATTTTAAAATTAAGTTCTAAATTAGTATTGCAATGGGGCATCTTAGTATTTTAGGATGTCTATTTATGTTTAGGGGGAAAAATTATGAATAACAAGTTTGTCAGTATAGTTATTGATAAGGAAGAAGGTTCAAGATTTCTTGTATCAGATGACAGAAGTATAGATACTGTAGATTTATCAAATGACAAACAGACTTCTATTGCCAGAATTAACATAAAAGACGATATTACTACTGTTTGTCGTTATGAAAATGGGGAATCTAAAGGAACTATAAGTCTTAATATTGGAAAAGAACAAGTCAAAATTGACTCAAGTAGCAATAAAATTACTTATGTAGATAACAATATTAGAGATTTAGCTAGACTATATAGCATAGATCTCAATGAAGGGGAAACTACAGATGTAGAAAAGATAAGAGGACTTTGCAAAATATTAGCAGATATAATGATTACAACAATCCATCTGAGTGATTACTCTTGGGGATTTTCAAAAATGGTCATAAACGGTAGAAAATCTTTTGAAGAAGATTTTTCACCAAGTATAATAATATTTACTGGAATAGCAGCAAAATATATTTTTAATAAAAATGAAAAAAATGTATTTGAAGATGGAAATATAGGCATGTTGCTCTGCCAAGAAATAAATAACTATAGCAAAAATACATGAAAATTAAAAAATCTATAGTTAGATAAATTTCTTGAAATAATTAAATTATCAAAATAAATGAACACTGAGAATTTTACCATTGGAAATTCTCAGTTTTTTTAATATATAGAAGTTTTGTTTATTTTTAGTTAAAAATAGATGATATAATAATTATTATCATTGTATAGAAAATAAAAGTTTACTTATACAATAAAAATCAGTATTTGAAAGGTGGAAAGATGAAGAAAAAAGGGAAAATAATTACTTTAACTATACTTGTTTTTTGTTGGATGGCATTTATATTTAGTATGTCAGCTAAAAATTCTACACAATCTTCTAATATAAGTGGAGGATTTACTTACAATATACTTAGTATGTTTTTTTCTCAATTTAGATCAATTGATAAAGCAACACAAGACAGCATAGTAGAAGGGTTACAATTTATAGTAAGAAAAGGAGCACATTTTACAGCATATGCGATATTAGGGGGACTTTGTTTTGCAAACTTAAGATCATTAAATAAGTTTAAATTAAAAAGCAATTTTTTAATAGCTCTTGTAATATCAGCTTTATATGCTGCATCTGATGAACTACATCAGTATTTTGTACCGGGGCGTTCGTGCGAATTTAGAGATGTTATGATTGATAGCTGTGGGGCTCTAACTGGTATAATTGTAGTTATTATTTTTAGTAAGATAATACAAAAATTAAATAAAATAAAAAGGGATAAAAATCAAGATATAATCTAGATAATAAATATATAAACAGGGGATGAAGTATATGAAAGCACTAAGTGAAAAAGTTTTTTTAAAACTAGATATGCCAAATAGCAAAGATATAAAAAGTGATAGAGATAGGATTTTAGATAAGTTAAAAATCAAATATAAAAATGTAGATATGCCTTATAAAATAACAAAAGACTTATATCCAAAGTGTAGAGAATCTAATTTTGAAATAACTGTAACTTTAGTAAAACGCACTTATGATTGGGTTGTCACAAGGATTGAACAAGGTGATAAAACAGACAAAAATTACGGTTTATGTGTAGATTTGGGAAGTACAACTGTAATTATGAGATTAGTAGACTTAAACACAGGCGATATAGTAGTAGAAGAGGGCTGTTTTAATAAACAGATTTCGTTTGGAGAAGATATTTTAAATAGAATATTTTATACTAGAAATTCTAAAGAAAAATTATACGAAATTCACAAGGCTACAATAGATACTTTTTCAGAGCTTATAGATATAATTACTGAAAAAAGTAAAATAAATAGCGAAGATATCAGCGTTATGACAGTTGCAGGTAATACTACTATGATACATTTTTTATTAAATATAGATCCATGGACAATTTTTCAAATGCCTTATACACCAATATTTAATCATACTGGATTTATAAGTTGTGATGAAATTGGAATACCTATAAATGGGTATCTATATTGCTTTCCATCAGTAGCAAATTATCTAGGTGGCGATATTGTAAGTGGTGTATTGTTTACAGAAATATATAAACAAAAAGAACTTTCAGCATTTATAGATATAGGGACAAATGGAGAGCTAGTTATAGGAAATGAGGAGTTTTTAGTTGCTGTTGCAGGAGCAGCAGGCCCAGCATTAGAAGGCGGTATAAGCAAGTTTGGGATGAGGGCGAAAGAAGGAGCAATCGACACAATTAAAATTGTAGACAATAATATAAAATATACAACTATAGAAAATAAAAAGCCTTTAGGAATATGTGGCTCAGGAATAGTTGATTTATTGTCAGAGATGTTTTTAAATGGATGGATAGATTTTTCGGGCGAGTTAAAAGAAAATGCCTCAAAAAACATAATAAAAGTAAACTCACAATTAGCTGTAGAATATGCAACTAAAGAAGAAAGTGAAAATCATGAATCTTTAATATTTACTCAAAGCGATATAAATCAATTTTTAAAGACAAAATCAGCAGCTCATACTATGGTAGCTTTTTTATTAGAAGAAGTTGGACTTACATTAAACGATTTGGATAAGTTCTATGTGGCAGGTGCTTTTGGCGTACATTTAGATATAGAATCTGCTGTTACAATAGGGATGTATCCTGATTTACCTAGAGAAAAATTTGAATGCCCAGGTAATTCATCACTTAAAGGAGCATATAAGTTACTTACGGATAGAAACTTACTCTCAGAAATAGATGATATTGTTGAAAAGATAAATTATATCGGCTTAGAAGATGCAAAGGATTTTATAGAAAAAATGAGAGCTGCTAGCTTTTTACCACATACAAATATAGATAATTATCCAACTGTAAAGCAAAAACTAATTGAAAGAGGATTGTTATAATATATAACACTTTTATTTTTTAAGTAAAATATTTGAGATGGTAGAATTTAGTGCTAAAATATTAATGTAAAAAATGAGGATATAAGGGGAAATGCGATGAAATTTTTCAAATTTGATAAAGCCAAGTTTAAACCAAACAAAAGCTCGATGAAAGAATTAATATATTTGGTCTATATATCTTTTATTATTTTTATAATTACAGAAGTTGTGTCGGCAATGGGGACGACAAGTTTTGGTTATATACAAAATAGTACGATATTTATAGGAGTAGGAATACTTTTAGGTATACTTTTTTTGATATTATTTGTATTTAAAAAAGATAAAAGAAATTATTATATAGGCGGATTTGTATTATTTTTAATTATGACACCATTGATTAAGTATATATGGGATAAGTTTTATGTATTTTTAGATATACCTTCAGACAAGATATGGTGTTTAATATTAGATTATTTAATTATTTTATTATTGTTAAGTCCATTAATTTTACTAAAGAAAAAAGTATTTTATACTGTATTAATGAGTTCTATTTTAATGATTTTATCGCTTTGTAATTATTTTGTATCAATATTTAGAGGGATACCTCTTGCATATAGTGATATTTATTGTATAAATGATGGTTTATCGTTGGCAAAAGATTTTTTAGGACAGAATAAATTAATATTTATAGTAATTATAGTGGCAATGCTTTTAGCTTTTATTGTATTTTTATTTATGAAAGACAAAAGAGAAGTTAGAATTACAAGTTATACAAATATAATTATTTTATTAGTTTTAATAAGAGGTACATACTCATATTATATAAATCTTGTTAATAGCAAGACCTTGATATACTACAGTGCAAATATGGTTAAAACATATAGATATAATGGATATGTATACTCAACATTAGAGTCGGGGATTAGATTTATAAGATTTAAACCAGATAATTATAATCAAGAAAGTATTGTAGCGATAAGAAAAGAAGTCGATTCAAAAACTCAAACTAATAAAGAGACAGCTGTAGCAAGTAGCAAATTGACAAAAATAAGCGACAATTCATCAAATAAACCAAATATACTATTTGTTCAGCTAGAAGGATTTATGGACCCTATGTCGATTGATAAAGTTATGTATAGTAAAGATCCAATACCTAATTTTAGAAAACTACAGAAAAATGGTATTTCAGGAAAGATGAAGACGCCTTCTATTGGAGGGGGAACAGCTAGGACAGAATTTGAAGTAATGACAGGATTAGACTTAGAATTTTTAACAGATGGGGAAGTGCCGCACTACACTATTTTAGGACATGAAACTTTAAATTCAGTAGCATCAACACTAAAAAAACAAGGTTATTCGACACATGCAATCCACAATAATCAAGGTAATTTCTACAATAGAAATAAGGCGTACAGTTCGCTTGGATATGATACATATACATCTGTTGAATATATGGACAATGTTGAGAGAACTGAAACTAATTGGGCAAAAGATACAGTGCTCACAAAATATATAAAAGAATGTTTAGAATCAAGTAAAGAAAGGGATTTAGTATTCACAATATCTGTTGAAGGACATAGTCCTTATCCGACAAATTCAGATATATACAATTTCCCTATTAAAGTAGTAAATAGCAGTCTTTCAAAATCAGATCAAAATCAAATATACTACTATATAAATAAAATTCATGAAAGTGATGAATTTATAGGTGATGTTATAGACTTGGTTGATTCTTTAGATGAAGATACAATCGTTGTATTTTATGGGGATCATACACCTGCACTAGATTTATTAAATAGAGATGGAGGAAATGTGGACAGAACTACTACACCATATGCTATTTACAGTAATTTTGATTTAAATACTGATTTTAAAGGTGGGGATATAAGTGCTTATCAAATGAGTACAATAATGCTTTCTTTAGCAGGAGTTGATTTAGGACCTATGGAAAATGTCCACAAATCACTGAGTTCAAAACAAGACTATAAAAAAGATTTAGAACTTATACAATATGATATATTGTTTGGAGAAGATTATTATTTAAATGAAGATGAAAAAATTAAACCTAGCAATTTAAAAATGGGCACAAAAGATATAAAAATTGAAAGTGCAGTATTACAAGATAATCAAATCTGTATAAAAGGGAAAAATTTCACGAGAAAGAGTACTGTATTTATTGATGGAAAAGAGAAAAGTACTATGTATGTAGATAAAAATACACTTAGAGTGTATTGCGGGGAAGATAATACAAAAGATATAAAAAATATCGTGGTTAAACAAATTGGGCTACACAATATTCCATTAAGTACTACAAATACAGTTAAGTTAAGTGAGTAATTATTATAAGGATTAAAGGGAAATGTTTTATGAATAAAAATACTTCATATAATGAAAAAGATATAGTTCCTATAATGGAAGAGGTTATAAAAAGTGGAGGTAGCTGTAAACTCAGAGTAACAGGTTATAGCATGAATCCGACATTGAGACACTTAAAAGATAGTGTAGTATTAGTAAGTCCACAAAAGAGAAAGCCACTAAAAAATGAGATAGTTTTTATAAAAAGAGATTCAGGAAAACACGTACTCCATAGAATAAGAAAAATAATAGATAATGATTGTTTTATAATGAATGGAGATGCACAACAGTGGACAGAAGTAGTTAGATTTGATCAAGTAATTGGAGTAGTGGAATCTTTTTATAGAGACGAAAAATTAATTTCATGCGATAATAAAAAATATAAAATATATATGAGGTTATGGGTATTATTAAAACCTATTAGACCACTAATTTTTAAAAGTAGAAACTTAATTAAAAAGATTATAAAAAAGAGATGTGATTAATTTTAAATAATGACTATGTTTTAATACAATGTTGAAATTTAATACTATTTAAACAATAAAAAGATGGCATATAATGCCATCTTTTTATTCGCTAAATATTTCGTACATCCCCATAAAACCTTCGGATATTAATAGTTTACTTTCATTACCTTTTTGTAATTGAAAACCTCTGCCGAATTGCTCAACAGTATAACCTTCTGATTGTTTAATTTTATTTAGATTTTAACGTGATTAAATTAAGCTCAGGGCTATTATTTATCCTCATAAATTTAGTATTGCCTAGCCCAGTGCTCACAAATAGTTGAGTATTTCCAACTTCATAAAGCCCTTTATTGTATTTTGGGAAAAACTTTCTTGCAGGGTCCAAAAGACCTTTATTGAAGAATCTTATTATTCCTCCATGAACATGACCAGAAAAAACTAAATCAAATTCGTAGTCTTTTAGGGTTTGTGCTCCAGTTGGATTATGGCTAAGTAATATATTAAACTTATTTTTATCTACTGTATTTAAAAAGTCTAAGTCTTTATCACCTTTAAGTATATTGCCTTTAGCATATTCATCTAAAAAGTAATAATATATTCCATATACATTTATTGATTGGTTTCCCCTTTGTATTGTAGTATAAGTATTATCGACAAATTTAACGCCTAAATTAGATAATTTGTTGATATATCTATTGTAAGCATTATCTTTATATCTATTTCTCAGGCTCCAATCCTTACCGTTGAAGATAGAATCAATACCTTCTTCATGATTTCCAGTAGAGTAGATGATTTCATATTTTTGTGAAAGATTTTTTAGAAGTTGAAAACCTGGCAAACTTTCCTCATCAAAATCTCGATTGTATGTATTATCTTCTTTTTTTAATTCTGAAGAAGAAAACATATCGCCTGTCACAAAGATAACATCTGGTGACAATTTATCTATAGTATATATTAAAGTTTTATTATCTTTATCAAATTCCATAGAGTGTAAATCGGTTATCTGTAGGATTTTATAGTCTTGGAAATTTGACGGCAATTTAGAAAAATACAAATCCTTTTTATCTACTATGAAAGATTGATTTATATTTATATTTTTATTGATAAAATATGCAGTATATCCTGTTATAGAAATTAAAATTGTTACTAGCAAAATACTTGTATGTTTTTTATATTGTTTAATAGTTTTCATAAATACCCCTTAGATTTTAAATTTATTTGTATTTCACAAATTTAGGAAATTAAATCTCAGTACTTATTATAACATATAGAATATTTTAATTTTATTAAAAAATACTTACAAAGAATTAAATAAAAAATAAAAATTCAAAGATATATTTACAAATAAAAAAGAGCCAAGATAAATTTCTTAGCTCTTAAAAAACTCTATTAAATTATATAAAATTAGCTAAAATAGGCACTAATATAACTGTTAAACATCCACCTATACCAATTGATAAACTACTCATAGCTCCTTCAATTTCGCCAAGTTCTAAGGCTTTACTTGTTCCAACTGCATGAGCAGCAATACCAAGAGCGACCCCTTTTGCTATAGGATGTTTAATTCTACCTATTTTAAGTACTGTTTCTCCCATTATATATCCTAAAATACCAGTAAGGATTATACAAACAACAGTTATGGATTGAATACCACCTAATATATTACTAAGAGATATACCCATTGGTGTAGTTATTGATTTTGGTAGTATTGAATATAATATCTCTGGGTTTGCATCTGCAACTTTACAAATTAAAACTACAGATATAAAAGATATAAATACTCCAGTAAGTATTCCTACTAATATTTCTTTCATATATTTTTTAAATAGGTGAAGTTGTCTATATAATGGCACTGCTAAAACTATTGTAACAGGACCAAGTAAAAAGTTGATTGTATCTGCACCTATTTTGAAATTTTCATAAGGTATGTTTGTACCCTTTAAAAATAATATTATAAGTATTATTGCTATTAAAAGACCATTGCATATAGGATTTCTAGCTTTTTTTTGAATAAATAATCCTATATTATAGAAAATTATAATTGTAAGTAATCCAAATAATTGTGTATTTAATATTTGTTCCATTTCTCCGCCTTCTTTAATAAATATTAAGCAATTTCTTGCTGCGATTTTGCTTGTTTTTTCTCTTTTAGTTTTATCATAAATTCAACGCTTATTCCGCTACCTATCATAACTGCGATATTTATAAGTATTATACATGATAAAAGTAAAATAGCATTTTCTTTTATTAAACCTAAAGATTGAATTAAAGATACACCTGCTGGTATAAAGAATATACCCATATTTCCTAATAAGAAATCAGCGACATCTTTGATTTTTTCTTCGCTAATAATTTTAAATTGAAGCAGTAAAAATAGTATTATCATACCTAATATAGATCCAGGAATGTTTATAATATTTTTTATAAATTGACTTACAACTTCTCCTGCTGCCCAGACTCCAAGGAGAATTCCGATTTGATTAAAAATCTTCATTTTAAAACCTCCATATTTTTACCAAAAATAGAATATAAAAGATTTCAAGATTAAAACTAAAATTGGAAAATTTAGATTGATATCCTGATACATATTATTATATATTATCAAAATTGAAAAATCTATAGTACTGATATAGTGGATAAATTTAATACAATAGATATATAATGGATAATTTATAATAATAGTTGATTATTCAAAATTAAAATTAAAGTGCATATGAAATGGGAAAATGTTAACATTGTTTGGATATGAATAAAATAAAAAGATATTTTTGTGCAAAAAAATATGATTTTGAAATTTAAATACAAAATCATATTCTTGATAATTTATATATAGGTATCTATTATTAGTTATTTTCTATTTATCAATCAAATACATTGTAGAAAATAGTATTGACAATAGTCAATAAAATTGCTGCAAGTATTGCGTTAAAAAATCCACTTATATGTGTGCCTGGAACAATGCTAAAAGCTAATTTTAATACTATCCCATTTATTACAAATGAAAATAAACCCAATGTTAAAATTGTCATTGGAAGAGAGAAAAACTGAATTAAAGGTTTAATAAATACATTTAGGCATCCAAATATTAAAGTCAATGTTATTAATGATGTCAAAGAGCCAATATACACACTGTCCATTAAAAGTGACACTATGTAAAGAGATATAGCATTAATTACAATAAATAAAGAAATTCGTTTCATAATAAAACCTCCCTTAAGCATTTAGTTTCCTTATAAATATTATACTACTAAAATCTAAAATTTATTAATTACTTTTTAAATGTGCTATACTAATTTTAGACATAAAAATACAAATAGATAATATATTTATTTAATAAAATCGATATTTTTAAAATGCTTAAAAAAAGATTTTATTGTAGGGAGGGGTTAAAATTGAATAGATCAGATGAAAGAGATACGATGTTTGCTAGAGCACATTATACACCAGGAAGTCAAGCGTATGAAGATTATTATAAGAGATTCCCAGAAAAAAAGGATATAGACGATAGTTTACGTCATAGACCAGATTTATGCCAAGAGGGAACTATGACTTATAATGAAGTAAATTCGCCAATGGGCTCAAGTGCATTTAAATTTTTAGCAGATATATTGCCGTTATGTGAAGGGGAAGTAGCGGATGAGAAAGTTGAGGTAAATCCTAAAACTATGACAAAGAGAATAAAGGGATTTGCTAAACATTATGGTGCTTGTGTAGTTGGAATTACAGAATTAAAAGATTATCATATATACACACATAGAGGGAGAATAGAAAGTGATTATGGAAAAGAAGTAAAACTAAATCATAAATACGCTATTGTTTTTGGATGTGAATTAGATAAAGAGATGATAAATAGAGCACCTATGATATGTGAAGTGATTGAAACTACAAAATCTTATGTGGATGCATCTATTATAGGAATGGTTTTATCTTATTATATAAGAAGTTTGGGATATGATGCGAGAAATCATATGGATAAAAATTATTTAGTAACTCCAGTGCTCGTAGCGAAAGATGCAGGATTAGGCGATATAGGAAGAAATTCTGTACTTACAAATAAAGATTATGGTTCAAGATTAAAATTGGGCGTAGTAACAACAGATTTACCGCTTGAAGTAGATGAATATAAAGACTTTGGCCTAGAGGATTTTTGTAATCTATGTAAAAAATGTGCACATAACTGTCCATCACATTCTTTAGAAGTAGGACCTAAGTTTGATGAATTAGGAAATTATAATTGGAAAGTAGATAAAGAAACTTGCTATGTAAAGTGGAGATATCTAGGAACGGACTGTGGTATGTGTTTATCTGCATGTCCATTTAGCCAAAACTTAGAGACAATAAAAAATGCAGATACTTTTAAAGGAAACGAAGAACTTATAAAAGAAGCATTAAAAGAATATAAAAAGAAATTTGGACAAAGAGTATTTGTGCCGGGAAATCCAGCATGGCTTAGATAAGAATTATAAAATCATAAAATATAATAAAGATTACAAAATAAATTAGATAGAATAAATATTAAATAGGGATTTGTAAAATAAAATTACAAATCCCTATTTAAGGAAAGTAAATCCTAAAAACATATCTATAATTCATTGGTAATTAATTTTTTAGCAACGGAATCTATAATTTGTGGGCAGTAACCTTTAAGCAACGGACGAAGTCGTTGGCGACAACCTTTAGTTAATTACAACTGTTGTAGTATCTAATATATTAGTATAAATCCAATGAGCATTATCAACAGCTAGTCGGATACATCCATGAGTTATAGCTTCTCCTAAAGTATCATTTATAATTTCTGTTCCTTGAGGATTAAATAAAACTGAATGATAATAATACCCACCTTTTATTCGAGTAGCGTATTTTACACGATATGAATCGGAGCCAAAGTAAGGTTTTCGACCAGATATATAAAATGTACCTTTTATGGTAGGCGTTTCAGGTTTTCCTATTGAACAAGACCATTTATAAAGTAAATCCCATTTATTATCAACTGTTTTTTGAAAAATATAAGTTAATTTATTTTGTAAATTTGTAGTTATTAAGTTATCGGTAGGACTTTTGATATTATTATCGTTTACAAATTGAGTCATATCTGTATTAAAATACTCAAAGTCATAGCTACCTGGTGGATTTCCATCATCTGATAAGAAGTAATTAAATATGTATCCTTCTTGGTCATTATAAATAACATTATCCCAATCACCAGTTGATTTTAAAACTTGAACTCTTGATTTAGTTGGGACAACTCCAAGTGAATTAGATTCAGAAGAAGGCAATGATCTCAGTAAAACATCTGTCCAAGTATATTTAGTAGTGGAGAGATTACCATTATATACATAACCTATTTGGTTGTCATAGCTGACTTTATACCAATCTTCAGCTGCATCAATAATACTGATTTTAGAACCGGCTGGTATGACGGTAATTATATCACCTGATGTGGATTTACTTTTTCTTAGATTTATATTTTTTAATGCATATTTATAATTTTCATCTGATTGCCTGTTATAAATTCTCATAATATCCTCCTTATATTAAAATTTGTTTAATTTTAATATATTTATATGAATATATGGATTTAATTATGAAAAAGAAACAGCTTGTCAATTCAAACAAGCTGTCTTTTATATATGTAATTATTATTTTTATGAATTATAAATATCTTTATTTAAAGTGTTTTCAGAGTGAGAAACAACTAAAGCTGTTGCAGCATCTCCAATAACATTAAGAGCTGTTGTATACATATCCATTGGTCTATTTATCGCTATTATTAACGCATATGCGATAAGTGTAGCATCGTTAGTATATCCCATACCAGATATTACAGTAAATAATACGATCATTGATGAACCCGGTGCAGATGGTGTACCGATTGATGCCATAAGAGCAAGTGCTGCAATTACTAGCATATTTGGAAGTGTTACCTCATATCCTGAACTTGCGGCGATAAATATTGAACCAACTACTTGCATTATAGCAGTACCGTTCATATTAATTGTCATACCTAGAGGAAGGACAAATGATGCAACATCTTCACTAATTCCAAGTTCTTCTTCTGAAGTTTTTAAGTTTAATGATAAGGCAGCAGCTGAAGATGCAGCAGATACAGCTAAAAGGGCAACCTTACCCATCTTTTTCATAAAAGTAATTGGATTTAATTTAGTGTTAAAATAAATAAATAGTGGATATGAGAATATTAAACAGATTGTAGCTGCTATTGTAACTGTTGCAAGATAAGCAAAGGCAGGTTTAAGATGTTCAACACCGTATACTGCGAATGTTCTTGTTATTAAAACGAATACAGCAACTGGACCAAATTTAAATATTACAAAATTTAAAAATGTAATTATTATATTATTAATATCCGTAAGTATATTTTTTAGGACTAAAATTTTGTCTCCTAGTTGGTTTATACAAAGACCAACAACTACTCCTAAAAATACTATTGATAAAACTCTACTATTTGTAGTCATTACAGTACCTATATTATTTGGGACTGCATCAAGTATAACCATCAGAGGATTTGTAGTAGAAGCGACTTCTGCTGTGCCTGAGCCTGATATTGAGACATTAAAAAATCCTAAATGATAAGTAATAAACCCACATATAATTGCAACTGCCAATGCAATAAATGATGTTGTCAAAAATCCTAATAATGTTTTACCAGAAATACGACCTAGTTTTTTTGTGTCACTGATTTCACACATAGCAAGTGCTATGGAACAAAAAATCATTGGCACTATTATTAGTTGAAGACAGTTTATAAATAATTGACCGATTATATAAAATAAACCTATTGAATTTTGCCCCTCTTCTGTACTTATATCTTGAAAAAATAAGCTATTTATAACATCCCATGTATTTTGGTGTCCATTATTTATTAAACTCTCCCTTAGAAATAATAGTAATCCCCCTACTAATAATCCGGCAACAAGTGCTATTGCCATTTTTCTAGCTAATGTATTAACCTCCTGGTTTTGCTTGCTTGTTAAAGCTTCAGAAGTCATGTTAAATCCCCCTTTAAATAATTTAATATGTTTATTATTTATTATATATAATATGATAGTTAATATTTTAACATAAGTCTAATAATTTTTGCTACTTAAATTGATAGATATATTTCATAAGAAAAAAGAATTATAAATAAAAAATAAGAGAGTGTGAAATAAATTTAACAATCTTTTATAAAACTTAAAATAATAATTAAATTTCTAAAAAAATTTATATATGTAACATATGTTACCGATTGTATTTAATTTTAAATATATAATAAGAGCATAAGATACGAGATGAGAGACACTGAATTAAATCTTACTAAAATATATAGATAAATATTAAAACCGGAGGAATACAAAATGGAAAATAAAATGTTTTGTTATCAATGTCAAGAGACAGCAGGATGTACAGGATGTACTAAATTTGGGGTTTGTGGTAAATCACCAGAATTAGCAAGATTACAAGATTTATTAATTTATACAACTAAAGGATTATCAGAAGTAACAACTAGATTAAGAGAAGAAGGTAAAACTGTAGATACATCAGTAAACCATTTAATAACTATAAACTTATTTACAACTATAACTAATGCAAACTTTGATGATGCAATATTCTATGCAAGAATAAAAGAAACTTTAGCAACAAAAGAAGCTTTATTAGCAGAGTTAAATAATAAAGAAAACTTATCAGAAGCAGCATTATGGAATGCTACAACTGAAGCAGAAATGGATCAAAAAGTTTCATTCTTAGAAAGAATAAAAAATTCATTCTCAAAAAATAAAGAAGAAGCAGTAGATATAAATAAAATATTAGATGAAAAAGCTCCATCAGTAGGTGTACTAGCTACTAAAGATGAAGATATAAGAAGTTTAAGAGAATTAATAACTTACGGAATAAAAGGTATGTCAGCATATATGAAACATGCTAATGCTTTAGGATATCAAAATGAAGAAATAGATGCTTTTATGCAAGCAACTTTAACTAAATTAATGAACGATAACTTAGGTGCAGATGATTTAGTAGCTTTAGCATTAGAGACTGGTAAAGTTGGTGTTGATGCTATGGCTCTATTAGACTCAGCTAACACAGGAACTTACGGACATCCAGAAATGACAAAAGTAAACATAGGTGTTAGAAACAACCCAGGTATACTTATATCAGGACATGACTTAAAAGACTTAGAATTATTATTAAAACAAACTGAGGGAACTGGAGTAGATGTTTATACACATTCAGAAATGTTACCAGCACACTACTACCCAGCATTCAAAAAATACTCTCACTTTGCAGGAAACTACGGAAATGCATGGTGGAAACAAAAAGAAGAATTTGAATCATTCAATGGTCCAATATTAATGACTACAAACTGTATAGTACCACCAAAAGCTAGCTACAAAGATAGATTATTCACAACTGGAGCTGCTGGATTTGCAGGATGTAAACATATAGCTGGAAACAGTGAAAGTGATAAAGATTTCTCAGAAATAATAGAATTAGCAAAAACTTGTCAACCTCCAACAGAAATAGAAACTGGAGAAATAGTTGGTGGATTTGCTCACAATCAAGTATTCGCATTAGCTGATGCTGTAGTAGATGCAGTTAAATCAGGAGCTATCAAGAAATTCTTCGTAATGGCAGGATGTGACGGTAGAGCTAAATCAAGAAACTACTACACAGAATTTGCACAAGCATTACCAAAAGATACAGTAATACTTACTGCAGGATGTGCAAAATACAAATATAATAAATTAAACTTAGGTGATATAGGTGGAATACCAAGAGTTTTAGATGCTGGACAATGTAATGACTCTTACTCATTAGCATTAATAGCTTTAAAATTAAAAGAAGTATTCGAGCTTGAAGATATAAATGATTTACCAATAGCATTCAATATAGCTTGGTACGAACAAAAAGCTGTAATAGTATTATTATCATTATTATACTTAGGAGTTAAAAACATACACCTAGGACCAACTCTACCAGCGTTCTTATCACCAAACGTAGCCAAAGTATTAGTTGAAAACTTCGGAATTGGTGGAATAACTAACGTAGAAGACGATATAAAAATGTTCATGGAATAAGAATATTTCCTGAAATAAAACAAAACAAAATACACCCCATTAATTGATAAATAATTATAATAAAATAGAATATTAATATAATTATATAAACATTATCAAAGCTCCATTTCGATATAAATATCTAGATGGAGCTTTGCTTAAAATAAAGATATATTATTCAGATAAAATTTTAAATAATGAATCTAAATCTAGGATTTTTATAGTATCTTTATAATAATCTATAATACCGATATCTTTCATATTTATAAGTTCTCTAGATAGAGAAGGTCTAGGTATTCCTAAAGTTTCAGCGAGCTTTTGTTTAGTCATATTTATATTTATAAGATGGCTATTTTGTTTTTTATACTCATCTAATATATAGTTGCTGATCTTTTGACGGATACTGTTGTATGATAATCGCTCAATAGATTTATTTAAAGTTAAAATTTTATTGCTTAAATCTCTTAAAAACATCTCTAAAAAATCGGGATGTGTATAAGTAAATTGCTTGAAGTTTTCTCTAGATATAAAGAGAACTTCTGACTTAGATGAAGAAATTACAGTTGCTGGATATTTATTTACATCAGAGAATATAATAACTTCTCCAAATAAATGACCAGGACCAAAAGAAGTCATCTGTATTATTTTATTGCTCAACATACGTTTAACGTCGACAGAGCCACTAAGTATAATACCAATGGCCACACATTCTTCTCCTTCAAGTGCAATAATATCATTTAAAGAGAAGCTTTTGACTTGATAATATGTATCTTTAAAGAAATTTAAAATTTCTTCTTTAGTCATACTAGAAAACATGTTTATTACCACCTTTAATATCTATTTGTAAATTATAATAAACAATCATATCACTTAAATATACAGTTAATCAATTATTTTTTATAGTTAATAGGGGATATTTATTTTGATAATAAAATATTGAAGAAATCTATAAAGAAAAATAAATAGATAATTATAATTTCAGTATTTGCTAAATTTATAAAAAAATGATGGATATTTGTTATAAAATACCCTATAATTGTAAATACTATGTTTGAAACATTAGGACAGAGTGTTTACATAATAACAATATATCATTAAATAATAGGTATAAAATACAGGAGGAAGAATATATGATAACAAAAGATATGACAATAGGAGAAATATTAAGAGTTAAACCAGAAGCTGCACAAGTTTTAATGGATATGGGAATGGGATGCTTAGGATGCCCATCTGCACAATTCGAAACTTTAGAACAAGCTTGTGAAGTACACGGACAAGAAGTAGAAGATATATTAGCAAAATTAAATAAATAATATTTGATATCAATTAAATAAGTAATATTTAAGCCAGTGGATTTGACACTGGCTTTTTTTAATTCTAAGGAAATTATACATTATCTAGTTTGTGGATAATTTAAATTTATAACTTATTATCTAAAGAGAAGACAAAGTCATTGGAACTATAAACGAAGTGAATTTTAAGCAACGTACGAAGTCGTTGGCGCCATGAACGCAGTGAATTTTAAGCAACGGACAAAGTCGTTGGCGATATGAACGAAGTGAATTTTATAAATATATTTTAGATATAATTAGATAAATAATAATATTGTAGAAATGTTGAGAATTTTTTAAAAATATAGCAAAATATAGAATAATCTGTTATTATATATTGTATACAAAAAATAGCAATAAAAGTTTTTTAAGAAAGAGGTAAATATTAATGCAAAAGGCGAATATAAAATGGGACGAGTTAGGATTTAGTTATCAATATGTAGACAATATGTATGTATCTTATTGGAAAGATGGTAAATGGGATGAAGGTAAGATACAAGACGGGGATAGAATATCTATAAGTATAGGGGCTACAGCATTACATTATGGGCAAGAATGTTTTGAAGGTTTAAAAGCGTATTCAACAAAAGACGGGGAAATACAATTATTTAGACCTGATATGAATGCAAAAAGACTTCAAGATAGTTGTGAAAGATTGTTAATGCCAGAAATACCAGTAGAAAAATTTATAGATGCTTGTAAACAAGTTGTAAAAGCAAATGAAAAATATGTACCACCATATGGCACAGGTGCTACTTATTATATAAGACCATTTGTAATAGGATGTGGAGATAATATAGGTGTTGGGCCAGCACCAGAATATCTATTCTGTGTATTTGGAATACCAGTAGGACCATACTTTAAAGGCGGATTTAAACCAGTTTCAATGACTACTGCTAAATACGATAGAGCAGCGCCATATGGAACAGGGGCAGCTAAAGTTGGAGGAAACTATGCAGGAAGTATGCTTCCACATAAGTTAGCTAATGAAGAAGGATATTCAGATTGTATATATTTAGATCCAGCTACTCATACTAAAATAGAAGAAGCAGGAGCTGCAAACTTCTTTGGTATAACTAAAGACAATAAATTTATAACACCAGATTCACCATCTATATTACCAAGTATAACTAGAAACTCACTATTAACAGTTGCTAGAGATTACTTAGGAATGGAAGCAATAGAAGGTGAAATATTAATGGATGATATAGATAAATTTACTGAAGTAGGTGCTTGTGGTACTGCTGCAGTTGTTGCACCAATAGGCTCAATATACTATAAAGGAAAAGAACATATTTTCCACAGCAAAGAAGAAGCAGGACCAGTTATCACTAAATTATATGAAACACTATATGGAATACAATTTGGTGATATAGAAGCTCCAGAAGGTTGGATAGTAAAAGTAAAATAATAAAAGGTTTAATATATAGTTGCATGCTGATATAGTGTGCAACTTTTTTTGTAGAAAAATAGAAGATTTTAAAGGTATGTATAATTGTAATTTTTTTAATTAAAAGCTTTATTAATTTAAAAATCTAATTAAAATTAAAAAATTATTAAAATGATAAAAAAAATATTGAAATAGTATATTGATTGAATTATAATATAAATATAAAATGATAATCGTTATCATGTGTTTATGATTATGAGATAACAAAAGGGCTAGGAGAAATAAAAATCATGAAAAAAAAATATTTAACGCTAATATTAATTACTTTATGTATAATCTCCTTGTTATTAGGAGCTAAAAGCATAAATATATTAGATGTATTTACTGGTCGTGATGAGACAATGCATCTTATGATGGTTAGTAGAATACCGAGATTAATAAGCACACTTGTAGCAGGTAGTGCTATGAGTATATGTGGTTTAATAATGCAACAAATAAGTCAAAATAAATTTGTTTCACCAACTACAGGAGCAACAATAGATTCAGCAAAACTTGGTATAGTAATTGCAATGGTTTTAGTACCAGGAGCAACAACTATGCAAAAAGCTATGATATCATTTGTTTTTGCACTAGCTGGAACAATGTTATTTATGACTTTTTTAAAAAATTTAAAAGTAAAGAGTGTGATATTCGTTCCACTTGTAGGTATTATGTTTGGTAATATAATTGGCTCAATAACTACTTACATTGGTTATGAATTTGACATAATGCAAAATGTTAACTCATGGTTACAAGGTAATTTTTCAATGATCTTAAAAGGAAATTATGAATTATTATATTTATCAATACCACTAATGGCAATTGCATTTTTCTATGCACACAAATTCACAGTTGTTGGAATGGGTGAAGATTTTGCAACAAACTTAGGCCTTGATTACAATAAAATTGTAAATCTTGGACTTATAATAGTATCTATAGTAACTGTCTGTGTAGTTATTATAGCTGGGGAAATCCCTTATATAGGGTTAATAGTACCTAATTTAGTTTCACTATACAAAGGAGACAATGTCCACGAGAATATATTAGATACTGCATTATTTGGGGCAATATTTGTTTTATTCTGTGATATTCTTGCAAGAGTATTTGTCTACCCTTATGAACTTTCTGTAGGTCTTACAGTTGGTGTAATAGGTAGTGGAATGTTCCTTTATTTAGTTTTAAGGAGGAAATCATATGCAAGCTAATCTGGAGAGAAATAAAATAGGTAAAAAGATAGGAAAAGTGGATAGAAAACAAAATTTATATATGCCGATAATAGTATTATCTCTAATGATATTAGCATCATCGTTATTATTCTTATTTATGGGCATCAACAAAGGGAGTATGGATTATGCTCTTTCAAAAAGAATACCTAGATTAATAGCAATAATTCTGACAGGTGGATGCATCGGATTTTCAACAATAATCTTCCAAACTATAACGGACAACAGAATCTTAACTCCAAATGTAATGGGTATAGATTCTCTATATGTAGCAATACAAACTATGTTAATATTTGCTTTTGGTTCAAGTAGTGCATTTGTATCAAATAAGAAAATAAACTTTTTAATTTGCCTAGTATTTATGATTTTAGGAACATCTTTACTATACAAATTAATATTTAAAAAAGATAATGCAAACATAATATTTGTATTATTAATAGGTATGATTTGTGGTACATTTTTCAGAAGTTTATCATCATTTATGCAAATGGTAATTGATCCAAATGAATATTTAGTTCTTCAAAACAAATTATTTGCTAGTTTTAACAATGTAAATGTAGATATATTATTCTTATCTATAATATTAGTTTTACTTATGATTCCATTTGTTTGGGATGATATAAAATACTATGATGTAATGAGTTTAGGTAAAGATCAAGCAATTAACTTAGGTGTTGACTATGACAAAATAATGAAAAAATCATTTGTGATAATAGCAATACTTATAGCAATTTCAACATCTTTAGTAGGACCTCTTACATTCTTAGGAATTTTAGTAGCAAATATAACTAGAGAAATGATGAAAACATATAAACATAGTTATTTAGTAACTGTATCAATATTAGTAAGTATATTTACATTAGTATTTGGTCAGGTATTAATGGAGAGAATTTTACATTTAAGTACACCTGTTAGTGTAGTAATTAATATGATAGGCGGTATTTACTTTATGTATCTACTTTACAAGGAGAGTCGAATATGATAGAAGTAAGAAATTTAAGCAAAAGTTATGGAGATAAAATGGTGGTACATAATGTATCGCTTAAAATACAAAAAGGAAAAATAACTTCTTTAATCGGACCAAATGGAGCCGGAAAGAGTACTGCATTTTCTATGATAACTAGACTTATGAAAAGAGATGGTGGTCAAGTATTTATAGAAGGAAAAGAACTAGATAGCTGGGATAAAAAAGAATTATCTAAAAAGATTGCGATATTAAAGCAATCTAACAACATAAACATAAGACTGACAATTAGAGAACTTGTCAGTTTTGGTAGATTTCCATATTGCGAGGGAAAATTACAAGCAGAAGATATTAAATATGTAGAAGAAGCTATAGAGTATATGAGACTTACTGATATTCAAGATAAATATCTAGATGAGTTAAGTGGTGGGCAAAGACAAAGAGCATATATTGCAATGGTTATAGCTCAAGGCACTGAATATATATTCTTAGATGAACCTCTAAATAACTTAGATATGAATAATTCAGTTCAGATGATGAAAGTCCTAAAAAAACTTTGTGATGAGCTTGGAAAAACAATAATCTTAGTTATGCATGATATTAACTTCACATCTTGTTATTCTGATTATATAATCTGCTTAAAAAACGGTATGATTGCAAAAGAAGGAATAGTTGATGAGATAATAAATAAAGAGACACTTGAAGATATATACGAGATGGACTTTGATGTCAAAGATATAGATGGTAAAAAAATAAGTATTTATTATTAAAAATAAAAAATTAAAGAAAGGTTATATATGACTTAATAAAAAAGTCATTATATATTGGGAGAATAAAAATGAACAAAAAAGCAGCTGCCATAGTAGGTGGAATTTTAGTATTAGGATTAGGAGTGTTTGGATTTACTAAATTAAATTCAGGATCACAAAATCAACAAACACAGCAAGAACAAAGTGCTGAACAAACAACTGTTCAGATAACAGATGCAAATGGCGAAAAATCAGAATTAAAAAAGAATCCAAAAAGAGTTGTAGTATTTGATTATGGTGTAGCAGATATATTAAAAAACTTAGGTGTTGATGCGGTAGTTGGACTACCTAAAAATGGAAAAATGCCAGAAATATTATCAAATTACTCAGATGATAAATACACTAATGTAGGAAGCTTAAAAGAAACTGATTTTGAAGCAGTTGAGTCTTTAAATCCAGATTTAATAATAATAGGTGGAAGACAAGCAGAAGATATAGATAGTTTCAAAGAAATAGCTCCAACTGTAAACTTAGCAGTAGATGGACAAGATTACATGAATTCATTCAAAACTGTAGTTACTGATTTAGGAAACTTATTTGATAAACAAGATGAAGCTAAAAAAGCTATAGATGAAATAGAAGCTAAAATAGCAAAAGTAAACAAAACTGTAACAGAAAAAGGATTAACTGCTAGTGTTGTTATGGCTAACGAAGGAAGTATAAGCACATTTTCTGCTAAATCAAGATATGGATTAATATATAATGGTTTAGGATTTACTGAAGCTGACAAAAATATAGACGATTCAACTCACGGACAACAAGTATCATTTGAATATTTCTTAGAAAATAAATCAGATTATGTATTTGTTGTAGATAGAGGAGCAGTTACTGGTAAAGGTGAAGCTGCATCTAAATTATTTGACAATGAAGTAATGAACAAAACAGAAGTTGCTAAAAATGGAAATATAGTTTACTTAAACTCTGTTATATGGTATACAATGACTGGTGGAATCGAGTCTACTAACCAAATGATAGATGAAATAGCAGATGCTATAAAATAATAAGAAATAAGTTCAATAATAAAATAAAAACTTAGGGTAAAGTTTAAATACTGTGCTCTAAGTTTTTTTATTTTAAAGATGAATTATCATATTAAGTGCAACACTTAAAAATGGATAAAAAAATAGCTCATAAGTTTATGTTCATGTTACAGTA